>NZ_VPEK01000001.1:0-320745 GCF_013417145.1 Acinetobacter sp. YH16044
TGTACACAGCGCATTGGGTTATGTATCGCCTTTTGAGTTTGAAGCAATGTACTATGATAAGATTAACCCGTTAGGTCACGTGGCCTAACTTAAATAAAAATGTCTCCGACAAACCCGGTACGGTTCACTTATCATGCCCTAGATGCAATACAGGATCTCAAAAGGGAACTAGAGTTGATTTCATCAATAATCTATTATCAAATAAGAATTATGATGATTCTGTTGATTTTTCCTTAGATAATTATTTGTTCATTCATCCTGTATTAGAAAAAAATATTAATTTTTACCAGCTGATTAGTTTGGATATAGATAAAGATGTTTTTAGAAGATATAAAATTATTAATTATCATCCTAAGCTCCGCTACACTTTTAAATTTTTTAATTTAAAGAGAATCGAAGTAGGTAGTCTAGATAGTTGTATGGGAATTCCTAGAAAGCAAATAGAAAGACTTAAAGATAAATATTTACGAATTCCAACTCAAATATAAAAAATCCCCTCATTAGAGGGGATTTTTTCAAACTAATTACTGAACTGAATCATCCAAATTTGGCGCTAACCAACGCTTCGCCTCATCTAAAGTCCAGCCTTTACGCTTCGCATAATCCTCAAGCTGATCGCCTGCGATTTTACCCACATTAAAGTATTGGCTTTCAGGGTTGGCATAGTAGAAACCGCTGACAGATGAAGGCGGCCACATTGCAAAGCTCGTCGTCAATTGCGTACCAATTTTATCGGTAGAACCTAACCAATCAAACAACGGCGCTTTTTCAGAATGCTCAGGACAAGCAGGGTAGCCCGGTGCAGGACGGATGCCCACATACTTCTCTTTAATCAATTCTTCATTGCTTAAGGTTTCAGACGCTTGGTTACCCCAGAACTCTTTACGGATGCGCTCATGCAAATGCTCCGCAAACGCTTCCGCAAAACGGTCACCTAAAGATTGCGCAAGAATTGCAGAGTAGTCATCGCCTTTAGCTTTGTACTCATTTGCCATTTCTTCCGCACCAAAGATGGATACCGTGAAACCACCCAAGTAATCTTCCGCAACACCTTTAGGCGCAACAAAGTCCGCTAATGACAAGTTCGGTTTACCTGTCACTTTATCAGACTGTTGACGAATGTGATGGAAGGTATGCGTAACCGATTGACCATCTTCGCTATACACTTCAACCGAATCCGCTGCTGAACGGTTTGCAGGGTAAATACCAAACACAGCACGAGCATCAAAACGTTTGTTGTCGATGATGTCTTTTAGCATGGTCTGTGCTTGTTCATACAAGTCAGTTGCTGCTTCACCTACAACTTCATCAGTTAAGATAGCAGGGAATTTACCTGCTAAACTCCAAGAAATGAAGAACGGTGTCCAGTCAAAGTATTCAACCAAAGTTTCCAATGGATAATTGGTCAGCGTTTGCGTACCAATAAAGTTTGGCTTCGCAGGCGCATTGGCAGCAAAGTCAATTTTTAAGCCATTTTCTACAGATTCAGCATACGTCAGTTTGGCCGCTTTTGGCTGTTTATTGGCAATACGCTCACGGACTTTTTCATATTCAGCACGGGTTTCTGCAACAAACTTCGGTTTCATTTCTTTAGAAAGTAAAGTTGTTGCTACACCCACCGCACGAGATGCATCGGCAACATAAATCACCGCATCATTTGAATATTGCGGATCAATTTTTACTGCTGTATGTGCTTTAGATGTGGTTGCACCGCCAATCATCAATGGAATATTAAAGCCTTTGCGCTGCATTTCTTTCGCAACAAAAACCATTTCATCTAAAGACGGTGTGATCAGACCTGATAGACCAATAATGTCGACTTTTTCATCAATCGCAGTTTGCAGAATCTTCTCGCAAGGCACCATCACGCCAAGGTCGATGATGTCATAGCCGTTACAGCCCAGCACCACGCCCACGATATTTTTACCGATGTCATGTACGTCACCTTTCACGGTTGCCATCAGGACTTTACCCTTAGATTGGCCAGCTGTTTTTTCCGCTTCAATGAACGGATTCAGCCAAGCTACAGCCTGTTTCATGACACGTGCAGATTTCACCACTTGCGGTAGGAACATTTTGCCCGAACCGAACAAGTCACCCACCACGTTCATGCCGTCCATCAGCGGACCTTCAATCACATCTAAAGGACGAGCTGATTTTAAGCGCGCTTCTTCAGTATCTTCATCGATGAACGTTGTGATGCCTTTAACCAATGCATGCTCAAGACGTTTTTCAACTGGAAGCTCACGCCATTCTAAGTTTTCAACTTGTTTTTGCGCAGCGCCCTGACCGCGGTATTTCTCAGCCACTTCAAGCAGCTTTTCAGTCGCATCATGCTGACTTTCACCTTGGTTTTGGTTCAAGATCACATCTTCAACCGCAGCTTTCAGTTCAGCGTCAATATCGTCATAAATCGCCATTTGACCAGCGTTGACGATACCCATGGTCATGCCTTGCTTAATGGCATGGTACAAGAACACGGAGTGAATCGCTTCACGGACTGGTTCGTTACCGCGGAAAGAGAACGATACGTTAGACACACCGCCTGAAATCATCGCATGCGGCAAGTTTTGCTTAATCCAGCCAGTCGCTTCAATAAAGTCCACAGCATAGTTGTTGTGTTCTTCAATACCTGTTGCGACTGCAAACACGTTCGGGTCAAAAATGATGTCTTCAGCAGGGAAGCCCACTTCATTCACCAATACATCATAAGAACGCTTACAGATTTCTTTTTTGCGTGCAGCAGTGTCGGCCTGACCATTTTCATCAAAGGCCATTACAATCACGGCAGCGCCATACTGACGGCACAAACGCGCTTTTGCAACGAACTCGTCATAGCCTTCTTTTAAGGAAATCGAGTTAACAACCGCTTTACCTTGTACACATTTTAAGCCCGCTTCAATGATTTCCCATTTAGATGAGTCAATCATGATCGGCACACGTGAAATTTCAGGTTCAGAGGCTACAAGATTCAGGAAGTGCACCATTGCGCCTTCTGAATCCAGCATGCCTTCATCCATGTTGATGTCGATAATCTGAGCACCGGCCTCGACTTGCTGCTGTGCAACTTCTAAAGCTTCGGCAAAGTTTTCTTCACGGATTAAACGTAGGAATTTTTTAGAACCTGTCACGTTGGTACGTTCACCGACGTTTACAAACAGCGAATCTTCTGTAATGTTGAACGGCTCTAAACCGCTTAAACGGCAAGCGGGTTTGGTTTCTGGCACTTGGCGTGGCTTAATGTCTTTTACGGCATTGGCAATAGCACGGATGTGATCCGGCGTTGTACCGCAGCAGCCGCCAGTGATGTTAATCAGGCCACTTTCTGCAAATTCTTTAATAAAGGCAGCTGTTTCTTCAGGGGTTTCATCATAACCGCCGAAGGCATTTGGTAAGCCAGCGTTCGGATGCGCCGAAACAAAAGTATCAGCAACGTCAGCAATGGTTTTTACATGCGGACGCATGGCATCTGCACCTAGGGCACAGTTAAAGCCGATTGACAATAAGTCACCATGACGCACAGAGTTCCAGAACGCTTCAGCAGTTTGGCCAGTTAAAGTTCGGCCAGAGGCATCGGTAATCGTGCCTGAAATCATCAATGGCAATTCATAGCCAAGCTGATTAAACACTTCTTTCACTGCAAAAATGGCAGCTTTACAGTTTAAGGTATCGAATACAGTTTCAATGAGTAGAATATCCGCACCGCCTTCAATCAGGGCATGCGCAGCTTGAATATAGTTTTCTTTTAACTCATCAAAAGTAATGTTACGAAATGCTGGGTCATTTACATTTGGCGAGATCGAGCAAGTGCGTGAAGTCGGCCCAAGCACACCTGCCACAAAACGCGGTTTTTCAGGTGTTGAGTATTTTTCACAAGCGGCTTTGGCAATACGCGCTGCTTCACGGTTGATCTCTGATACCAAATCTTCCATGTGGTAGTCAGACATTGAAACTTTTGTGCCGTTAAAGCTGTTGGTTTCAATAATGTCTGCACCAGCATCGAGATAGGCTTCATGAATGCCTTGAATGATTTGCGGCTGAGTCAACACCAATAGGTCATTATTGCCTTTGAGGTCAGATGCCCAATCTGCAAAACGCTCACCACGGTAGTCAGCTTCTTCGAGTTTATGACGCTGAATCATGGTGCCCATTGCACCGTCGATAATCAGAATCCGTTGAGCGAGCAGCTCTTTTAGGGTGGCAAGCGTGGACATAAATAACCCCAATCCGATGGAATATAAAATCGGCAAATATATTAACAGAATTCATTGCAGTTTTATTGATATTCAATCATCTTCACAGCGCGCAATTATTAGCTTGTTGAATTAATGAGCAATATTGCAACTTGTTAATTTCATATAAATGTATGGAAAGCTTCATGAATTTGTCATATTGCTCAGGCAAGATTAAAAAACATCCATTAGGGCTATGCAAAATGACAAAAAAAGATGACAGATGAAATATAAGTTGAAATATTGGGTTTCAAAGAAAATAAAGTTTAAATACGTAGATTAAATAACTGATTTACTTTATGAAAATAGAGTAGGGGAGTCGGTTTTTAACACTTAAAAAAAACAAATAAAGCATGAAAAATTGCTTTATATGACACCGCTTTGTCATATAATTGTCATAATTAAATTGAACAATATGGGGATTTTAAAATCCTCTATTCCTGCCTGCATGAATTCTAAACAAACTCCCGTAGATTCAGCGCACACGTCGACTCCTCAAAAGTCCACGAATGTTCATGTGCCTACACCGAAATTCTTTATGCCGGTATTTTTAACGCTGATTATTTCAACGTTGATATATATTGGTTTTCAGGTGACTGCCGATTTAGCGCATGTTCCGCCTTTAAGTCTTTATTCAATGATTTTATTGGGCACAGCCTTATTCATCGCACTTGGCTTTGAATTTGTAAATGGTTTCCATGACACTGCAAACGCAGTGGCAACAGTGATTTATACCAACGCCTTGTCAGCACCGGTTGCAGTAATGTGGGCGGGTTTCTGTAATTTTCTGGGTGTAATGGTTGCCAGTGGTGCAGTTGCTTACGGCATTATTGCCTTGTTACCTGTTGAATTGATTATGAATGTCGGTTCAGGTGCTGGCTTTGCCATGGTTTTCGCTATGTTGATCGCAGCGATTTTGTGGAATTTAGGGACTTGGTTCTTAGGCATCCCAGCGTCTAGTTCGCATACTTTGATTGGTTCCATTCTTGGCGTTGGCATCATGAACTACCTGTTAAATGCAGGCGGTGGTGCGAGCGGTGTAGATATGGAGCAGGTGCTTAAAGTCGGTAAGGCGTTATTGTTCTCGCCACTGATTGGTTTTGCATTTGCGGCTCTCGTTTTCTTGTTGGTGAAGCGTATTTTCCGCAAACAGCTTGAACTGTTTCAACCACCAGAAGGCAATAAGCCGCCACCACCATTGATTCGTGCAATTTTGATCTTTACCTGTACAGGTGTAAGTTTTGCGCACGGTTCAAATGATGGTCAAAAAGGTATGGGCCTGATCATGCTGATTTTAATCGGATGTGTGCCATTGGCTTATTCACTGAATAAGAACTTAGATAATCAACATATTCAATCTTTCCATCAGTTATCTGCACAAACTGCGACTGCGATCTATGCAGAGCATAATGATATTCCTGATGCACAAGCACGTGATGTACTCACCAAATACATTCAAACCAAAGAAGTCAGCCCAGAAGTTGTGCCAGCTTTGGCAAGTTTGACGGATCATTTAGGTGAGCGTGTTGCACAGTATGGCGACTTAAAAGATATTCCTGAACAAGAAGTATCTTCAATTCGTAATGATATGTACTTAAGTACCACTGCTTTTAAACGTCTAGATAAAGCTGAACAACTACCAGCAATGGCAGAAGCTGAACAAAAGACTGTGAAGGAATATCGTAGTCACTTAGACTCCTTCTTACAGTACATTCCAACATGGGTGAAAGTCGCTGTTGCATTGGCACTGGGTCTTGGCACCATGGTGGGTTGGAAACGTATTGTCGTGACTGTAGGTGAGCGTATTGGTAAAAACCACATGACCTATGGTCAAGGTATGTCTGCCGAGCTTGTTGCTATGTCAACGATTGCTGCTGCGGATGGTTTTGGTATGCCTGTATCGACTACACACGTACTTAACTCAGCGGTTGCAGGTACCATGGTCGCGAATAAATCGGGTCTGAACTTTGCAACAGTGAAGACCATTCTATCGGCTTGGGTCTTCACTTTACCTGCAACGATCTGTCTATCAGGTTGCTTGTACTGGTTATTCTTGAAAGTGTTCTAAGCAACTCAAATTCTAGGTATAAAAAAACGCTGCTTCGGCAGCGTTTTCTTATGGCTTTATCTCAGACATCACCGATTTTAATGGGATGACTGAGAGCTGAATTAGAACAATCAAACTAGCGAGTTGAAGCTTTGCAAAGTTCAACACTTATTTGAACCAATGCAGTTACGCTTTTTTAAACAGTCCCAATACTTTTTTCACGGGCAATTTCTCTTCAGCAAAACCATACAGCGCTGCAAAAGGTAAGGCAGTACGCGCCAAATAAGCCACACGCCATAAGCCACCATGGTTGGCACCATGCATCATGAGTTCTAATGGGTGGTCTAGCGCCGTTTCAGGGTTAGCAACCGATTGAGGGTTTCTCAAGTCGTGAATCCATAAAGCTGCCATGAGTGCATTGGTGGTTTCAGGTTGGAAGGATTCCACATCAAATAAACTCGCACCATTAAATGCGGCCTTTAATAATGGATTCTTCGTCACTGAGCGAGTTGTGGTGGATGGCGCAATATTGATACTAACCCGCTGACCATTTTGACGTGCCACAGTTGCACGCCATTGTTGAATACGTTTTGCAAGTGCGTAGTTAGGACCTTGTTCCACCACCAAACAGTCAGCGATACCATAGGATTTTCCATTGTCTGCTGTGGTGGTTTGCTCATTATTTTGCTTAAAGAAATGCTGACCTGTGACTTTCGCAATGCTTTGCGTCAAAAGCTTTTGTGCAGAAGCACGGTTTTGGAATTTGGCTTGCGCTGCCGTAACAATCTCTTCTGGCACCGCATAGACATCGGTCGGAGTACACATAAACATCAAGCTGGTGTCGGCTTTTTGCTGGCTGACATAGGCCATGATGCTGTCCATGGCCATTGCAACACGAACATGCTTTTCACCATCTAAATAGGCAATTGCAGCTAGATCTAGTTGATGTTCACTTTGTGCAAGCCATTGTGCAATTTCAGGAATGTGTGTCAGTAAATTGGCACCCAATTTGTGTTTTAGTTCTTGAATGGGTGTGTCTTCATGCACAGCGTCGAGACTTGGTGCATATAAAGTGGCATTACCGGATTGAACCGTGCTTAAAATTCGATCCCAAACACGTTCATTATTGAGGTCGATTGCCACAATATTGGCTTTCCATTTTGCTAACCACGTCAGTGGGCCAGCTTCGGAGGCAGCACCAAAAAGCACCATAGTCCGATCTGACAAATCGAACCATTCTGGGTGTGCAATGGCTTCACGTAATGCGTCGGCATGACTTGCTTCAATAATGCCAGCATCTTGCCATTTTTGAATCTGAGCCAGTAAAGCCTCACCTTGAAGTTTTTGACCATGATAGGGCACATACCACTCAGGCGCTGCGTCACTTTCACCTTTTAATTTCACGGTATGCAGCGGATGTGCAGTCAAAGCTACTGCATCTTTGAGCGTATACTTTTCTTGATCACGATAAAACTCAAAGACGTGATGCGCTTTATTTAAACCTTGCTCAGCAATGTTGATCGCGGCTTCAGATGATTGAATCCCTTGTTCAACCAAGGCTTTAAAATATTCAGGATATTTTTTACGCCAGTTTTTTTCTTGTTTTGCACGTACAGAAGAGTGATGGTCAACTGCAGCTAAGGCTTCAGCGATAATTTCACGACCAGTTTTAGATGTACTCGGCTTTTGGTTTGAAGCCGAAATGGGAAATTGAAGACCTTCAGTTGAACTCGACATGCAAAATATCTCAGCTAATTTTGTCATTAATATACAGATGTATACATTATCTATGCCAAATTAAAAAATAGGGTGGCATAAAGTGCCAGATTTATATGATTTGTCATGTGCTTTTGTGAACTTTCGTAGAATATACAGCGTCAATTTTTATTGTCGGAATTGAAAAAGCCTTCGGTTTGAAGGCTTGAAAGAAGAGGACATTAAATCAGTAACGGCAAATCAACAACGGCCTTTTTTAGCCTGTCCGGGCGGGCAAGAGTCGCCATGTCGATCTGGGTAATTGTAAGGATAGTGATTACGATCTGGGTCGACGACGATACTGCCTTCACGGGTGTGAACGGCACAAGCACTCAACACGCAGGTCAACAGCAAACTTGAGAACATCAGGACTATTTTCATTGGAATTTTCCCTTTTTTATTCTGTGTCATTTCAGTTTAAATCAGGGCAAGGATAGATAGCGTTTCAATCTGCTGTGAAATTGTATAGCTCGATATTCAAAGTGCGGTGTTGTAGATGTGGGAAACTGGCTAAAGAAAAAAATTAAAGGACATTTCGATTTAACGCAGCACAATAAAAAAGCCTAAACTGAAACGGTTTAGGCTGTCATTTTACTGGTTAAATCAGACTGATTTTTTAGACTTAACGTTAGAAAGGAACGTTTAATAACTGACTTAAGAAATGTGGAATGAGCTTCGGTTCAAGAATAATCGTCATGATTACACCATACGCTGCGCCCCAAAGGTGTGCGCTGTGGTTAATGTTGCTGTTGCCACGTTTACCTGACCAAATACTATAAGCCACATATAGCACGGCAAAAATAATCGCAGGAACAGGAATAAAGAATACAAAAATCAGTTTCCACGGCTCAAACAAGATATAAGCAAAGAGTACCGCAGACACCGCCCCAGAAGCCCCTAAACTTGCCCAATGGGTATCATGCTTATGTTTTAAATAACTCGGAATAATCGCCGCGATCAAGCCGCCTAAATAAAACAGCACAAAGCCCATGTCGAAGAAATATTGGCGATAAAAACTTTCAATCACGCTACCAAAGAAAAATAAGGTAATCATGTTGAACAATAGGTGCGCACCATCTGCGTGAATAAAACCATGGCTAATAAATCGGTCATACTCGCCACGACTGAGAGCTGGCGGCCAAAATAACAAACGATTCATCACTTTCTGATTTGAAAATGCAATCAGTGAAATTACCACCGTAATTAGGATAATGGTCACGGTGTGGTTAAAGGGTAGACCCAACATATATGACTATTCTACTTGTTAAAATTTATGCTCAATAATGCCATTAAAACGGCTTAAAGCGTGAACTTTCAGAATAATTCCGACAATTTTAGTTGATTTTTTTCTAATGCCCCGCATCTTAAGTTAAAATAGCGACTTCAGCTTGAGGAAATATTGTAATGTCGACTGAGAACAACAGCACAGCAGTTGCTGAAGAAATTCCAAACCTATTGATCACTCCAAATGCCCAAGAGTATTTGAAAGATCTTTTGGATAAACAAAATACACCGGGCATTGGTGTACGTGTTTTTGTGGAAAATCCGGGTACGCCACGTGCTGAATGTTGTATGGCTTACAGTGCACCAGAAGAAGTTGTGCCTACAGACTATAAACAAGACTATCCAGATTTCCCTGCATTTATTGACACACCGTCTATTCCATATCTTTTGGATGCGGTGATTGACTATAACAAAGACCGTTTTGGTGGTCAGTTAACATTCCGTGCACCAAACTCAAAAGTGCCACGTGTGGGTCCAGATGCCTCTGTAGAAGAGCGTATCACTTATGTTCTACAGTCAGAAATTAACCCTGGCCTTGCAGGTCATGGTGGTAACTGTGCACTGGTAGAAGTGGTTGAAGATGCAGAACATGGTTTAACTGCAGTGCTTAAATTCGGTGGTGGTTGTCAAGGTTGTTCTTCAATCGATTTAACCTTGAAACAAGGTGTTGAAACAACATTGAAGCAGCATGTACCTGAATTAATGCGCGTTGTTGACCAAACGGATCACAGTAATACTGAAGGTGCTTATTTCAAATAAGTTCAGTATTTTTATAAAAAGCCGCAACCTTGCGGCTTTTTTATTGTCTAAATCAAAAAAACGAAGATTTTTAGATATTTCTAGGGTTTTTACATCAAAATGATAAGCTATATCACAAATATAAGTGAGAATGATTATTAAAATTAATTGCAATATTGTTTGTGGTGGTTACAATGTGCAACACATTATTCTAGATTTCTCCATAAATACGTTCATTTGGAAGCACTCAATGACCAAACAACTATTAAAATCAACGCTTACACTTTCAATACTCTGTGCATTGGTAAGTTTGTCGCATGCAGAAGATGTGCAAACTGAAGCAACAGACGAATCCGTAACGAAGATGGAAACCATTGTTGTTACTGCAGCAGAACAGGTTAAACAATCATTAGGTGCTTCAAAAATTACGGCAGAAGATTTAGAAAAAATGCCGGTTGTGAATGATATTTCAGAGTATGTGCGCCGTATGCCGGGTGTGAATTTGACTGGTAACAGTGCCACCGGGCAACGTGGTAATAACCGTCAGATTGATATCCGTGGTATGGGGCCTGAAAACACGTTGATCTTAATTGATGGCAAGCCTGTAAATTCGAGAAACTCAGTACGTTATGGCTGGCGCGGTGAGCGTGATACACGTGGCGATTCGAACTGGGTACCTGCAGATGCCATTGAATCGATTGAAGTGCTGCGTGGTCCAGCAGCAGCGCGTTATGGTTCAGGTGCGATGGGTGGTGTGGTCAATATTAAAACCAAGAAAGTGACCAATGAAGTGCATGGCTCTGTGGAAGTTTTTACCAATCAGCCTGAAGACGCTAAAGAGGGTGCAAGTCACCGTGAAAGCTTTAACTTAAGCGGGCCAATTCTCAAAGATGTCCTTTCATATCGTTTATACGGTAGTTATAACAAAACCGATTCAGATGCTGCGGATATTAATGCATTAATGGACAATGGCGCGCGTATGGCGGGTCGAGAAGGCGTTGAAAATAAAGATATCGCAGGGCGCTTGGCTTGGCAGTTGAACGATCAACAAGTCTTGATGTTTGACGCAAGTGTTGGCCGCCAAGGTAACCGTTTTGCAGGTGACAGTCAAAACAGTGTATTTGATCCAGCGGATCCAAATAAAGCGCCAATCTTATCGGCTTTAATCGGTGAAGAAACCAATACCATTTATCGTGATAGTTTTGCATTAACCCATGAAGGTACGTGGGGTTGGGGTGACAGTAAAATCATAGCGCAATATGACAAAACCAAAAATAAGCGCTTACCTGAAGGTACAGGCGGTAGTACAGAGGGACAGATTAATAATCTTGAAAATAAACAAACGTCACATCTAGAAACCGTTCGTCTTAATGCAGAAACCAATCTGCCGTTCCAATGGTATGTTCCACAGGTATTAACTTTAGGCGCTGAATGGGTTGAAGATGACTTTACCGATACGGTTAATACACAAGCTGGCGCAGGCGGTTTTGGTGATGCGCTGATTTCAGGTGACCGTTCACACATGGATTCACGGATTGCGTCGGCCTATATTGAAAACAATATGAACTTGGGCGAAAGCACCGATGTCGTTTTGGCACTGCGCTACGATAATCATAGTAAATCGGGTGATAGCTGGAGTCCAAGTCTCAATATTACGCAAAAGCTTGGCGACTATTGGACATTAAAAGGTGGTGTGGCTAAGGCGTATAAAGCACCTAATATGTACCAAAATGCGGAAGGTTATCTGTTAAGTACTCGCGGTAATGGCTGTCCGATTGGGCTGAGCCAATGTCTATTACAAGGTAATGGTGATCTCAAACCTGAAACTTCAGTGAATAAAGAATTAGGTGTACAGTTCGAAAAAGATATCGTGAATGCAAGCTTTGCATGGTTCCGTAATGATTATAAAAATAAGATCGTTGCAGGGGATACGCGTCTAGAAGAACTAGAAGTAAATGGTACAACATATAATGTACTGCGTTGGATGAATACGCCAGAAGCCTTGGTGGAAGGTGTTGAAGGAAGTATTTCTTTGGACTGGGGTGATATCACGTGGACCAATAACGTTACTTATATGATCAACTCTGAAGATAAACGTACTGGTAATCCGCTTTCGATTATTCCGAATTACACACTGAACTCTATTTTGAACTACAACATCACGGATCGATTAGACAGTAACTTTGTCTATACCCAATATGGTCGTCAAAAGCCACGTCAATATGCAGAAACCAGTCTTGAAAGCAAAGATGGCTTGGCGATGGATAGCGTGAAAAGTTATGGCATTGCAGGTATTAACTTTGGTTATAAATTTAATGCGGACTTGAGTGCTCGTATCGGTGTGAATAACCTATTTGATGAGCAAAAACTGCGTGATAAAACGGTCAACCAAACATATAACGAGCCGGGTCGAGCTTACTATGCAAGTTTGAAATACCAGTTCTAAGTAGTTCCAAAAGAAAAGCCGCTTAACGCGGCTTTTTTTATGCTTGGATATTTAAAATTTTCAGTGCTTCACTTGAGTAGTAAAACTGTTCTAAATACAGACGGGAACGCTCACGTATATAACCCGACTCTATCATCTGTTGTACGATTGGATTGAGTAAGTTTTGAAGTTCATGCTGAATCAGTGCTTCATCAATATTTAAATCACGCAGCAATAAATCAAAAGGGCGTTCTGCATTACGCACGTACCAAGCGTATACGCCATCATGCACTTGCTGTTTCATATACTCAGACTGTCGCATAAAGTCCCAAATTTCATGGCCCATGGCAACTGTTTGCGGCAAGTCCTGAACTTCAACATAGTTCTTTAATACCGAAACTGGCAGCGCTTTTATTTTATGCCACAAATTGGCTTGAAAATGGTACAGCTTATGATCATCAAAGTGCTGATTTAACACGGTTTCACTCATTTGACTGAGCTTTAAAATATTCTTTTGCAAATATTTACTGACCGCATTATCTAAATTGGTATCTGTGACGTTTTCCAGTACCGATTTCCCCATTTTCATAAATCGTGAAACACCGGGGACCGATTTTGCAATCACCGAATTATCTAAATAATCTTGTATCGCATGTTGAATCAATTGACTGATCATGGCTGAAAATGCAGGATTGTTGACCATGGTATGAATTAAACGCTGACGATGTCCCTGTTTACTTGCCACATACTGTGCAATTTTATCGATGGTCAACACTGGAATGATTTCGGCAATCGTAGTGCTGTCATTTGCAGGGTGAATCAGTGCAAATTTGATATGTTCAGCAATTTGCTCAATTAGAAATTGACTTGCAGGGGTATTTATAATTTGTTTCTGCAACAAGGCATTGATTTGATCAAAACTCCAAATTTGCTGCAAAGATTGTTTACGAAACCATTGATAAAAATGGGTGAATTCAGTGGCTACGGTATCATTGTGTGAAAAGCTCTGATCTAAAAAGTTCAGTTGAGCGTCAATCAACTGCTCAATCATCGGGTTTTTCTGCATACTTTCCCTGAAGCCCCAGTGATGGGTATCTAAAAATGGCGAATGCTCAGTTTAACTGAATCAGTTTATCTACCAAAGGATTTTTAAACTTTTGACTTTTCGCAAGGAAAGGTAAGTAATGGTCTGCAACTTGTTGTTCGGCTTCTAAGATTGGCATATGACCGACGTTATTTAAAATTACAGGGGTTTCTGCACGTTTCAGTAAAGACTTGAGTTCGCCAGCCACTTCAACATTAAAGATTTTATCTTGTTTGCCCCAAAGGATCAGGGTTGGTGCTTCCACCGTTCGTGTTAATCGAGCAAAAGTTTCAGGGGTGTAGATTCGATTGAGTGTGACGACTTGATCGATCATTTTACTGGTGAAGGGCGCACGCGCAATTAAGATATTTTCCTGCGCTTCTTTAAGCTGTGTTGGAACATTGGGCGGATTTTGCATGAGTTTATGCATAACATCATCTAAATCACCCGGTTTTGAAACGATTAAATTTTTAAGTTTATACGGGTCGCGGGTATAACTGGTATTGGCCTGTTTATAAATGCCCGCGCTGTTGAGTAAAAATAGGCTTTGGGTATCAAAGGGATATTGAGAGGCATATACCGTGGCAATGGAACCACCCAATGAGTGACCTGCAACATTCAGTTTATCTTCAATATCTATTTTAAGGACAAACTGGCGTAGTTGTTCCGTGACATTCGGCACTGAGACATCAAAATCGACAGGGACATGCGTATCGCCATTGGCCGGTAGGTCGGGGATAATCACGTGATAGTTCGGTGTTAAATAATGCGCAACACGATTCCAATTATCACGTGTGCCGCCTAAACCATGAATCAGCAAAATGGTAGGTTTAGAGCGTTGACCGCCTTCGCTATAACTCCAATTCACATTGCCGACTTGAACGCTATGTGTAACTAAACCAGCCGCTTTACGTTCTTGGCTCAAATAGTTTTGCACGATAGAGGGTACGGCCAAGTTTTTGCTGATGGGAGACGGATTTGCAGCCAAAGCATGGTTGGCAGTAAACGTCATACAGCAAATTGTTGCTAGCTTGAAAAAGCCAAAAACGCGTGAATGATGTCCTTTCATTGACGTTTACCCCAGTTAAATCGAATCGAGATATTTTTTAGATCATTTATATGACTATTATCAGAATGGGCTGAAATAGCGAAAGCGTATATTTATGAAATATATTGTAAATTAAAAATGACCTTTGTCATCCATTGCTTTTTTGACGTGGTTAAACTTGCGTTTTAATAATGTGAACCATTACAGAAAAAATAATTTTTTTTGATGAATGTGGAGTAGCATTTTCTATCAAGATGCATCGTCGTAGAAAAAATTCACAGCAATTGTTTTTGCAAGTGACAATCGATTCGACTGGGATTAAAATATTGCAACTTCGGATAAGGGTAATTAGAACATGCTAGCAGCAGCAGAAGCTTTAGATCGTTTAAAGAAAGGGAATCAACGTTTTGTAAACGGTGAAACGAATCACCCGAAGCTTTTGACGCATCAACAACGTGCTGAAATGGCCGAAAGCCAAGAACCTTTTGCGATTATTTTAGGGTGTTCAGACTCACGTGTTCCTGCTGAAATGGTATTTGACCAAGGCTTAGGCGATTTATTCGTGATTCGTGTTGCAGGTAATATTGTGGCACCGTCTCAAGTCGGTAGCGTGGAATTTGCAGCAGAAAGCTTCGGTTGTCCTGTTGTAATTGTATTGGGCCATACACACTGTGGCGCGATTCATTCTACGATTGAAGCTTTAACTAACCCAGCGACGCCACCATCAGCGAACTTGATGTCGATTGTGAACCGCGTTCGTCCATCTGTAGAAATACTCATGCAAACTGAATTGAAAGATGACCTCGAAAAACTTTCAATGCATGCAGTACGTTCAAACGTTTTTGCCTCAGTAAATCAACTGCGTCATGGTTCAGCAGTCCTCGAAAACTTAATTGCGCAAGGCAAATTAAAAGTGGTGGGCGCTGAGTATTCACTCGAAACGGGTGAAGTAAGCTTCTACGATTTCTAAGCAAACTACAGTAAATACAAGATTTAAAAAAAGGCGCTCAAATGAAGCGCCTTTTTTAACGAATCCATTTTCACCCACTAAATTTATAAGTTTGCTTTGATCAATGGATAAGCATTATTCAGCAAAATTGGTTGCGCTTTGGCATTTGGGTGAATCTGATCTTGTTGCATCAAGTTTTTATGCCCAGCCACCCCTTGCATAAAGAAAGGCAATAATTTGACTTTATACTGTTGGCTCAATACTTGATAGTTATTTTCAAAAGCTTGGCTATATGCCTTGCCATAATTCGGTGGAATTTTCATTCCAAATAAAATGACTTTCGATTTGGCCTGTTGGCTTTTTTGAATCAGCTGCTCTAAGTTTTTTTGAATTTGTGCAGGGGGCTGTCCGCGTAAACCATCATTACCACCTAACTCAATCACCACAAGGTCTGGGCGATGGGTCTGCAAGAGTTTGGGGAGTCGCGCTAAAGCACCACTGGTGGTTTCACCGCTGACACTTGCATTGACCACTTTATGTTGTTTCGGATACTGTTGGTCTAGACGTTTTTGTAATAAGTGAACCCAACCTTGCTGCACTGAAACACCATAACCCGCACTTAAGCTATCGCCCAAAATCATAATGGTTTTGGCAGAGAGCAGCATCGGGCAGAACATCAGTGCAATAGCCAGCAAGTAACTCAATAGACGATTATTTTGAATGCGATTTTGCATATAGGGAAGATATGACCCAACTCACGACAGATGTTGACATCATGCCACAGGCGATTATTTCTGCACAGCAATTGACACAAAAGATACAACTTCCACAAAAACAGTTATCGATCTTTGAACAACTCGATCTTGAAATCTTTGCAGGGGAACAAGTTGCGATTACTGGTCGTTCTGGTTCAGGTAAATCCACCTTGTTGGGTATTTTGGCAACACTAGATCAGGCCAGTTCGGGACAATTACGGGTCTGTGGTCAAGATATTCATGTATTAAATGAAGAACAGCGTGCTCAAGTCCGTTTGGCTCATATTGGATTTGTCTTTCAGTCTTTCCAGTTGTTGCCACATTTAACGGCTCTGGAAAATGTCATGCTGCCGCTACGGCTACAAGCAAATTTTCAGGTCAAAGCCGCAGAAGAAAAAGCATTAAAACTGTTAGCAAAGGTCGGACTAGAACGCCAAGCGCAACAAGCTCCCAAAGTTTTATCGGGTGGTGAGCAGCAACGGGTTGCGATTGCCCGTGCTTTGGTGAGTGAACCCGATCTGATCTTTGCAGATGAACCAACAGGTAATTTAGACAGTGCAACGGCACAGGAAATTGAACAACTGTTATTTCAGTTAAATCGTGAAATGGGAACCACTTTGGTATTGGTGACGCATGATCCCGATTTGGCCCGTCAATGTCAGCGCCACTTTGAATTGGTCAATGGTCAATTGATTGAGCATCGAACAGGAGATGCTGCATGAATCTTTTGGCATTGTTTCGACCACTCTTACAGCTGAGTTTTAAAACCACGGGTGTGTATTTATTATTGATCGCACTGACCTTGGCGATCAGTGCCACCACTGCTTTAAAGTTTAGCAATGTACAAATTCAAAATGCTGTAGCGCTACAAGCTGCTGAAATGTTGGCAGCAGACTTGGTGCTGACAGCCAATGAACCAATTCCACAAGAGTGGCAACAACAAGCCAAAGCACAGCAATTAAAACAATCGAATGTCACGCTATTTAGCAGCATGGCGCACACTGATCAGCAATTTGTCATGGTCAATGTCAAGGCCGTTGATGCCGCATTTCCATTAAGAGGTGAAATCGAAACAGAACCGAAACTAAACCGCTCCATACAAGCAGGTGAGGTTTGGTTAAGTCCGCGTGCCATGGATTTGTTGGGTGTTAAGGTTGGAGATCAGATCAATATTGCTGATGCTGCTTTTCAAGTCAGTGCCAAAATCATTCATGATACCAATCAAGAGCTTGGCTTCAGTGGTTTTTCACCGACAGTTATGATTGCGCAGTCTGAGGTGGCGAGAACCAATGCCATTCAAGTCGGGAGTCGGATTGATTATCGCCTGTTAATGGCTGGAGATGCACAAAATACCCAGCGCTTTGAAAAGCTCTATAAGCAGAAATTTGGTGATCAAAGCGAAGACCGTGCTGCTAACTCAGATCATGCGCAGGTTCAAGATGCAGCTCAAAGCAGTTTAAAACTGAGAAATGCCAGTGAAGGCAATACCCGCTTGATGAAGCCGATTGCCAACCTAGAAACGTTTTTACAACTGGCCAATATTTTAACTATTTTACTTTGTGGCATCGCCATCGCATTAACCAGCCAGCGCTATGTACAACAAAATCAAGATGCCATTGCACTGATGCGCTGTATTGGATCGACCAAACAGCAAATATTAAGTGCTTATCTAGCTTTACTGTTGGTTGTACTCGGGCTTTCAATCCTGTTTGGAAGTTTGATTGGTCTGGGATTGGGTTATGGTTTATTGCAACTGATGCTACAGCTGATTCCAAATTTACAATTAGAGTTTTCAGCCCTGTCTATGCTGCTTGGCCCGCTTCCAATTGCAATATTCACCAGTACGATTGTGTTATTAGGATTTGTTCTTCCAAGTCTTTGGCAATTATTAGGGACACCGCCGGCACGAGTGATACGACAACAAGAGCGTTCTGTACGTTCCATGCTTTGGATGCTCAGTTTCGGCACACTCAGTTTGGTGGTGTTTTGTGTGGTTTTAACTGAAAATTTACAACTCACCCTGTGGCTGATTTGCGCAATCATCTTCCTGTGTATCGGCTTATATATGATGGTCTGGCTCAGTTTAAAGGCCTTGAAAAGTTGGGGGACGAAAATCTCAGCGTATATACGCACACCGTATCAAACGGCATTTCAAATTACCGCATTAGCATTGGGGCTAAGCCTGATCACGGTTTTAGCGGTATTGCGTACAGATTTGCTGGAACGTTGGCAACAACAATTGCCACAAGGGACACCTAACCAATTTGTCTATGGGTTACCGCCATTTGAGTTGCAGGATTTTAATCAGCAACTCAAGCTGCATGGTTGGCAAGGGACGCCGATGTACCCGAATATTCGTGGGCGTTTAGTTGCCAAAAATGATCTCCCTTTTTCGGATGCCTTAATTAAAAGCAATAATTCATTACGCCGTGAATTAAATCTAACGCAGGCCGCAACTTTTCCAAAAGATAATCAAATCATCGTGGGTAGTCAGCACTTTCAACAGGTCAATGAAGTATCGGTAGAGGTGAAAACCGCACAGGAGCTGGGTATTCAAATTGGAGATCGACTGAGTTTTAGCCTTCCTGAAGGGATTTTACAAGCCAAGGTAATTAACCTTCGTAGTGTGGAGTGGGAAAGTTTTAGTCCAAACTTCTTCTTTATTTTTTCTCCCAAAACCATGGATGAAAATGCCGGCAGTTACTTGGGGAGTTTCTATGTTCCACCGCAAGATAAAAATCAGCTGATTGGTCTGATTCAACAGTTTTCAAATACCGTGTTTATTGATGTCAGCCTGATTTTGGATGAGATCAAACGCATCGTCAGCGTATTGGTTCAGATTATTACCATCTTGGCGCTGTTGGTCAGTATTTCAGGTATTATGGTCTTGGTTGCATGTTTGAACTTATTTATGGATGAACGTAAAAAAGAAGTGGCATTACTGCGTTCCTTCGGCAGTTCCAAGCAAAAATTAAAGTCGATGCTGAGTTTGGAAGTCGGATTGATGGGGCTAATTTCAGGTGTTGTAGCGTGTATTTTTGCCGAAGTGATCAGTGCGATTGTCAGTTATAAAATGGAACTGGTCATCCAGCTACATGCAGAAATTTGGTTGATCCTCCCACTGGTAATGACCTTAGTCTGTACATTGATCGGACGTTATCGCTTAAGTTATCTTTGCGACATCCCACCCTTAGAAAGCTTGCGTGAACTAAATAGTTAAGGGTGGAGATGGTTAGCAGCCGAGCAAGTTAAGAGCGGAGCAGGAACCCAGTGCGTAGTTGGGTTTTAGACATGATTTCAACATGTCGGTGTTGATAGCCACTGGGTTCATTCCACTGTTTAACGTGCTGCGAGAGATTGCTTCATCAGCAGGATAAAGTGTTCCCAAAGCGGTAAAATCGGTTGGATTAATTGTTGGCAATGCAGATAAAACAGATAGCATCCGACAGCTGCGGCGATTAGACCGATGATTTGAATGAGCAGGGATTGATGTAATTTTTGTCCCACATACCAAATGAAAGCCAAGGCAGCGCCCATCAACATGCCGCCAATATGCGCGGCATTATTAATCCCACTGATCATAAAGCCCATCGCGAGGTTAATGCCCATCACCATCAATAAGGTTTTTTTATCCAGATAAAATTGCTGTTTAGGTAACATGGGAAGCAGCGAAATAATCGTCAGCGCGGCACCCAGTCCCATCACTGCACCCGATGCGCCTGCACCAATACTCGGGAAAAGCTGCTGATTGGCTGCACCTTCGGCCAATAAAGCATAGCTGTCTTGAATGGTTAAATACCCACTCAATAAACTTCCCATCAGTCCGGCTAAAACATACAGACCGAGGAAGTAGAAACGACCTAACATTTGCTCGGCAACACTGCCAAAAATATACAAAGCCCACATATTCAACATCAGGTGAATCAGGCCAAAATGAAAAAACATACTGCTGAATAAGCGGATGGGTTCCTCTAAAAAGGTTAAAGGTGCATAATCAGCACCCCAACGCAAAGCATCCAGTGTGTCGGGTTGGCTAACGTTCATTCCATGCAACACTTGCCAGCCAAAGAGTCCAACATTGATGGTAATTAAGAGTGCCGTGATCCACCACAGTTGGATTTGCAGCTTACGGGTTGATACAGCAGGAGGGCTGAGTTCAGACATGCTATTCTTGTACTGTGTCAAAATATTTAAAAATAAGCTTAACATGAAAAAACAGAATTTCTGGAGTAACACACTGACATGAAAGCCTTTATTGTTCGTACATTGTTAATTCTTGTCAGTCTTGTGCTTTTGGTGCAGCTTTGGATCTTTGGTAGTCTAGTGTGGTGGCGTACGCATCCTGTGGAATCGACGATGATGATGCGTTTAGATTATTGGTCTGAGCCATCCAAACCGATTAAACACGAATGGCGTGATTACGACCAAATCAGTGATTATGTCAAACATGCTGTTGTTGCCGCTGAAGATGGCAAGTTTTTACAACATAAAGGTTTTGATTGGGAAGGCATGCAAAATGCTTTAGAACGCAATAAAGATAAAGGCAAAGTGGTTGCAGGCGGATCCACCATTTCTCAGCAATTGGCAAAGAACTTATTTTTATATAATAAGCGTTCATTTATCCGCAAAGGACAGGAAGCCGTTGCAACATGGATGATGGAGCGCATGTGGACGAAGCAACGCATTTTAGAGGTATATCTCAACTCGGTTGAGTTTGGGGACAACATCTATGGCGTAGAAGCTGCAACACAGCACTATTTTGGTAAAAGTTCACGGAGTTTAAGCCGAGAGCAAGCGGCATTTATTGCGGCTATTTTACCCAATCCAAAATATTATGATGAAAATCGACAAGATCGTAAGCTAAATTATCGTAAGCGCATGATCCAAAAATATATGCGTTATAGCCATATCCCAGATTAAGAACGATCTAAACACTTGTCAAATGGCATGGCAGCGATTTGAATTACAACAAAAAGCTCATCTTTATGGGCTTTTTTTATGAAATTGTCACAAATTTGAAGCATACTAAACTGAGTACAGCACACATTTTTTAATATGGGTTTGAAATGAATACCGCAGCTGAAGTCGCGCAAGTACCAACTGAATATACTTATAATGATCGTTATATCAATCGAGAGTTATCGATTCTCGACTTTCATCTGCGTGTGCTCGAACAAGCGGTTGATCCGATACATCCATTACTTGAACGCATGAATTTCTTGCTGATCTTTTCGCGCAACTTAGATGAATTTTTTGAGATTCGTGTTGCGGGAATGATGGAGCAACTAGACTTAGGCAATGAAAGCCGTAGTCCAGATGGTTTGACACCAAAACAAGTATTAGATGAAATCTCTGCGACAGCGCATGCGGCAATAGAGCGTCAGTATCGTATCTTAAATCAAGAAATTTTGCCCAAACTGCGTGAAGAAGATATTTGCTTCTTACGTCGTGGTGAGTTAACCCCTGCACAATCAGCTTGGGTAAAAAAATATTTCCAAGAACAAGTTGCTCCAGTCTTAACGCCAATTAGCTTAGATCCCGCACATCCATTCCCACGCTTGGTGAATAAGTCGCTGAACTTTATTGTGACTTTAGAAGGGAAGGATGCGTTTGGCCGTCAGATTGACTTAGCCGTTGTACCTGCACCACGTTCGTTGCCACGTGTCGTTCGGCTTCCTGATGAATTAACCGGTGGCAAAGAGCATCATGTGATGCTATCGGCAATTATTCATGAACATGTCTCTGATTTGTTTCCCGGCATGACGGCGACGGGTTGCTACCAATTCCGCGTGACGCGTAATGCCGATTTGGCTTTAAATGAAGATGTTGAAGATTTGGCTAAAGCCCTCAAAGGTGAGTTGAATTCACGTCGTTTTGGTCGCGCCGTTCGCTTGGAAGTGACAGAAAATTGTCCGCAGCATATTTATGAATATTTGCTTGATGAGTTCGATTTAGAAGAAGAGCAACTCTATAAAGTAGATGGACCAGTTAACCTTGCACGTTTACTGTCAAACTTTAAACGTCCACATCTACGTTATGACGCGCATATTCCTGTTATACCGAAAGTACTCAAAAAATCTGAAAACATTTTTAGTGCGATGCAAAAGCAAGATATTTTGCTGCACCATCCCTTTGAATCATTCGCACCGGTAATTAATTTACTGCGTGAAGCTGCACGTGATCCACAAGTTTTGGCCATTAAACAAACGCTTTATCGAAGTGGCGCAGATTCGGAGATTGTGCAAGTTTTAGCGGAAGCAGCACGTAATGGTAAAGAAGTCACCGCTGTAATTGAGCTTCGTGCACGATTTGATGAAGAATCAAATATTGCTGTAGCCAATGTATTACAAGAAGCGGGTGCAGTGGTGGTGTATGGCATCGTGGGCTATAAGACCCATGCCAAAATGATTTTGGTGGTACGCCGTGAAAATAATAAATTGGTGCGTTATGTACATTTAGGTACGGGTAACTATCACGCGGGCAATGCGCGTATCTACACCGATTATGGCCTGTTAACTACCGATAAAGAACTCTGTGAGGATGTACATCGTATTTTCCAAGAACTGACCGGAATGGGCAAAATGGCGAAGTTGAAAAAACTGCTGCATGCGCCATTTACCTTACATACTCAACTGATCAATTATATTGATAATGAAATTGCCAATGCAAAAGCAGGTAAGCCTGCGCAAATCATTGTCAAGGTCAATGCATTAACTGAAGTTCAGTTGATCAATAAACTGTATGAAGCTTCACAAGCGGGTGTGCAGATTGATTTAATTATTCGTTCTATTTGTTGTTTGCGTCCAGGTTTACCGGGGCTGTCTGAAAATATTCGTGTACGTTCTATTGTTGGCCGTTTCTTAGAACATACCCGAGTTTATTATTTCAGTAATAATGGCGATGCACGGATTTACTGTTCAAGTGCAGACTGGATGGATCGTAATTTATTTAACCGTGTGGAAGCCTGTTTCCCAATTGAAGATCCAGCCTTGAAAAAGCGTATTTATCAATTAGGTTTAGTAAATTATCTAAAAGATAATCAGCAAGCTTGGTTGCTTCAGAGTGATGGGCGTTGGATTCGTACGCATGTTCAAGAGGGTGAGGAAGCACACAATTCACAGCATGTGCTTATAGAAGCATTTAAATAAATGCGTTAGAAAAGTAAAAGGGAGCAATGCTCCCTTTATTTTTTTAATTTATAAGTTTTTTTGAATCATTTATCTGAACTAAATTTAGCTGTAGCTACTAATTTTTCGGTAGATATTTTTAACAAAACCATCAATTTGATACGTTGAAAGTTTTAACTCACGGACCATCTGCTCTTGAGTCGCACTATGGCTGACCATATCTAAAATTTGGTATTCAGCTGGATTTAGACTGAGCTGTTTCGGCGCTACATTTTGCGGACTAAAAGTTTCACTCAATAAAAATTTTGCAAAACTTGGGTGCAGGGCAGCGCCACCTCTTAAAATGGTTTTCAGCTGGTTATAAGTGTCTTCAATTGGCTGTTGAATCAACATATAGGCAGTTGCACCTAACTGAATCGCATGTAAAGTTAAATCGGCAGACTGTTCATTGACTAAAATGATGAGATTACTCGAAGGATAGATTTTCTTAATTTTATGGATGAAAGAGATATCAGACTGTTGAGTGACCACTAAAAAGATTAAATTGGGCAATTGATTGAAAATTTGCTGTTCCGCATCTGCTAAATTTTCTGAAAATGTAATGAGGTCTTCAGGATAACCGAGGTCTCCTAAGATGTTAAACAGCACTGTTTTTGAAGTCATCGATTGATGATCAATAATCAAAACGGGTACTGGTAATAAAAATTCACTCATCATACATTTCGCTCATTTATTATTTTAATCAAATTGCATTTCCATAATTTGCACGAATGCGAATCATAAAAATATACCTAGAAGTTGGGATTTATACATCAAAATATAATTAAGTTATTGTGATTTAATAGAATTTAAATAGCGTATATTTTTGGTGTTTTTCATTATTTTGAATGAAAAGATTTATGGTTTTTTGTTTTTAATTTTAGATTTATTGGTTAAATAACAATTAAATTTGTATTCGGATTGAAAAAAATAATCGAAATGTGAATATCGTATTTTGACAACGGATAAATTGGACTGTTTCCGATATGAATTTATTTCTATCTATTGCTTAGTTATTTTAAATATAAAGCGTAGTAAATATTTAAAATAATGTGATTGATTTTTAGTCAACATTTATTCTATAGGACCTTATTTTCAATTCGCCTACTTTATCTAAAATACCTGAAACTAGTGATTTTAACGAAGGTTATATTTTAATAAGATGTATTTATCTTCTTACTTATCTGGCTAGTGTGAAGATATTATCGAGGCGATGAATTGAGATATACATCAAGTCATATATTACCTTATCAGGCTACCTATTTGGGTTAGCCTTTTCTTTTTTCTAGATGCTGTATTTCATTTTTTAACTGATGTTATATAGTAACATCAGAAGCGCGATTTGATTTAAATAAAAACCGATATGCGTAAGGCCATCCGCAAGTGTTTGAGACAGGATGACTTCTAATCAAAAATGTTTTTGCGATACTTTGAATAAGTAGACGCTAGTGAACGAGTTTTGCGGTGAGGAGCATTGCTCTGCAAGATGGTTTTCTTACGAAGCGCACTTCTCATTTTGCCGAATGAAGAAACAACGTTTCGTAAGAGTACCTCCAGCCGAAAACTAATCTCTTTATTCAATCCCTAGATGTAAGATTCCATCGAATAGATTTAAAAATGCGAAATTACTTTTACGTGAGTAACATCAGTTTTTAAATTAATATTAACTTCTGCCAAATAAAAAAAGAGAGCACAGGGCTCTCTTTAATTTTCACACTGATTAGTTAGTGCAGATTGTTAGTGATTTTCTGCAAGATTTGAAGCAATACATCAAATTCACTTTGAAGCGGCGTACTTTTACGCGTCACCAATGCTAATGTGCGTGTAGGGCTTGCTTCAATTTCTTTCACAGCCAAATCTTCATTGGCTTTGATCATATTGGTATGAACTGCAATTTCAGGCAATAAGGTAAAGCCTAAATCTGCGGAAACCATTTCAACCAAAGTTGGCAATGAGCTTGCTTTTAAACGATGGTCGTTTTTACGTTCACCAATCGGGCAAGCACTCAAAGCATGATCACGTAAGCAATGGCCTTCTTCAAGCAACATTAAACGAGATAAATCTAGGTCGTCTAAAGATTTCGCTTGAGCTGCATTTTGGTCAGCTTTGTTGTACACCAAGAACAATTTTTCTTTGTTTACTTCTGCAACTTTCAAGCTACGTGTATCGAAAGGAAGAGCAAGTAATACGATATCTAGATTACCGTGCTCGAGTTTCTCAACAATTTTTTCACTTTGTGCTTCATGTAAATGCAATTGAATTTTTGGTAGTTGCTTATGCACTTCTTCTAATAATGGTGCAAGTAAAAATGGCGCAATAGTAGGAATGACCCCTAGATGTAAATCACCCGTTAGAGGTTCGCTCATTTCACGACTTAAACGCATTAGGTCTTGCGCATCTGCCAATAGAACTCGAGCTCTTCCGACAACTTGTTCACCAAGAGGAGTTAAACGCACGTTTTGACGGTCGCGTTCTACCAATACGCCACCTAGTAAACGCTCAAGTTCCATGATCCCGCCAGACAAAGTAGACTGGGTGACAAAAGAACGACGCGCAGCTTCAGTAAAGTGTAGCGTTTCTGACAGTGTTACTAGATATGACAGCTGTCTTAAGGATGGTAATGCAGCCATAGTGTCCTAATTTATGATTTAAAGTGATCAGCAAACAAACCGCTAAGATATGGAATAAAATGCGGTGGGATATCATGCCCCATTCCATCAATTAATTCAAATTTAGCACCTGAAATAGCCTTTGCAACGGCCTTACCATGGCTTGGCGGCAGCAAACGGTCACGAGCTCCATGAACCACAATGGTTTTATGCTGAATTTGTTTATCCAACTGCAGCAGGGAACCTGTACATAATATTGCTAAAAACTGTTGAAGTACACCCGCTGGGTAATAACTCCGCTTATAGAGTTTACGTGCAGTTTGTATCACTTCAAGCTGATTAATATAGCCTGGAGAGCCTATAATATTAAAAACTTTCAGGCTATGGTTAATAATGCCATCTTCATCGTTAGATTCAGGTTTTTCAATTAGACTAAATAACTGCTTTGGAAATGGCGGTGGAAGTAAGGGTTGGATGTTACTGGTAAAAAGTAAGCTTAAGTTGTGAACTTTGTCTGGATAGCGTGCTGCCACGATTTGAGCAATCATGCCGCCCATCGAAGCGCCTAAAATATGGACTTTATCAAGTCCCATACGATCAATTAACAGTGCAACATCGTCTGCCATATCGTATAGATCATAGGGCGCACCTTGGTTTTCTAAACCTAAGACAAAACGTCCCATCAGTTTAAAGGTGTTGAGGCGTGGACCTGGGTTACGAATTTTACTCGATAGACCAATATCGCGATTATCAAAGCGAATAACTCGGTAACCTTGGTCTATTAGGGACTTACAAAAGAAATCGGGCCAATACAACATTTGTGCGCCGAGTCCCATAATCAGTAAGATTGCAGGATCTTCAGGATGACCACCCACCTCGACATGAAGTTCAATGCCATTGCCTAACTCTACGCGAGTTTCATACATAAAAGAGGCATAAGGTGAAATATTAAACTGAAGGGCACTATTCATTGTTATTTTCCTTTAAAAAGGACGTCTATTATTATCAGGACGTCCTTGTATTTAAACCTTAAACTGAAGTGGGAATCAAGTCCGGAACCTGCTTAGTCAAAGTTAAGCGTTGCTTCCCAGCAGTTGCACCGAGCAGTACAAATCCACGTAATACGCCATCTTGATCGATCGCACGGGCAATCATGCCATCTTCAAGCTCTTCTGTTTCCCATTGGGTTTCTACATCAATTGGCGCAGGAAGGACAGTTAAAGGTGCAGCAGGTGTTTTAACAGCTACAGGCATGGCTGGATAATGCACAGCGGTATGTTCACCATTGAGGGTTTTTGCCAAAGCACGTGCTTGTTGCATGATCGGCATCACGTATGGCAGAAGGGTACCATTAACTTCAGCACAGTCACCGACAGCATAGATATCTGCCAAGTTGGTTTCTAAGCCTTTATTGGTTAATACACCGCGACTGGTGTGAATGCCGGCTTGTTTTGCCAAGTTAATTTCAGGTTGTAAGCCAATCGCAGACAACACAACATCTGCCACTAAGCTTTGACCATTGGCAAGGCTCACTTGATAGTCACCATTTTCAATACGTGAGACTTTTTCAACAGTCGTGCCTAGAACGAATTGAATGCCCGTTTCCTCTAAATTACTTTGGAATTTAGCGGCCACATGAGATGGCAGTAGACGACCTAAAGGTTGCGGAGCTAAATCGACCACCGATACTTTCGCCCCAGTGTTTTGAAGGTCATTGGCAAATTCACAGCCAATCAAGCCTGCACCTAAAATCACCACACGCTTATCTTCACGTGCTGCAAGTTGTTTACGGAATGCTTTGTAGTGATCTAAATTGTTGACGACATGAATGTCTTCGCTGCCATCACCCGAAATAGCTAAGCGAATTGGATTTGCGCCGACTGCTAAAACGAGTTTTGAATATAGTTGTGTTTGAGTTCCATTTTGGCTTTCAATAGTAAGCTCATGTTTTGCTGCATCAATGGATTTAACCCAACTCTTATTGATGATTTGCATATTGAGTTGAGCCGACATTTTTTCGGCATCCCCTAGAGGGATTTGCTCAGGAGTTTTATTACCAACGAGCGCATTGGATAATGTCGGTTTAGCGTAGTTAATGGCATCATCCGCACAGATCATAATAAGTTCTAGTTCAGTATTTAACTTTCGAAATTCACGTGCAACGGCATATCCCGCCATACCAGAACCAATAATGACAATAGGGTGCATACTCAACTCCAAACACATTTCATATTTTTTTAAAGACAAAAAAAAGACCATAACGATGATGGCCTTAGATTCTATTTATTAGATTTCAACCATTTCAAAATCTACTTTTGAGACGCCACAGTCTGGGCAAGTCCAATCATCTGGGATATCTTCCCATTTCGTTCCTGCCACGATACCGTCTTGTGGCCAGCCTTCTGCTTCGTCATAAATCCATCCACAAACGATGCACTGATACTTTTTCATTCCATTCTCCAAAAACTGACACAAAATTAAGTCAGTAAATACTTCATAACTGTATAAGTTTATTCCTTAAGGTTAAATCGCCTTATACAGTAGACTGTTATGTTAAATTTTTACGCAGTTCTAACGATAAAGTAAAGTGGCTAAGAGTTTAATGAGTGAAATTAAAAGCAGAATGGCAGTGAGGGACAATAAATATCATCAAAACCCCAGATCTGGGAAAAATTGTCTGACAATATTTATGCCTATTGAAAGCTATATTGGAATTCATTTCCGTGAATTGGGTTCTAAATACCGCTTTTTCTATATTCATAGACTAAAGTCTTGCAGAAAAAAACTCTAAAATCTTTTATTTTATGATTAGGAAAATATATATTTGATATTTTTTAAATAAATACAACATTAATAATCAATAACTTATGTAAATTCACTGTATCTTAAATATGCATTTTGGTAGGGGGTTAGCTGTTCTTTTCTCTCAAATCGCGTTAAAATTCACACATTCCTTCCTTAATTTATTTTCTCCTATTATGAGTAATTCTACTGCTGCGGCATTGTGGTCTAACATTCGTACTGTCCAAGATTTTCCAAAACCAGGAATTTGTTTCTTTGACCTTACGCCGTTATTTATGAATAACATCGAATCGTTAACTGATGCCCTAATTGCAAGTATTCCAGCTGAGCAATTGGCAGAAGTAGATAGCTTTATTGCAGTTGAAGCGCGTGGTTTTGTTTTGGCAAGCTTACTTGCCCAGCGTACGGGTAAAGGTTTGGTCTTGGTACGTAAAGCAGGCAAATTACCACCACCAGTTGTCGGTGTGGGTTATAGCCTTGAATACGGTTTAGATCGTCTTGAAATGTCAGCTGAAATCGAATCACAAAAAGTGATTATTGTAGATGACGTATTGGCGACGGGCGGTACGCTTCGTGCAGTGAAACAATTGGCTGAAAAATGTAAACACCAAGTTTTAGGCGCAAGCATTTTCTTAGATTTGCCTGACTTGCATAAAGATTTAGGTTTAAATATCTGGTCTGTTTTAGATGATAAAACACGTCCTGAAGCAGATGCTGCCTAAGCGTCAGCTTTAAAATGTAAAAAGCCTTGTCTATGACAAGGCTTTTTTATGTCTGATAAAAAAGACGTTGCTGCTTATGATGAATATTATGATTTATTTTTTTAAGTAGTTTAATTCGAGATGCTGGATTAAATCATTAATATTTTCAGGGCATTGTAGACGATGGTGTCCGCCATCCATGACTTGAACTTGCATATAATCTTCGAGTTGTTGCTCTGCTTCATACATATCTAAGATTTCATCACCACGTTCGATATAGGCAATTTGTGGAATATCGTGATCCAAATCCATTTCATTGATTGCAGGGTAGTCGTCGCGAAAGTCTGGATGCAGGCTCGGGTTGGCAATTACACACGGAATGCGATGAAACAGCGACATTTTTAATGCCCAATATGCCCCGAGACTATGCCCGACGATGATATCGGGCTTAATGGTTTCAATACTCTCGTGGTAAAAATCCGCAACAGTTTGAAAATTTAAGTTGCGATAGTCCACTTCAATGCAGAATTTTTGTTTTGCATTGATGGCATGGAACTTCGTAGATTCACGGGAAGAATCCAATCCATGTAAAAACAGAATTTTCGATAAGCAGGAAGTCATTGTTTTTCTACACACTGTTTTCAAACATTTTTGGATGTGTTGAATATTTTATTTTTCAACAATTTTATGACTTCATTGTAGATAGAATTGTCAAAAAGAGAATTTAGCTTTTGGTCTAATTTATAGGCATTTAAAAGACTTTAGTCTTAAAGAAAATAGATTAAAAGGTTGAATTAAGTTATTGATATATATTTTAATGTATTGATAATTATAAGTATTTTTAAAGCTTTTAGTTATCATCTGATATCATTAAAATGTAGGTTTTCGAGCTTGAGTATTTAATTTTTATCTACTGCACATCTGTAAGGTAGGTTCTATGTCTACCTGAAGGTATAACGATTAAAACATCTTACTTCGATAAATTTCTACTTATTAAAAAAATGCGCGCATTGCTTACTGCTCAATTCAAAGGAAATCTGCTATGCTATGCAACTTCCGTTTTTTAACTATTTGAGACAGAGATGACGCAACATAACGCTCAATCGACTTCTGAACAAGCCATTTCCGAAAACGATTTAATTGCACAGCGTCATGCCAAGTTAGAGCACATCAAAGAGCACGCCAAGGAAACAGGTGTTAGCCCGTGGCCTAACACATTTAAGCGTGAACACTATGCACAAGACCTACAAGATCAATTCGCTGAAAAATCAAAAGAAGAAATTGAAGCAGGCGAAAAGGTTTATGTAAAAGTTGCTGGTCGTGTGATGTTGAACCGTGGTTCATTCATCGTAATCCAAGATATGACTGGTCGTATCCAGCTTTATGTACCACGTAAAGAGTTGGATGCTGATGTTCTTGCAACAATTAAAGCACTCGATTTGGGCGATATTATTGCCATTAAAGGTTATATTGGTCGTTCTGGTAAAGGTGACCTTTATGTTCATATTGAACATTTTGAGCTTTTAACCAAATCACTCCGTCCACTTCCAGACAAATTCCATGGTTTGACTGATACTGAAGTTAAATACCGTAAGCGTTATTTAGACCTCATCATGAACGAAGAAACACGTAAAACTTTTGAAATTCGTGCAAAAGTGGTGTCAGGTATTCGTTCATATTTGAGCAATGAGCGTTTCATGGAAGTTGAAACACCAATGATGCATGTGATTCCGGGTGGTGCGTCTGCGCGTCCATTCGAAACTCACCACAACGCATTGGATATGCCTTTATTCTTGCGTATTGCGCCTGAACTTTACTTAAAACGTTTGGTCGTTGGTGGTTTTGAGCGCGTGTTCGAAATTAACCGTAACTTCCGTAACGAGGGTGTATCAACACGTCATAACCCAGAATTCACCATGATTGAATTCTACCAAGCATATGCAGACTACAAAGACCTGATGGCTTTGACAGAAAATATGCTTGAAAAATTGGCCATTGACATATTAGGTTCGACTGATGTGCCTTATGGTGATGAAGTGTATAGCTTCAAAGGTCCATTCAAGAAAATTTCGATGTTTGATGCGATTCTTGAACACAACCCAACGTTCACTGCTGAAAATGTATCTGATCGTGAGTTCCTTGCAAACTTCGTTAAAAATGAACTGAAAGAGCAAGTAAAACCTGGTTTTGGTTTAGGCAAACTTCAAACCATCGTATTTGAAGAAACTGTTGAAACAGAACTTCGTCAACCGACATTCATCACAGAATACCCAGCGGAAACTTCACCATTGGCACGTCGTAATGATGAAAATCCACATATTACGGACCGTTTTGAATTCTTCATCGGTGGTCGTGAGTTGGCAAATGGTTTCTCAGAGTTAAATGATCCGATTGACCAAGCTGAACGTTTCCAAGCCCAAGTTGCTGAAAAAGATGCGGGTGACGATGAAGCAATGCATTACGATGCAGACTTCATTGAAGCATTGGAATACGGTTTACCTCCTACAGCGGGTGAGGGGATTGGTATTGACCGTTTGGTGATGTTATTTGCGAATGCTGCAAGTATTCGTGAAGTAATCTTATTCCCTCATATGCGTCATAAAAACTAATTTAGTTTTTGAAATAAAAAACCCGCTTAATGCGGGTTTTTTATTTTGTATTTTTATTGAACATCTTTACCTAAATGATGAAAAAAATAAAAGGAGATACAGTTTCACCCTTGAATAAATGAGTTGAAAAATCTAAGGTGGGCTGTGAATTAAACTTGAGAAAAAGAGCATGTATTTAAGAAAGTCACTCTATGCTGCTGTACTGTTTGGATTATCAGTTCCTGTTTTTGCTCAGGGGATTGTATTAAATAATGAAGAGTTACGCGCAGATTTGAATTGGTTGAATCAGCAAGGCGTTATTCAAATTAGTACCTCAACATGGCCAATGAGTGGTGATGAAATACAGCGAGCGTTAACTTCTGCAAAAGTGATGACACCTGCACAACAAAAAGTATTACAAAGTATTCAAAATAAATTGACTGCCGAAAATGCATTATTAAAAGCAGAATTGTTTGCAGAGTCAGATAAAAATAATTTACCGCAAAATTTTGGTGATCATCAAAAAGCGCAATATCAAGGTGCACTTGAACTCAACGTTGGTGGTGAAAATTGGGATGGTCGTTTACGTGTAAATGCTGAAGATAAACAGCAAATTAATAATGATCAAGATGTAAATGTGGAAGGCTCATACATTGCCGGGAAGCTTTGGAACCAATGGTTAATTGCAGGTCAGATTCCGACTTATTGGGGGCCTGGTCATGACGGTAGTTTAATCCGTGGTGATGCGAGTCGTCCTGTGTACGGTGTTACTGCACAGCGTGCACAACAGAATGCTTTTGAAACACCATGGCTATCATGGATCGGCCCTTGGCAGTATCAAGCTTTTGCTGGACAGTTAGATGATTATTCTGCTATCCCAGATGCAAAACTCATTGGACTTCGACTAACTGCACAACCTACTCCATATTTGGAATTGGGAGCATCACGTTCTATACAATGGGGTGGCGAAGGTCGTCCCGAAAGTTTTAGTTCACTTTGGGATGCCTTTATTGGTAATAAAGATAATGGTGGAACAGGTAAGGCTGATCCATCAAATCAAGTCGCGGGTTTTGATGCGCGTTTGAATTTACAACCACTTGTGCAAGTTCCAGTTAGTCTTTACGGCCAATATATTGGTGAAGATGAAGCAGGTGGTTTACCAGCAAAAAGCATGTATCTTGCAGGTGTTGATTATTCTTCAAGTGTAAATAATATGCCTTATCAACTGTATACTGAATGGGTTGATACTCGAACTAATGGTGATGCCAAAGGCATTTCATACAATCACTCTATTTACACAGATGGATACTATCAACATGGCTATCCACTTGGTCATGCATTAGGTGGTGATGCTCAAATGGTTTCAGTGGGTGGGAATATACGTATTGATCCACTAAATCGTCTAAATGGTCGTGTACTTTTTGCAAAAGTTTCTGAAACAGAACGTGCTGCTTTGAACAATGCAGCATTTCCAGAAAAAAATGAATTGAAAGCTCTAGACTTAACTTGGACACATTATTTACGTCCAGATATGCCTTTAAAAATTAATGGTTGGGTGAGTGACTCGGATTTAAATGGTAATGATGGTGGAGCGTCAATTGGAATTGAACTACCATTAGATAAACGTTTATTTCATTACTAATTTATATTTGTTTTTAAAATGATGTATTAATTGAAAAGTCCGCTTATAGCGGACTTTTTTCTATTGGTAATTGTCAATTTTTAGACAAAAAAATACGCAATGATTGGGGTGTTCACTGCGTATAACAACGAATCTGCTTTCACAGGTTCGGCAAAGGAGAAATGTTATGAATTTAGGTATTCCTAAAACATGAATAGATAATAGAGTGAACGGTCAGTCATTTCATTGGTGTTCACGTTAAGTGATGTTACCTAACGTTAAAACTAAGGAGATTTTGTGAATACCTTCACCAAAAGTGCCTGTAAAAAAGCCTTTCACATTGGAAAGGCTTAATTTTATGGAATTTTTTTAAATTTAGAAGTGGAACACACCCAATCCAGATTTAATCTCATCCAACGTTTGTTGGGTAATATCACGGCATTTATCGGTACCGGTTTTTAAAATATCCATGATGTAGTCAGGATCTTTTTGCAATTCTAAACGGCGTTCACGGATCGGGCCGATGAGCTCTTTTAGCACACCTTCAAGACGCTTTTTCACCGTACCATCGCCTAGGCCACCACGACGATAGTGTTCTTTCAGTTCCGCAACAGCATCTTTATCTGGGTCGAATGCATCAAGGTAAGTAAATACCACGTTACCTTCCACTTGACCTGGATCTTCAATACGTAAATGATTTGGATCGGTATACATTGCGTTTACGGCTTTTTTGATATCTTTATCAGTCGCGTCAAGCACAATGGTATTGCCCAAAGATTTAGACATTTTTGCTTTACCATCAAAACCTGGTAAGCGGCCTACATTAGAGAGTAAAGCTTTACATTCAGGAAGTACGTCACGACCAATTTGACGGTTTAAACGACGAACAATTTCGTTGGTTTGTTCAATCATTGGAATTTGGTCTTCGCCCACTGGAACGACAGATGCTTTAAACGCTGTAATATCGGCAGCTTGAGCCACTGGATAGCATAAGAAACCTGCAGGAATATCACGCTCAAATCCACGCATTTGAATCTCAGATTTGATGGTGGGATTACGCTCTAAGCGAGAAACCGTCACAAAGTTCAAATACAACATGGTCAATTCATTCAATGCTGGTAAGCATGATTGAACGCAAATCGTGGTTTTGGTTGGGTCAATTCCTACAGCAAGATAATCGGTTGCGACTTCAATAATATTGCGACGAACTTTTTCGAAGTTATCGGCATTATCAGTTAAGGCTTGAGCATCAGCTAAAAGGAGATGTTGATGATGCGAATCTTGTAAACCTACACGTGAACGTAAAGAACCTACAAAATGACCTAAATGTAATTGTCCAGTCGGACGGTCGCCAGTCAAAATCACTGGACGATTATCTTGAGTACTCATTATCTGTTCCAAAGTGGTAGTCAAAGCTACGGCTGATTTTCAAAGAATGTCCCCATTGTACGGCATTCTATTTTTGATTGTTACTGACACAGCACAATTGACTGAAAAATGGGTGAATATTTTGTTAATTATTAAAAAACTAAATACAATTTTAGCGTTAAATAGAATTAGAATATTAAAAAATGCCTAAAGGATAAAAATAATGGCGAGTAGCTTATTAATCTTACTTGATGATATTGCAACTGTGTTGGATGACGTTGCTGTGATGAGTAAGATGGCAGCCAAAAAAACAGCGGGTGTCCTTGGAGATGATTTAGCACTGAATGCACAACAAGTCAGTGGTGTCCGTTCCGATCGTGAACTTCCTGTCGTTTGGTCTGTCGCCAAAGGATCTTTTGTTAATAAATTAATTTTGGTTCCGGCTGCTTTATTGATCAGTGTGGTTGCACCTTGGCTGATTACACCGCTTTTGATGATTGGTGGTTTGTTTTTGTGCTATGAGGGTGTGGAAAAAGTCCTGCATAGTTTGCATCATAAAAAAGCCAAAACAGAAGAAGTTGCTCGTGAAGAGATGACCCATATTGAAACGGATTTGGTGACTTTTGAAAAAGAAAAAGTCAAAGGTGCCATCCGGACCGATTTTATTTTATCTGCTGAAATTGTGGTGATTTCATTGGGTACGGTTGCAACTGCGGCATTTGGGACTAAGGTCATGGTGCTTTCGGTGATTGCAATTATAATGACCGTTGGTGTTTATGGTTTTGTCGCGATGATTGTCAAAATTGATGACTTAGGACTTTATCTCACGCAACAAGCATCACAATTTAAAAAGACCGTTGGACAAGGTTTGTTAGCATTTGCACCTAAGTTGATGAAGACATTAACCATTGTAGGTACGATTGCCATGTTTTTAGTGGGTGGTGGCATCATTACCCATGGTGTGCCTCTGCTACACCATTTTATTGAAGGCTCTGTGGATTATGCAGAACATATTCCTACAGTTGGCAGTATTGTGGGTGCATTAACACCGACTTTAATCAATTTAGTGACAGGTTTTATTGCAGGTTTAATCGTGCTGTGCGTCGTGTCTTTAGTTCAAAAAGTATGGCCAAAGTCGCAAAAGGATTAATCTGTAAACGCACGGATATCAACTATTTTATATAAGGAAGATCACTATGCGCTGGAAAGGTCGAAGAGTTAGTTCAAACGTAGAAGACCGTCGCGGTGGTGGCGGTGCAAAAGCGGGTGGTATCAGTATTCTCGGTTTGGTTGTAGCATTTGTTGCGTGGAAGTTTTTTGGTGTAGATCCGCAGCAAGCTTATCAGGCGACTAAACAAGTGACTTCACAGGGTCAAACGGCTGAAGTCAAAGGTTTGGATAATCCAACACCTGAACAACAAGAAGCGATGGATTTTGTTGGAACGGTTTTGGCCGATACGGAAGATACATGGACTAAAGTCTTCCAAGAACAGTTAAATGCCCAGTATAAAGCGCCTAAATTGGTCATGTTTAATGGTGTGGTCAACTCGGGTTGTGGTACAGCACAAGCTGCAATGGGGCCGTTTTATTGCCCAGCAGATCAGAAGGTCTATATTGATACCGCATTCTTTAAAGATATGCGTACGCAAATGGGCATTACGGGTGAACAAAATCAAACAGAATTGAGTCGCCAAGATCAGGCGGGTGATTTTGCGCAAGCCTATGTGGTTGCCCATGAAGTTGGACATCATATCCAAACGATTTTAGGCATTTCTGAGCAAGTCCAGCAGGCCCGTGCGCAAGCATCTAAAGCTGAGGGTAATCGTTATTCGGTTATGCAAGAACTACAAGCAGACTGCTTTGCGGGTATTTGGGCGCATCATAATCAACAGCGTACCCAATTTTTAGAGCAGGGCGATGTAGAAGAAGCGATGGACGCTGCGCATAAGATTGGTGATGACTATTTACAGAAAAGTGCAACTGGGCAAGTGGTCCCAGACAGTTTCACGCACGGCACCAGCGAACAACGTATGAAATGGTTCCAGACAGGGTTGAAATCAGGCAATATCAATAGCTGTGATACCTTTAATCAAGCCATTTAAAACAAAAAAGAGGATGCAAAACATCCTCTTTTTTCATTGAAAAATAGATTGAAGCTTATTTGTTGAGAAATGATCTAAAGTTTCGAACAATACGATAGCTCACATACAAGGCGGCAAATGCAAATAAAGCCACGCCAAAAACTGTATATTTAAGGCTTGAAATATCGTTTTGATAGAACTGTTTTAACTGGGCATCGCTATAGCGTAATTGTTTTTTTTGTCCAGTGCGGCTATTGGTGAAACTCACATTTTGGATATATTGAAATTGTCCGATTTTGAGTAAATCGAGGTGTTGAATTTGTCGGGTGTGTTGCTGATTAAATTCATCGAGACAAATATCTTGTGCATAGTTTTCACAATTCAGTTTGGCAAGATAACCATTATTCGCCAGCATGATAAAAATCGCACGATCGGGTGATTCATTATTGGAGACCAAAACCAATTGTTCTTTGGGTGTTGAATCCAGTGAAACCTTTTTTACCTGACTAAAATAGTGCTCAGCACGTAAAATTTCCTGTGTCTTGCTAAAACAAGTCAGGATCAGCGCTGCAGTAATGATAAAGATCACAGCAGCAAAAAAGAGTCGAAAAATAGTTTTAATGGTCTGATGCATAGGAGAAATAAATTAGAGGATAAAAATGCATAAAATCGATGCAGGCTTGCTATGTTAAATGATCTTGATAAAAGATGTGAAAAAAACTGAATTGATACACGTAATTTAGATAAAATTCGTTAGAATATTTTATTTCCAAATACTAAAAAATTTAGTATTTATTTTCAAAATACCTATATCTCACTCTGTAGGCGACACAGCACCAAAATTGGGAACGAAATGGGAAATTATTTTTTTCTACAGGTTTTTACCGTTATTTTTGCACTTTCGATTGCAACCACGATTTTTAATAAACGTATCTTGGGCTTTCCACAAGCCATAGGTGTTCCCATTGTTTCTGCAATTTTTGTCTTTATTTTGCAATGGGGCGCAAGTCTACTCAATGGCAATCAATTTGTGACGATTAATTTACACAATATTGAAGAGGCCGTTCGTCATATCGACTTTTATGACTTTTTAATTAATGGCGTGATTTGTTTCATTTTGACTTCATCAGCCTTGAAATTTAAAGTTTCAGATTTACGTCTGCATTGGAAGCCGATCAGTATTTTGGCCAGTATTGCCTTGGTACTTTGTGCGGTGTTTTTTGGTGTTGCCTTATATGGTTATCAGTTCTTAATTGGTCATCATGTTGATTTATTGGTGTTGTTGTTATTAGGTGCGGCTTTGGGCGCAACCGACCCGATTGGGGTGAAAGGTGTACTAAGTTCGGTGCGTGCGCCACATCACTTAATAGTCAAACTAGAAGGCGAATCCCTCTTTAATGATGCCATGTGTATTGCCGTATTTATGACCTTACTAAATGTCTTACAAGGTGAGCATTTTACCGTTATTGGCACGCTTGAAACGCTGTTGTATGAAATTGTTGTCGCCGTCATCATTGGCTGGGCATTCGGTTTAGGGATTTTACGATTACTCCGCGGTAAACATGAAATGGAATCCTTGATTTTAACGACAGCATTATTGGCATGTGGATCTTATCTCGTGGCACTCTTCGCACATGCATCTGCACCTATTGCATGTGTCATTGGCGGTTTGATTGTTGGGAATAAATGGAAAGAAATTTTACAAGATCGTGAAATTCGTGAAGTCAATCATTTTTGGCATACGGTGGAAGGGATCATCAATTCCTTCTTATTTACCCTGATCGGTCTTGAATTATTTATCTTAGATTTAAGTATCAGCTTGATTTTAGGCGGTATGGTGGCGTTTATTATTTTGCATGCATCGCGCTTTGCAGCAAACTATTTATCCTTCGCATTTTTCCCGAGTTTCCGTAAAAAAAGTTATAACGGTAGTCTTGCAATTTTATCGTGGGGTGGGGTTCGTGGAGGCATTTCATTGGCCTTAATCCTTGCAGTTGCCAATATTCCTGAACTTAGTGAATACAGTAGTATTTTGATTGGATATACATTTATTGCGGTATTAATGTCGGGGCTCGTGTGTGGCCTAGGTTTACCTGCTGTGATGAATGCTTTTTATTACAATCCGAATGAAGAAACCAAAGGCTTCAAAGGTTGGTATCAAAGAATGTGCCATAAAATGAATAAAAAGGGTTTCCAATATATTGTGGGTGAAGATATTCATGGTAATGAAACCATTACGGTTTATAACCCAGAAGCGTTAATAGATACCAAAGCGGATGATGGTGTTGCTGCTGTACATAACCCAGAAAAAGTGCAAGAAGTTCGTCGTTTGGAGAACCCTGAAAACTTCTAAAACTGTTTTGTGTGACTTAAAAAAGGAAATGCTTAAGCATTTCCTTTTTTTTATTTATAGTTATGTTTCATCATGGTACATCAAAATGGGGGGAAATTATGACTGGTCATTCATTGGTGTTATTGTGACTTACATCACATAAATAAGTGTTTGTTATTACTTGCATAAAGATGGATTTAAAATCTGAATGTATTGATAAAAATATTAAAATATTCACACAATTATGCAAAAAAAATACACAAAGCATGATAGAACGCACACAATTAAAAAAATTGTTTTTAATGAGTTGTAATCAAAGAAATTATTAGTCACCAACAATTCATTACAAAACCAAAAAGCATAAAAACGGCCCTAATACAAATAAATGAGGTTTTACCTATGCCGCAAATTTCTGTCATTTCTAAAGAAAGTCATAAAGTCTTAGATCAAGTTGAATCCAATCAAATTGGGCTTATCGAAAATTCTGTCATCGTAGTCAAAATCCGGAAAGAGGATGTTGCTTCAATTACAAAGAATGGTGCTGACGTAATAATCACCTTAAAAAAATGGGGAAGTGATTACTGTACAAAACTATTTTAGTGAGGCGACACCAGACAATAGTTTGGTATTTGAGGGTGAAGACGGTACATGGTATTGGGCAAAATTTACAACAGTCAACGGTGATATTGCGGATGTTATTCAGTACCAACCTTTAGATGAAATTGAACCGCTGCTCTATAACGATTCTTTGACAGGTGTAATTTTACCTTGGATTGCGGGAGCAGCCGGTGCTGGTTTATTGGGTGCAGCTATTGTTGGTGAATCTGATTATTCTGGTGGTTCTAAGGATACGACTAAACCTGACGCGCCTAAAGATGTGGTGATCACCGATGATGGTGAGCACGTCACAGGTGAAGGTGAGCCGGGTACAACGGTAGAAGTAAAAGATCAAGATGGCAAAGTCATTGGCGCAGGCACAGTGGATTTATCAGGGAATTTTGATGTTGAATTTAAAAATTAATTAACCAATGGTGAAACCATTGAAGTCACTGTGACAGATAAAGTAGGCAATGATCGATTCACCACCAAAGCGGGCATTGATACGGTTATTTATAAAGTATTGGATCAAGCAGATGCAACGGGTGGCAATGGACATGATACTTGGAATGACTTTAATGCGTCTGAAGGCGATAAAGTGAATATCAAAGCCTTGTTACAAGGGCAAAATGTCAATCAGTCGAATATTGATCAGTTTGTTTCGGTGAAATCTGATGGCAAGGGCAACACCGTGATCAGTATTGATCGTGATGGAACAGAGTCTAAATTTGGCGATAAAGTTGAATTACTCACTTTGAAAAATACCGATGTGACTTTGCAAGACTTAATCGATCACAACCAATTACTGTACTAATCTGTCAAAATTAAGTATTAATCAAAGAGAACCTTCGGGTTCTCTTTTTTTATGCGGCTCAAAGGAGATCAGATGAAGCAGAGTGATGAATTGGCAACGCAAATTTTGTCGGTTATTCAATTGATACCGCAGGCGAAGATTGCCACTTACGGACAAATTGCCAAATTAGCGGGTTTACCGAAGCATGCACGACTGGTTGGCTATGTACTTAAGCATCTAGATGCAACATCAACGATCCCATGGCATCGAGTGGTCAATGCTCAGGGAAAAATCAGCACGCAGCGTTGCAATGAAAAAGGCGAAAATATCCAGCAATTGAAATTGACAGCCGAAAATGTCTTTGTAGTGAATGGACGCATCTCATTGAAACAATATCAATGGATACCTTAAAAAATCCTTGCCTTAAACATAGAATTATAATTTTATAATTGATGAAGTAGTCAATAAAAAGCCCTCTAGGATCAGAAGGCTTTTTATTTCACGCTATAAATCTAATGGCTTATTTGCGTACAACCAAAACAGGAATGTCTGAAGCACCTAGTACGCTTTGAGCTACGCTGCCCAAGAAGAATTTTTTGATCCCTGTACGGCCATGTGAACCAATAATAATCAAGTCCGCATGTGTTTCTTCTGCAGCTTTAACCAGTTCAGTATGCACCACTTGACCTTCAAGTAAGCGAGTTTCAACAGTGACACCTTCAGTTGAAAATTTCGCTTTTGCTTCTTCAAGTGTATTTAAAATCGATGCACGAGCACGTTCAATTAAATCATTGGTTTGCGCTGCTGAAATATACTCTGCAGCAATATATGGATCGAGCGTCAGTACTTGAACCACAGTAATTTTACTGCCAAAAGTTTTTGCAAACTCGACAGCTTTAGCCACCGCAGCATAAGAAGTTTCTGAACCGTCCACTGGAACTAAAATATTATTTAAAGCCATCTTATTTCTCCTTATCTGATCAATTGAATTTGGATGGAAAAACCTGAAAAAAAGCGCTACTTACATTGATCATAGTTTCATCATACGCTTTTTTATTTGGGAATAAAACCAAGTAAATTCATAAGGATATTGCGAAATTTGCAATAAAAATATTGCAAAAATATAGACTTGTTTTCACCTCGCTTAGCGATAGCAAAAATGCTCAATAATGTAAGCAGCTATGTCTAGATTGTAAGACAATTTGGTGCAGAAAAAATTGAGCTTTGATAATTTCATTTAACAGCGGACATGGTTTTAATCACACTGTTTCTGTTGCTCTGTCAGGGTAATATGCAACGCTTGTTGCTCAAGCAAGCTTAATTTATGCAAAGTATCTTCAGGAAAGATCTGTTTCTGTAGGCGTTGAATCTGTCGAGCTGATAAATACTGATTGGCACAATACATTGCAGCTTCATTGGCGCGAGCAACACTGACTAATTTCTCCTGATCATTGAAGTCGAGACGAATGATGGGTTGCTGTGCTCGGCTAAGTTGAGCCATGCTGCGCTTTTGTTGCATGCTCAATAAGGGCTGTTTATTAATCCAAGTCGCCACATCACGTCGCACACCATAGTAGTCAACAAAAATAGGCGAAACGATTTGGCAGCCCGTCAAGGTCATGACGGCTAGGCTGAGGGTCAGACAGGCTTTTTTTATCGAATTGACTTGCATGATAAAACTCTAATTTTTAATCAAAAAATATAGTAATTAGGGCTAAAAATAGCATGATTTGCTTAAATAGTAACATCTTGAACTTTGCTTGTTTAAACTCTGAACAATTGCATACAAAAATGCTTGACGATAATGTGTGAAATCTAGATAATGCCACCACAGTTTACGGCTATGTAGCTCAGTTGGTTAGAGCACCGCACTCATAATGCGGGGGTCACAAGTTCAAGTCTCGTCATAGCCACCATTTTTATAGACCAAGCTCTCAGCTTGGTCTCTTTTTTTGTGCCTAGAAAAAGTCAAATAAATTGAAATAATTACAGCACTAATAAAATGATCTATTCACGATGTCTATGTAGAAATAAAAGAGAACTCAAATCTTTAATATTTGAATTGATAGCTTAACTTTTAATAGGAACATCTCAGTTATTGTGTACTTTTACTGCTGCGTATTTTGCGCCTATAAAAAAGCCCAGTTCTATAACTGGGCTTTTTTGATTTGAATCAAGTAATTAGATACCCGGTTTCCAACCATTCACGATCGGATAGCGACGTTCACGGCTAAATGCACGTGAGCTGATACGTGGACCGATCGCGCCTTGGCGACGTTTGTATTCGTTTAGATCAACCAAACGGATCACTTTTTTCACAACTTCAGCATCAAAACCTTTGGTAATGATGTCATCTTGGCTCATGTCTTCTTCGATATACGCATACAAGATGGCATCCAATACTTCGTATTCAGGTAATGAGTCTTGGTCTTTCTGATCTGGACGAAGTTCCGCAGAAGGTGGGCGAGTAATTACACGTTCAGGAATCACTGGTGTTTCTGAAATGCTGTTACGGTATTTTGCTAGTTCAAATACAATCGTTTTATAGACGTCTTTAAGAACCGCAAAGCCACCGACCATGTCACCGTACAATGTGCAGTAGCCAACAGATAATTCAGACTTGTTACCTGTAGAAAGGACTAAATTGCCGAACTTGTTCGATAAGGCCATTAACAATGTACCGCGAGAACGCGCTTGTAAGTTTTCTTCAGTCGCATCGGTCGGTGCATCACCAAAGAATGGGAACAAGGTTTGCATAAAACCATTCACAATTGGATTGATTTCGGCAATACCAAAAGTCACGCCCATATTCTTGGCTTGTTCAGCCGCATCTTCAACACTGATTTGCGCAGTATAAGTATATGGCATCATGACCGCTTGAACTTTATCGGCACCAATTGCATCGGCAGCAATCGCTAAAGTTAATGCTGAGTCAATACCACCAGATAGACCTAAAATCACACCTGGGAAGCCTGAACGTTGTACGTAGTCACGTGTTGCGATCACAAGGCTTTGATAGATTTCAGCCATGGTATTTAATACAGGGGTGATTGTACCTGTTTTAAAGGCTTTTTGTTCGGCATCGTATTCTGCGATATATAGATCTTCAACAAAACTCGGTGCTTGCAATGCAACTTCACCTGAATTGTTCATTACAAAGCTTGTGCCATCAAAGACAAGATCGTCTTGACCGCCGACTTGGTTGCAGTAAACCAAATTGATGTTCAATTGTTTGGTCAATGCAGCCATTGTTTCAATGCGATGCTGTGGTTTACCAACTTCATAAGGTGAAGCATTCAACACCAAAGCGGTTTCAACATTTAACTGAGCAAGTTGTTGAACAGTTGGTAAGGCCCAAACATCTTCGCAAATCAACACACCAAACTTATGACCTAAATATTCAAAGACAAGGTGTTGATGACCTTCACTGAAATAACGTTTTTCATCAAAAACGCTATAGTTTGGAAGATTTTGTTTATTGTAAATCCCGAGAACTTGACCATTTTTCATGACAGCAGCAGAGTTATAGCGCTGACCATCTTCAGTTTGATTTACAAAACCAAAGACTAAAACGATGTCCTTAACGCTCGCTAATTGTTCAAAAGCTTGCTGTGTACGTTTATTTAAACTTGGACGTAATAATAAATCTTCAGCAGGATAACCAACTGTAGAAAGTTCCGGAAAAACAATAATATCTGCGTTCTGTTCTTTTGCAACATTGGCTTGTTGAAGCATTTTTGCTGCGTTTGATTCTAGATTACCAATATGCGGAGAGAACTGAGCAAGTGCAATTTTAAAACTATTCATTCCAACTAAATCCTATTCCTATAGGTGAATACACTTAACACACTGATTTGTATTATTGTGATTATTCAGCGAGTGTATTTAGATACGAAAAATACTGCCGAAAGGCGAAAACAAAACACCATCATCGTATGATAATTCACTTGTTTTGATGCAAAGCAAAAAAATAAGGTGAGCCTATTTTATCTGAATTTAAGCGAGATACTAGAGGTATTCATAGCTTTTAAAAGCCTAGCTGAGCTTATGTGCCATAAAGTAAATATTAATGCTGTTTTTTTGTACTCAAAATAGCGTCAATGGTCGAGCAATAGTGTGAAATAGAATGATCAGGCGATATTCAATTTTATCTAAAAATATTCGCTACAGAGCATGGAAGCTTTATAGCTCAATTTGATGAACAAGTTCTGGATATAAAATAATATTTTTAATTCGCTTTAAATAGATGTCACGTGCAATGTCGCCTTGTTGCTCAATGTTGTAGTCAAAAAATACTTTGTGTGCTTTGAGGGTATAGTGGTAAGGATTATATTTTTTAAAACTAAAGAAATACGCCATCTGTAAAACAGCACCCCGACCCAAAACATTGATCTGCTGCTGGTATTGATAAACATGGGCCATCTCATGAATAAACAGGGCGCGATATCCTAAAGACGCTTTGGCATAGTCCGCTTTAAACAGTAAATTTCGTGCATGGATATACCCCTGAGGCGCCATGACCACATGCGCCGATTGCCAAGGCAAAAAAGGGTGATTCATCACTTTCACTTGCTCATATTGAATTAAATCACCAAACACACTGCGACACATGGATATTTCACCTGCCGTGAGGGATCGATATTTAAAACCTTCAAGTTTTAGCAGCCGAATGAGTGTGTGAAAGAAAGGCAACATGATGAAAAGTGTTTATTGTTCCAAAGGGATGTGTAGATTTACTATAACCTGAAAATACAATATCAAGCTGTTGCGCTGTATTTAAAGAGCGATATTTTTGCATCTGCTACAGCGAAAAATCGGTTAGGGCGTTACAATTTAGTTTTCGGTCGAACAGATAGTCAGATGCAAGCAAGGATCAATACTTTAATTTCTGAAATCAGCAAAAATATGTATGAACGCGAGCAGATTATTGCATTGAGTTTGCTGGCTGGTGTTGCGGGCATGAATACCTTTTTATATGGTTTGCCCGGCACAGCAAAAAGTTTGATTTCGCGTCGAATCGCGTCTGCTTTTGAAGTCCATGACTATTTTGAATACTTGATGAATCGTTTCAGTACACCGGAAGAAATTTTTGGACCGGTATCGATCAAAGCCTTAAAAGAAGATCAATATATTCGTAAAACAGAACATTATTTACCACGAGCAGATTTTGCTTTTTTAGATGAAATTTGGAAAGCCAGTCCAGCGATTTTAAATACTTTACTGACCTTGGTGAATGAGCGGAGTTTTAAAAATGGTGACATTGTCCAAAAAGTTCCATTGAATGTTTTGGTTAGTGCATCGAATGAAATTCCCGAACCAAATCAAGGTCTAGATGCATTGTATGATCGTTTTATTTTGCGTTTAGAAGTGCCGCCGATTGCTATTGCAGAAAACTTCCATGCACTATTAGAGGCCAAACCGAGTCAAGTCAGTGTTGAAGTCGATGCAACTTTAAAAATAACAAAAGCAGAGTTACAAGATTGGCGGGAACAGATTTATCAGGTGGATTTACCCGAATCGATTTTAAATCTGTTTGATCAACTTAAAACTCGACTCAATCATAACTTTGAAGATCACGTGGTCTATGTCTCTGACCGTCGTTGGCAACGTGTGGCTTATTTAGTCAAAGCCTGTGCATTTTTAAATGATCGTTCATCGGTGATTTTGAGTGATTTATTAATTTTAAAACATTGTTTATGGAATCAGCCTGAAGACATTGGTTTTGTTTCACAGCAGATAGATGAAGTATTGGCTGAAAATGGCTTAAATTATGGGTTGCAGTTCGAACAGCATGTGGCAGAGAAGGATGCACTTGAACAGCGGGTGCTCAATCATTTTTATTATACCGATGATGTGTATGAGAGTTATTTAATTCATGGCATTGACTACTTGCGTGCAGTGACCAATCTAGATCGACACTATAAAGATAAAGTGTTGTATCTCGAACTGGATAAAATGGATACGAAAAAGGACTTCTTTGCCTTAGATGATACGGGTGAAGAAGTGCGTGGAATCGTGTGTAATTTTAATGGTTCAAGAGTGTGTACGTTAAAAGGTGGCTATTACGGCTTAGAAGAAGTGGTGACGCCGTATATAAAACATACCAAAGGTAGTCCACGCAGCTCTCTTTCAGCACAAAGCCAATATGAGCTGTTACACGAAGTTCAACAGCTCAAAGCACTGTTTCAAACAGAATTGGAACTGTTAACGGAACGATTTAACAGTCAAAAACATCAGTTTAAATCGGTCTTTGTCACTGAACAGGATATTCAACATTTGATTCAATCTATTGAGCAGCAATTGGCAAGATATCAATTGCAGTTGCAAGATTGTGAGCGTCTGGAACAGTTATGTCGCAATTAAAACCGACAAGACACCAAACCCAATCGGCACTCGATGAATTAAGTTCGCAGCTTTATGATGAATTAAAACAATCCAGCTTAAAACATTGGTTGGATGATCATAAAGTGGCAAAAAAGCTCGATCAAAAAATTCAGGAATGGGCCTTTCAGGCAAAATCGAGTTTAGATCAGCAGCATCCCTATGCAGTGGCGCAGCAGCAATTGGAACATTGGCTTGCGTTAAAGCATTGGGAGCAGGGCGATTTTGTTCAATTCCACACTGAATATGCCGCCTTTATGCAAACCTTGGGGATTCCAGAATTTACTGAAATGTGGCAACAGAGCCAACAGTCGTTGCAGACCGAGCAGCAGCGTCAATTACACATTGAGCTATTCAAAGGCAAATGGCAACGTAAATTGACCGAAGCTATTGCGCATTGGGAGTTTGAGCAACTCCGTTTACAACGCGATGCCTTTTTAGATGAAATCAAAGATTTTCTTGCAGCATTGTCGAAAATGGTCAAGCACCATGACAGTGTCGGGTTTGAAACTGGGATTTTTCTAGACTATTCCAAAGGGCAATTAACTGCGCAAGACTTACAAAACTTTGAGCAATGGGCCAATTATCTCGAGCAAGATCGGGCGCTTAAACGTCTATGCCAAATGATCGGAAGCGCACAGCCGAATATGCCACGTAAGCGGATTTCTGCTCAGTTAGAACAAGAACCGCAGCAGCTTATTCACACCCCGATGGCGCAAGAGGAAATTACTGGAATTAAATTGGCACAAGAACTCAGTATGGCTTTACCTAGCGAGTTGGCGCTATTAGCCGATCCAGACTTGCAGGTTTTATTTGATTTGAAATATTTAGAATCTAACCTGATGAGTTTTAATCGACAAGATCAGCAACAGGGACGAGTGATCGAAGACCCACGCCATACGCAGCGTCGAGTCGGACAAAAAGGCCCGATGATTGTCTGCTTAGATACCAGTGGCTCAATGAATGGACAACCTGAACTGATTTCCAAAGCGATTTGTCTATATTTATCGATTCGAGCGCTAAAAGAAAAGCGAGCGATGTATTTGGTAAATTTCTCGACCAATTTAACCGCGCTGAATTTACAACATAATAGTGCTTTGGATGATGTCATTCACTTTTTAGGGCAGTCATTTCATGGGGGAACAGATATTATCCCTGCGATGAATCATGCCGTGGACATGCTGAAACAACCGAATTTTGTACATGCCGATGTGGTGGTGATTTCCGACTTTATTATGGGTCAACTGACTGAAGAACTCATGCAAGAGATCACACATTTTAAGCAGCAGGGCAATGGATTCTATGCTGTGGCTATCGGTAATTTTAAACTGGATCATTTAGACGACAGCCTGTTTGATCATCAATGGGTCTATCAATCTGCGACCGGTGAAGTGCAAAAAATCCAATAATCATCACTCACTCAAAATACGCCATGACCTTTAATGACAAGCTTTTGAGCCATACAACACCGATGTTTTAAAGATTGTCTGACAAAGAAAATATTTGAGCATTTTTGCAAATCGAGAGGTCGGTTTTACTAATGGTCTAGTGATCTATCTCACTTAATTTGATCCTCAATCTATGTGTTTTTACTTTAATCGACATGAAGTCAATGAACGGTAAACACCCAAATTGAGAGCAAAATCATGAGCGCTTTTCAACCGATAAAAAAAACGTTAGCACGCGTATTTGCAGGCCCTGTCTTTGACCCAACAAAACAGTCTGCCGTTGTTCCTATTCGTCATATGAAATTTGATTTCGAACCAGAAAAAATTGATCCAAAATTTTATATGAATGCAGAATTGGCCAGTGCCTATTTTGCATCTTTATCTATTTTCTTAACCCGTGGTGAAGATTTGGTGATCGATACAGCACGTTTTCATCGTGACTTTATTCAAGATCCTGTATTAAGACAATGTGTCACTTCATTGATTGGGCAAGAGGCTATTCATTCACGTATGCATGAAGAAATGAATGAAGCGTATCGCGCAAGAAATCTGCCTGTGCAATTTTTCAGAAAGTTAGAACATTACGTCTTTGCTTATGGCTTTGAGCGTATGCCGCAGCCAATGAAATTATCCTTAATGGCGGCAATTGAGCATTTCACCGCAGTGCTTGCCGAATACATGATGAATCATGAGGAAATTTTCTTTAGATCAATTGATGAAAAGCAACGTGCCATTTGGATGTGGCATATGTTGGAAGAGTCTGAACACAAAGACATTGCCTATGATGTATATCAAGAATTATCTGGTAATTATGCTTTACGTATTGCTGGTTTCTTCCCTGCATTAATTACCATTTTGGGTTTGATTTCAATTGGTGCCTCGATTGTACCATTTTACAGAAAACCCTCGAACCTGATTAGCCTAAGCTACTGGAAAGATGTTCCGCGCAGTTTCCAACTGATTTTTGGTTTAAAAGATGGTGTCTATGGCAGTAGCCTCGGGCATATTTTTGATTATTTACGACCAAGTTTTCACCCGAATGATCATGACACTTCTGCATTTCTTGAATATTACAAAAAGCGTTTGTTGAACCCTGTTGATGGAGTGTTGACACCATATTTTGTCAAAGAATTTACCCCAGCATTAAAACGATAAAAGGACAAAACCATGGGTCTATTTGGAAAAAAGAACAAGCCAAGTGAAAATGCCTATGCAGTGGTCACCGGTGCAGGCAGTGGTATTGGGCGAAGTTTCGCTTTGGAGTTGGCACGTCGTGGCGGAACAGTGGTCTGTGCAGATATTCATTTAGATGCAGCGCAAGAAACGGTGGATCAAATTCAATCCATGACCTCATCAAACGCATATGCAGTGCAGTGTGATGTCGGTAAGGCTGAAGAAGTAAAAGCATTGTCAGAGCAAGCTGAGCAGTTGATGGGACATGCTGTGACCTTAGTGATCAACAATGCAGGCGTCGGGCTGGGTGGTAAATTTGATGAACTGAGTTTAGATGACTGGCAGTGGTGTATGCATGTCAATTTGTGGGGTGTGGTGCATGGCTGCCATTATTTTGTACCCAAGTTGAAACAAAATAAGCAGGGCGGCGCGATTATTAATGTTGCTTCTGCTGCGGCATATACTGCTGCACCAGAAATGACAGCATATAACGTGACGAAGTCGAGTGTGTTGGCATTGTCTGAAACTTTATCGGCAGAGCTCCGATCGGCAAATATCCGTGTGAATGTACTGTGCCCAACCTTGGTGCCGACCAATATCATGAAGAATGGACGCTTGCCCAATCGATATTCAAGCTTAGCTGATCAACTGCTGATGAATCATGCATTTACGACGAGCCACGATGTAGTCAATTTGACATTGAATAATTTAGATGCAGGGAAGTTGTACACCATTCCGCAACCTGATGCCAAATTATTTTGGTGGTTAAAGCGTTTATCCCCGCAAACCTATACCCGTTTATTGGGGGTGGGTTATCCCATATTTAACAACTATATTAAAAAGTCGGGAGCAAAAGCATGAACATGCCGACACAATTACATGACGAAGATGTAAAAGCATTAGATCAAGAGAAAACTCAAACTAAAAAGCCCACAGCACATACTAATGCACGTCGTCCTGCATCGTCTTCTGCTAAAGCTAAAAAAGCAGTACAAGACCAAGCAGAGCCAGAACCTAGCCTACAAAAACCAAGCGTAGAAAATCAAGTGCGTGTCTACGATACCATTGTGATTGGTGTGGGGATATCCGGTTTAGCTGCCGCTCATCAAATGAATGAACGAGGTTATACCGATTATGTGGTTTTGGAAAAAGCCAATCGCGTAGGAGGAACATGGCGCGACAACACCTATCCAGGTTGTGGATGTGATGTCCCTTCGGCTTTATATTCTTTTTCATTTGCACCGAGTCATAAATGGAGTCATTTATTTGCCAAGCAACCTGAGATTCTGAACTATTTAGAAGGTGTTGCGGAGCAGCATGCGCTGTATCGCAACATTCAGTTCAATTGTGAATTAATTGCAGCGGAATGGAATGAGCAATTAAAGCAATGGCAATTGGAGACCAGTAAAGGTAAGTATGCGGCAAGAACAGTGATCTTTTCCACTGGGCCGATTACTGAACCGCAAATTCCAAAAATTAAAGGTATTGAAAGCTTTGAAGGTGAAATGTTCCATTCTGCGCGATGGAACCATGCCTATGACTTAAAAGATAAACGTATTGCAGTGATTGGTACGGGGGCATCTGCGATTCAGTTTATTCCTCAGATTCAACCTATTGCCAAAAATGTGGTGGTGTTTCAACGGACTGCGCCATGGGTATTACCAAAAGCAGATTTACCACTGAATGACCGTGCGAAAGGCATCATTACCCGTTTTCCGACTGTTCAAGAAACTTGGCGCAAAAGTGTGGCCGGTATATTAAATGGTATTAATTTAGGACTGCGTAATCCTTCACTACTAGAGCCTGTGAATTATTTAGGTCGTCAGTTGTTGAAAACACAAATTCAAGATACTGAATTACTTGAAAAAGTAACACCAAACTTTTCTATTGGTTGTAAGCGTCTTTTATTTGCCAATAACTATTATCCTGCTTTGCAGCAAGCCAATGTTGAACTTGTGCCACATGGTTTAGTGGAAATAGAAGGTAATACTGTCATCGCTGCAAATGGTGAACGTCATGAAGTCGATGTCATTATTTGGGGCACAGGTTTTGAAGTTTCTCATCCGCCGATTGGGCAACGTGTAAAAAATGCCAAAGGGGAGTTATTGTCAGAACTTTGGAAAAACAGTTCTCCTGAAGCGTTTTTGGGTACCAGTATCGCGCAAGTACCTAATGCCTTCTTGGTGCTTGGGCCAAATATTTTGGTTTATGACTCATTCATTGGGATTGCAGAAGCACAGGTTGGGTATATCGTTGATGCTTTGGTAAAAATGAAACAAGAGAAGATACAACGGCTTGAAATTAAGCCAAATGTATTGGCCTATCACAATGCAAAAGTACAGACACATTTACAGACTACAGTCTTTAATAGTGGCGGCTGTAAGAGCTATTACTTAGATGCCAATGGACGCAATTTTGTAGCTTGGCCGTGGTCACTGAAACAGTTAAAGCAGCGTCTTAAACAGGTGGACTTGACAGACTATGAGTCGGTTGCTTAGAGAAGGTTGCTTAATAAAAGTTACTTAACTTAATAAGCTAAAATAAAGCATCATCAATATTTAAACCTTTTGTTTACAGCCTAATTTCTACGTGGAATTAGGCTTTTTTATGACGATATCTGATGAAGCAGTGTGAGATTTTCTAGAAAATGGCGATTTAAAATACACTCAGCAATAAACAGCATACTTTATAACTTGTGAGACATCGTTTTATCTAATGATTGAGTTGAAAAATCAGTCAGATGGGGCTGTTTTAAAGTGCAAAATAAATCTAGCTGCATAAAAAAACCGCCCCAAAGGGACGGTTTTTAGATTCGCACAATTCTTTCGAATTAACGACCTTGGATATCGCGTTGAGTTTCGCCAGTGTAAAGCTGACGAGGACGACCGATTTTGTAAGGTGCGCTGTGCATTTCTAACCAGTGGCTGATCCAACCAACAGTACGTGCAAGAGCGAAGATTACTGTAAACATTTCTGTTGGGATACCAATCGCTTTAAGGATGATACCTGAGTAGAAGTCTACGTTAGGGTATAGGTTACGTTTGATGAAGTATTCGTCAGAAAGCGCAATACGTTCAAGTTCCATAGCCAAAGCAAGTTGTGGATCGTTGATACCAAGTGCAGTTAACACTTCGTCACAAGTCTCTTTCATTACTTTCGCACGTGGATCGAAGTTTTTGTAAACTCGGTGACCGAAGCCCATAAGTTTAACTTCTTTAGTTTTCACTTTTTCCATGAACGGAGCAACGTTTTCTACAGTGCCGATTTCATCAAGCATCTTAAGAACAGCTTCGTTCGCGCCGCCATGAGCAGGTCCCCATAGAGCCGCGATACCCGCAGCGATACATGCGTATGGGTTAGCGCCAGTAGAACCAGCAAGACGTACTGTAGAAGTAGACGCGTTTTGTTCGTGGTCAGCATGAAGCGTGAAGATACGGTCCATTGCTTTAGCAAGAATAGGGTCAACTTTGTAATCACGGTCTGCAGGAGTAGCAAACATCATGTACAAGAAGTTTTCTGCGTAGCTTAAGTCGTTACGTGGGTAAACGAATGGTTGGCCTACTGTGTATTTGTAAGTCCAAGCAGCTAAAGTAGGAACTTTAGCGATTAAGCGAATAGCAGTGATTTCGCGGTGGTCAATGTTTTCAACATCGAAACCGTTGTGATAGAACGCAGAAAGCGCACCAACAACACCACACATGATCGCCATAGGGTGAGCGTCACGACGGAAACCATTGAAGAAACGGCCAACTTGATCGTGAACCATAGTGTGGTTACGAACTTTAGCATCGAATTCTTGTTTTTGTTCAGCAGTAGGAAGCTCGCCGTTCAAAAGAAGGTAGCAAGTTTCTAAGTAGTCTGCTTTAGTAGCAAGCTGGTCGATTGGGTAGCCACGGTGTAGAAGAACACCTTTACCGCCGTCAATGAAAGTGATTTTAGATTCACAAGCAGCCGTTGAGACAAAACCAGGATCAAAAGTAAAGTGACCTGCGGCCAACACATCTTTAACGTCAATTACATCTGGGCCTAGAGTGCCACTGTAAATTGGTAAGTCAATTTCTTTGCCATCAAGCTGTAAAACGGCTTTTTTGCCAGTTGCTTCAGACATTCAATAGATCTCCTGTCCTGGTGAATGTTTTATCTGACTCAGTACTAATCTTTTAATGCGAGAATCAGACAGATCAAAAATTTGCTCTAAGATTAGAGGGAACTGAAATTTTGTCAATTATACTTATGGATATAAATTGAGGATCATTCCTTGGAATGAAGCACAATTCATCCGCTTAAAAAATGAGTAAAATCACAGTGCCGACGCAGTATAATAAGTCAAATTGCAGGGGAGGTGCAGATTAAAAAAAGCCTATTGCCTTAATTGTAAGCAATTTTTAATTCTTAAAAACTCTGAAACAAATATGAATTACAAGACCGCTATTTCATTAAATTATTATAATTTTCGTAACTTACACACATCTGTGGCTCTAAATTGCTGTTTTCTTATTCATAATTAAAACGACTTAATCGCCCTTAAAAAAAAGTTCGTTTGGTTAAAAAATAGTTAATTAAACGCCTTAAAAAGCTTAATAAATGATCATTTCTGTCATTGGAAAGGTAAATAATGGCGTTTTATTGAACAGATTTGCTGTTACTGAGATTTTTATGCACAGACTAAGTACTTATTTCGTTTCATGATCTTTAAGTTTTATCATTTGAGAAAATGATGCACATTTATTTTTATGATTATGGCTTGGCGAATGTGTTGGAAGATTTTAAAATGTAGTGGGAAAAGAAAGATTTAGATTTGTTCATCTTTAGTCTAAAAGTTTAAATCGCTATATACACACAAAAACAATAAGTTAAATTTACATTTAACTGATTAAAACCAACAACATAGTATGATTTTCTTAGATAAATAAGGTATTTTTTTTTAGAAAAGTTATTGTTAATGATTCTTATTTAAGGATATTTTGCAAAATTCCTAATTGTCTTTGTTTGTGTTTTGAAAGTTCACGTTTTATAATTCCCTGTCGTTTATAAGATCAGACAGCTGCAGAGTTTATTATATTGTAATGTCTGACTATGCTAGCTTTCCTACGAATTAATTCCAACAAACTCCGGATGGAGTTTTTACTTACAGGATGCCCGCTGTGAAAAGCAACAGACCTGTCAATTTGTCCATGGGTCAAGTTTTAGAAGTAAACTTAAAATCCCCTGTGGCTATTGCATCAATTTTACACCGTCTATCAGGTGTTATCGTATTTTTACTCGTACCGGTCCTTCTTTGGATTTTAGACAAATCTTTATCTTCACCTGAAGGTTTTGCGCAAGTTCAGGCTGTGTTTGACAGCTTTATTGTGCGTTTTGTCGTATGGGTATTTGTAGCCGGCTTAATTTATCACCTTATCGGTGGTATCAAGCATCTATTTGCAGATCTTGGCGTTGCTGAAGAACTTCAAAGTGGTCGTATCGCAGCTACTATTTCATTGATCTTGTCTGCAATCGGTATTGTTGCGGCATTTGTATGGATTGTTCTCTAATGAAAAGTGCTACAGGTTTAACAGGATCAGGTTCACGCGATTGGTTTATCCAACGTGTAAGTGCCGTTGTATTGGCTGTTTATACTATTGTTGTACTGGGCTGGATCCTTTGCAATAGCGGATTCACTTTTGAGCAATGGTATGGCTTTATGATGACAACACCAATGAAGATTTTATCTTTATTGTCTGTCTTATCTCTTGTTGCGCATGCTTGGATTGGTATGTGGCAAGTATTCACTGACTATGTGACTACTCGTCAAATGGGTCCTTCAGCAAACGGTCTGCGTTTAGTGCTGACTTCTGCAGTGATTGTTGCAGTATTTGCATACGCGATCTGGGCGATCCAGATTTTTTGGGCAAATTGATAGGAAGATATCATGGGCGCTATAACCCCTAAAGAAGATTACACAAATATTCCACACCAAACTTTCGATGCAGTCATCGTTGGTGGTGGTGGTTCAGGTATGCGTGCTTCTTACCAACTTGCTCAAGCTGGTTTGAAAGTTGCTGTACTGACTAAAGTATTCCCAACTCGTTCGCACACTGTTGCAGCGCAGGGTGGTATTGGTGCATCTCTTGGTAACATGCAAGAAGATAACTGGCACTACCACTTCTACGACACAGTTAAAGGTTCTGACTGGTTAGGTGACCAAGACGCAATTGAGTTCATGACTCGTGAAGCGCCTCAAGTTGTATATGAACTTGAACACTTAGGCATGCCATTTGACCGTAACGCTGACGGTACAATTTACCAACGTCCGTTTGGTGGTCATGCTGCGAACTATGGTGAAAAGCCAGTTCCACGTGCATGTGCTGCTGCCGACCGTACAGGTCACGCACTTCTTCACACGCTTTATCAAAGCAACGTGAAAATGGGTACTCAATTCTTCGTAGAATGGATCGCACTTGATTTGATCCGTAACGAAGCAGGCGATGTACTTGGTGTGACAGCAATTGACCAAGAAACGGGTAAAATTGCAGTATTCCAAGGTAAAGCTACATTGTTTGCTACTGGTGGTGCTGGTCGAGTTTACCGTGCATCTACTAACGCTTATATCAACACTGGTGACGGTCTTGGTATGGCAGCTCGTGCAGGTATTCCATTACAAGATATGGAATTCTGGCAATTCCACCCAACAGGTGTTGCGGGCGCAGGCGTATTGTTGACAGAAGGTTGTCGTGGTGAAGGTGCGATCCTTCGTAACGATGCTGGTGAGCCGTTCATGGAACGTTATGCTCCGACACTTAAAGACTTGGCACCTCGTGACTTCGTATCACGCTCTATGGACCAAGAAATTAAAGAAGGTCGTGGCTGTGGTCCTAAGAAAGACTACATCTTGCTTGATATGACGCATCTTGGTGCTGAAACAATCATGAAACGTCTTCCATCTGTATTCGAGATTGGTAAGAAATTCGCGAACGTTGACATCACTAAAGAGCCAATTCCTGTAGTACCTACAATCCATTACCAAATGGGTGGTATTCCTACAAACATTCATGGTCAAGTGGTTGTTCCTGTTTCTCGTGAAACTGAAGCTTTGGTTGCGAACTACAACAAAGAAACTGATGTGTACTCACACAACGCGGGCGACCGTGATTTCACTAAACCAGTGAAAGGTTTTTATGCAATCGGTGAATGTTCATGTGTATCTGTACATGGTGCAAACCGTCTAGGTACAAACTCATTGCTTGACTTGGTTGTATTTGGTAAAGCTGCTGGTGAACATATTGTTGACTACGTAACTAAACACCATGGTGATGAATACGCTCCATTACCTACAACTGTTCTTGAAAACACTTTGAATCGTGTTCGTCATCTTGATGAATCTACTTCTGGTGAAAATGCTCAAGAAGTTGCTGATGCAATCCGTGACATCGTTCAAGACCATGCTGGTGTATTCCGTACATCTGCACTTCTTGAAGAGGGTGTGAAACAGATTCTTGCGATCGAACCACGTGTACGTAACATTCACTTGAAAGACAAATCTAAAGTATTTAACACAGCGCGTGTTGAAGCTCTAGAAGTTGAAAACCTGTATGAAGTTGCGAAAGCGACACTGATTTCTGCAGCTGCACGTAAAGAATGTCGTGGTGCGCATACAGTGGTAGATTTTGAATTACCACCTGATCATGCTGACTACCCATACGGTCGTCGTGATGATGAGTGGATGAAACACACTTTATGGTTCTCTGTAGATAACCGTCTTGAGTACAAACCAGTACGTTACAAGCCTTTATCTGTAGATGCTATTCCGCCTAAACCACGTACATTCTAATTGGGAGAAGTAAGATGAGTAGAGGTACTCGTACATTTAATATCTACCGCTACGATCCTGATAAGGATGCAGCTCCGTACATGCAAACTTTTAAACTAGAGTTGACTGATAAGCATCGTATGTTGCTTGATGCACTTCTAGCATTAAAAGTTCAAGACGAATCATTAACATTCCGTCGTTCATGTCGTGAAGGTATTTGTGGTTCTGATGGTGTAAACATTAATGGTAAAAATGGTTTGGCGTGTCTTTGGAACCTAAACGACTTACCAGAAGTGATTACAATTCGTCCGCTTCCAGGTCTTCCAGTAATTAAAGATTTGGTTGTAGATATGAATCAGTTCTACGATCAGTACAATAAAATCCATCCGTTCCTAATCAACAATCAGCCTGCGCCTCCTAAAGAGCGTTTGCAGTCTCCTGAAGAGCGTGAACATTTAGATGGTTTGTACGAATGTATTCTTTGTGCATGTTGTTCAACTTCATGTCCATCATTCTGGTGGAACCCAGACAAGTTCTTGGGTCCTTCAGCATTGTTGAACGCATATCGCTTCATCATTGACTCTCGTGATACAGCAACTCAAGAGCGTTTGGCTCGTCTTGACGACCCATTCTCATTGTTCCGTTGTAAAGGTATCATGAACTGTGTATCTGTATGTCCTAAGGGTCTTAACCCAACTAAAGCAATCGGTCACATCCGTAATATGCTTTTAGATCTTGGTTAATAGATTTAGCAGTAAAAAGAAGCGCACCATTGGGTGCGCTTTTTTTTGTCATATATAAAAGTGATGATAGTGAAAGTTATTCGCTGTTATTGATGTGTGCTTTAAATGGATTTTATAAAAACGCAGTGAATTAAGGGTATAAAGCGATAGATAAATGGTTATTTATTGATGAAACGCTCGTTCAAGTCTGTCAAAAGGATTAGAAGATGTTATTATGTAACGTAGTAAAAAGAGAGAGGATAGGAATGTCAGCTCTCTTTTGTTTTTGTATATGAGATGAGGGAAAAATCGAACGTAGACTTTTGTCTTAATTGAAAGATCATTTTATATGTAGCACCATATCATAGATGAAAATACAAACAGTGTATTTCGCTAATTTATGAGAGGTATGTGTCAAAAAAATCAATTGAAAATGCTCGAACGTGTTAGCATTTAAAGCATCACTATATGTAAAAAATGACTTTGAATTAGGTACATTTTTTCTACAATTTAAGCGCTGTAGACGGTATATAAATGTTAATAAAGTCGCTTTAGAAAAGATAATGGTGCAAATTTTATTTTTTCTAAGACGATTTGCAAAAATTGCCCGATTTATGTCGGGTATTTCTCAATGAGTAATGATGCCGCTGAGGGCGTTATTGTTCATTAATCACATTGGGTAATCCTAATGTAGTGATAACGCCTCAAGGCTTAAGCCTAATGGGGACTAATGTCATATTACCAATTTGACATTACTAATCATGGGTTCGCTTAAAAAGCATCCTGAAATGTTTTGCAATAGGAAATGGGTCCACACATGCAAGAAGTTGCTGACGCACTGCGTCTTGACACTGAACTTAGCGCTGACAGTGCAGCGTATATTGAAGAACTTTATGAGCAGTATCTAACGGCTCCAGACTCAGTAGAGGCTGATTGGCGTGAATACTTCGATAAATTCCCGAAAGGTGATCAACCACACAGCAATGTACGTGAGCAATTCCTATTATTAGGCCGTAATTCAAGCCGTGTTCAGCCAGTAGTGCAAAGTGCAGTAAGTTCTGAACATGAACGCCGTCAAATCGGTGTATTACAGTTGATCGCTGCATACCGTAACCGTGGTCATCAAAACGCAAAATTAGATCCACTTGGTCTTGCAAAACGTGAAATCGTGCCTGATTTAGATCTTGCTGCGCACGGTCTAACTCAGTCTGACTTAGATACTGTATTTAATACAGGTAACCTTGCAATCGGTAAGTCTGAAGCAACACTTGGTGAAATGGTTCAAGCAATGGAAGCAACTTACACTGCTTCGATTGGTGTTGAATACATGCACATTGTTGATACCAAAGAAAAACGTTGGATTCAACAACGCCTTGAAGGTACTCGTGGTCAATTTGGCTACACTGCAGACCAGAAAAAACATATCCTTGAACGTCTAACTGCAGCTGAAGGCCTAGAAAAATACCTTGGTAACAAATTCGTTGGTGCGAAACGTTTCGGTGTTGAAGGTGGTGAATCTTTCATTCCTATGGTGAATGAACTTATTCAACGTGCGGGTTCGGTAGGTTGTAAAGAAGTGGTTATCGGTATGCCTCACCGTGGCCGTTTAAACCTTCTTGTAAACATCATGGGTAAAAACCCAGCTGATCTATTTGGTGAGTTCGAAGGCAAATCTCTGCATAAAAAAGGCTCTGGTGACGTTAAATACCACCAAGGTTTCTCTTCAAACGTCATGACTCCGGGTGGCGAAGTTCACTTGGCATTAGCGTTTAACCCATCACACTTAGAAATCGTTGGACCTGTAGTAGAAGGTTCTGTACGCGCACGTCAAGTACGTCGTAAAGATATCGGTGGTGATGATGTATTACCAATCATCGTTCACGGTGATGCTGCATTTGCAGGTCAAGGTGTAAACCAAGAAACTTTCCAAATGTCACAAACTCGCGGTTATACCGTGGGTGGTACAGTTCATATCGTCGTGAACAACCAAGTTGGTTTCACTACGTCTGACCCACGTGATGCGCGTTCTACAGAATACTGTACTGACATCGCGAAAATGATCCAAGCACCGATCTTCCATGTGAACGGTGATGATCCTGAATCTGTATTATTTGTTTCTCAATTGGCACACGATTTCCGTCATACATTCCGTAAAGACGTTGTAATCGATATGTTCTGCTACCGTCGTCGTGGTCATAACGAAGCCGACGAGCCAGCTGCAACTCAGCCAATGATGTATCAAATCATCAATAAAAAAGCGACTACACGTACGCTTTATGCTGACAAGCTTGTACAAGAAGGTGTTCTTGATCGCGCTTCTGCTGATGCAATGGTTGAACAGTATCGTTCTGACCTTGAAGCAGGTAAACACGTTGCAAATGCGTTGGTACTTGAGCCAAATACAAAAATGTTTGTGGACTGGAAACCTTACCTAGGCCACGAATACACAGACAAATGGGATACCACTTTCCCAATCGAACGTCTAAAAGAGCTTGGTGCGAAAATGCGCGAGCTTCCAGAAGGCTTCGTGATGCAACGTCAGGTTGCTAAGGTGATTGATGACCGTCTGAAAATGCAGACTGGTGAAATGCCATTGAACTGGGGTGCTGCTGAAACATTAGCTTACGCGTCTCTTCTAGATGAAGGTTTCCTTGTTCGTTTAACAGGTGAAGACGTTGGTCGTGGTACATTCTCACACCGTCATGCAAAACTTCATAACCAAGTCGATGGTTCAACTTACATTCCATTATGTAACTTGAAAGAAAACCAACCACGTACAGCTATTTATGACTCATTATTGTCTGAAATGGCGGTTCTTGCATTCGAATACGGTTATGCAACGACTCTTCCGAAGAGCCTTGTCATTTGGGAAGCGCAATTTGGTGACTTCGCAAACTGTGCACAGGTTGTAATCGATCAGTTCATCGCGTCTGGCGAAACTAAGTGGGAACGTGTATGCGGTCTGACTATGCTTCTTCCACACGGCTTTGAAGGTCAAGGTCCTGAGCATTCATCAGCTCGTTTAGAGCGTTTCTTACAGCTATGTGCTGAAGAAAACATGCAAGTGATCACACCGACTACACCAGCGCAGATTTACCATGCGATGCGTCGTCAAGCACTTCGTCCAATCCGTAAACCAATGATCGTGACTTCACCGAAGTCGCTTCTTCGTCACAAACTTGCAACCTCTACATTAGAAGAACTTGCAAATGGTTCATTCCAAACTGTGATTGATGAAATCGACAATATCAACAAGTCAGACGTAACTCGTCTAGTGCTTTGCGGTGGTAAAGTTTACTACGACTTACTTGAAAAACGTCGTGAAAAAGAATTGAACAACACAGCAATCGTTCGTATTGAACAATTGTATCCGTATCCAGAAGCACGTCTTGCTGAAGTTCTGGCACAATATCCAAATGTTAAAGAATTGGTTTGGGCTCAAGAAGAACCGAAGAACCAAGGTGCATGGTTATTCATCGCTCCGCGTCTTTATGACGACGTGATGAAAGCGGGCAAACAAGTTCGTATTAGTTATGCAGGTCGTGAAGCTTCTGCTGCACCGGCTTGTGGTTCACCATATTTGCACGCAAAACAACAAGCTCAGCTCGTAAATGATGCTTTAGCTATCGTAGCTGAATAACAGGAGATTCTTAATAATGGCAACCGAAATTAAAGCACCGGTATTCCCAGAGTCAGTTGCTGACGGTACAGTTGCAACTTGGCACAAACAACCAGGTGAAGCAGTATCACGTGACGAAGTGATTTGTGATATTGAAACAGATAAAGTTGTTTTAGAAGTTGTAGCTCCTGCTGACGGTACGATTTCTGCAATCGTTAAAAACGAAGGCGATACAGTTTTATCGAACGAAGTGATTGCGACTTTTGAAGAAGGTGCTGCTTCTGGCGCTGCTCAAACTCAAGCTGTTCAATCAGAAGAGAAAGTAGAACAAGCTGCTGCGCAAACTCAAGCGGGCGCTGCTCCTGTTGTTGAACGTGCTCAACCTGTTGCTGATCAAGCTCCTGCAGTGCGTAAAGCATTGACTGAGTCTGGCATTGCTGCTGCTGACGTTGCTGGCACTGGCCGTGGCGGTCGCATCACTAAAGAAGATGTTGCAAACCATCAAGCTAAACCAGCTGCTCCTGCTGCTGCGCCATTAAGCGTTGCTGTTGGTGAACGTATCGAAAAACGTGTTCCTATGACTCGTCTTCGTAAGCGTGTTGCTGAACGTTTACTTGCTGCAACTCAAGAAACTGCAATGTTGACTACGTTCAACGAAGTAAACATGAAACCAATCATGGAAATGCGTGCGCAATACAAAGATGCTTTTGAAAAGCGTCATGGTGCACGTCTTGGCTTCATGTCATTCTTCGTTAAAGCGGCAACTGAAGCACTTAAACGCTACCCAGCTGTAAACGCTTCGATTGATGGCAATGACATCGTTTACCACGGTTTCTACGACATCGGTGTTGCTGTATCAAGCGACCGTGGTCTAGTGGTTCCAGTTCTTCGTGATACTGACCGCATGAACTATGCTGAAGTTGAAAACGGTATCCGTGCATACGCTGGTAAAGCGCGTGATGGTAAATTGGGTATCGAAGATATGACTGGTGGTACTTTCACTATTACTAATGGTGGTACTTTTGGTTCATTGCTTTCTACACCTATCTTAAATACGCCACAAACTGCGATTTTGGGTATGCATAAAATCCAAGAACGTCCTATGGCTGTAAATGGTCAAGTTGAAATCTTGCCAATGATGTACTTAGCGCTTTCTTATGACCACCGTCTAATCGATGGTAAAGAAGCAGTCGGCTTCCTTGTAACAATCAAAGAATTGTTAGAAGAACCAGCTAAGCTAATCCTTGATCTTTAATACTTCAGAATAATGCAATGGGCTTAGAGCGATCCTCTAAGCCCATTTTTGGAGATACACATGTCTCAATTTGATTTAGTTGTTATTGGTGGCGGTCCTGGTGGTTATGAGGCTGCTATCCGCGCTGCTCAATTAGGCTTTAAAGTAGCTTGTATTGAAAAACGTATTCATAAAGGTAAACCATCTTTAGGTGGTACTTGCTTAAACGTGGGTTGTATCCCATCTAAAGCATTACTTGATTCATCGCACCGTTATGAAGATACCGTTCATCACTTAGATGACCACGGTATTACAACAGGTGAAGTGAAATTTGATCTTGCAAAATTACTTGATCGTAAAGACAAAATTGTTAACCAATTGACGATGGGTATCGATGGCCTACTTAAAGGCAATGGTATCGAATGGTTAAAAGGTACAGGTAAATTACTTGCAGGTAAGAAAGTTGAGTTTGTATCTCACGAAGGTGAAACTCAAATTTTAGAACCTAAATATGTAATCCTTGCATCGGGTTCTGTGCCAGTCAATATTCCAGTTGCTCCTGTAGATCAAGACATTATTGTTGACTCTACTGGCGCGCTTGAGTTCCCAGAAGTGCCTAAACGTCTTGGCGTAATTGGCGCGGGTGTCATTGGTCTAGAACTTGGTTCAGTATGGCGTCGTCTAGGTGCTGAAGTTGTTGTATTTGAAGCAATGGATGCATTCTTACCAATGGCTGATAAAGCTTTGGCAAAAGACTACCAAAAAGTATTGACTAAACAAGGTCTTGATATCCGTGTTGGCGCTAAAGTTGCTGGTACAGAAGTAAATGGCCGTGAAGTTACTGTTAAGTATACGCAAGGTGGCGAAGACAAAACTCAAACTTTCGATAAATTGATCGTTTGTGTTGGCCGTAAAGCATATGCAGAAGGTTTATTGGCTGAAGATTCAGGCATTAAACTCACTGAACGCGGTCTAGTTGAAGTAAACGATTGGTGTGCAACTTCGGTTGAAGGCGTATACGCAATTGGTGACTTGGTACGTGGTCCAATGCTTGCACATAAAGCAATGGAAGAAGGCGTAATGGCTGTTGAACGTATGCACGGTCACGCAGCTCAAGTGAACTACGATACTATTATCTCTGTCATCTACACACACCCAGAAGCGGCGTGGGTTGGTTTAACAGAAGAGCAAGCGAAAGAAAAAGGCCATGAAGTGAAGACTGGTCAATTTGGCTTTGCTGCGAATGGTCGTGCAATGGCTGCTGGTGAAAACGCAGGCTTTGTTAAGTTTGTTGCTGATGCGAAAACAGATCGTCTACTTGGTATGCACGTGATTGGACCTGCAGCGTCTGATATCGTACACCAAGGCATGATCGCGCTTGAGTTTGTGTCTTCAGTTGAAGATCTTCAGTTAATGACTTTCGGTCACCCGACATTCTCTGAAGTGGTTCATGAGGCGGCGCTTGCAGTCGATGGACGTGCAATTCACGCGATTCAGCGTAAACGTAAATAAGATGTAAAAAGAGCGGCTTAGGCCGCTCTTTTTTGTTTCAGATGGTTGTTTTAATTTGAATAATCATCTAAAAATAAAGATAAGAAATATTTTAAGATTTAAAAAGGTTAAAGCTGCTTTGACGGATGTCTGGGCTTTAATGGGTCATAACAAAGCGAAAAAAGAGTAAAAGGTTGTTCAATGAATCTACACGAATATCAAGCTAAAGCGTTATTAAAAAAATATGGTATGCCAGTCCAAGAAGGCGTATTTGTAACTACCGCAGAAGAAGCAGTCAAAGCTTTTGAGCAACTGGGTGGTAAGTTTGCGGTACTCAAAGCCCAAGTGCATGCAGGTGGTCGTGGTAAAGCAGGCGGCGTTAAAGTCGTAAAATCTGCACAAGAAGCCACTGATTATGTGAACCAAATGGTCGGCTCACGCTTAGTCACTTATCAAACAGATGCATTAGGTCAACCCGTCAGCGGTATTTTGGTATCTGAAGATGTTTATCCAGTAGAGCGTGAATTGTACCTAGGTGCTGTAGTTGACCGTTCTAGCCGTCGTGTGACCTTTATGGCATCGACTGAAGGTGGGGTTGAAATTGAGAAAGTTGCAGAAGAAACGCCTGAAAAAATTATTAAAGTTGAAGTAGATCCTCTAGTTGGATTGTTACCATTCCAAGCACGTGAAGTGGCGTTTGCTTTAAACCTAAAAGATGGTCAAGTGAATCAATTTGTCAAAATCATGTCTGCAGCTTATCAAGCATTCATTGAAAATGATTTTGCTTTATTTGAAATTAACCCGTTATCCGTACGTGAAAATGGCGAGATTTTATGTGTGGATGCAAAAATTGGTATCGACTCAAATGCTTTATATCGCTTACCAGAAATCGCAGCACTACGCGATAAAACGCAAGAAAATGAGCGTGAGCTGAAAGCCTCTGAGTTTGATCTGAACTATGTTGCCTTAGAAGGCAATATTGGCTGTATGGTGAATGGTGCTGGTCTAGCGATGGCAACCATGGACATCATCAAGCTATATGGTGGTCAACCTGCAAACTTCCTAGATGTAGGCGGTGGCGCGACCAAAGAACGCGTAATTGAAGCCTTTAAAATCATTTTGGCGGATAGTTCTGTGCAGGGTGTATTAATTAATATTTTTGGCGGAATTGTACGTTGTGACATGATTGCTGAAGCAATTATTGCAGCGGTTCAAGAAGTAAATGTGACTGTACCTGTGGTTGTTCGTCTAGAAGGGAACAATGCAGAGTTGGGTGCAAAATTACTTGATGAATCAGGTTTGAAATTGATTTCTGCAAATGGCTTGGCTGATGCTGCAGAAAAAATTGTTGCTGCGGTAAAAGGCTAAGGGAGTAGAGATCATGAGCGTATTAGTTAATAAAGACACCAAAGTATTGGTGCAAGGTTTTACCGGTAAAAACGGCACATTCCATTCTGAACAGTCAATTGCTTACGGCACAAAAGTGGTCGGTGGGGTGACTCCGGGTAAAGGCGGCACACAACATTTGAATCTGCCCGTATTTAATACCATGAAAGAAGCAGTGCGTGAAACGGGTGCAACGGCAACCTCGATTTATGTACCTGCACCATTTGTCCTAGATTCAATTATTGAATCGATTGATTCAGGTGTTGAGCTGATTGTGGTGATCACTGAAGGTGTGCCGACACTCGATATGCTAAAAGCTAAACGTTACCTAGAAACCTATGGCAATAACGCACGCTTAATTGGGCCAAACTGTCCAGGGATTATTACCCCAGGTGAATGTAAGATCGGTATTATGCCGGGGCATATTCATCAACCAGGTAAAATCGGCATTATCTCGCGTTCAGGGACATTAACCTATGAAGCTGTAGCGCAAACTACGAAGTTGGGTCTAGGTCAGTCGACTTGTATCGGTATTGGGGGAGATCCAATTCCGGGCATGAACCAAATTGATTGCTTAAAGCTGTTCCAAGATGACCCGCAAACTGAAGCGATCATCATGATTGGTGAGATTGGTGGTACAGCGGAAGAAGAAGCAGCTGAATATATTCAGTCGAATGTAACAAAGCCTGTTGTCGGTTATATCGCGGGTGTGACTGCACCTAAAGGCAAACGTATGGGGCATGCAGGGGCAATCATTTCGGGCGGTAAAGGCACAGCAGAAGAGAAATTCGCTGCCTTTGAAAAAGCTGGTATGGCTTATACCCGTAGTCCTGCTGAATTAGGTTCGACCATGTACGAAGTGCTGAAAGGCAAAGGTTTGGTTTAATCGCCATACTTAAACATCAAAAGAGAATCTTCGGATTCTCTTTTTTTTTTTACGCAAAAAAAAAGCGTATTTCAGCCGCTATGCAAAAGCCATAAGGGCATGGCTATGTGTTCTGCTTTGGGGTGCAGTGACGCTGCATAAACGGATGGAATATTGGTTGTTCAATAACTATGAAATGTAAAAAACACATAATAATCCGAATATGTGATGATTGCGGGGATGGTCATAGGTTTATGATTTTTAAAAATAATTTCGTATAGCGTGCAGTATATTGATTTTAGGGAAAATAACTAATTTAATTGAGATTTTTAATGGATCTTTATCATCAAAGAGCTGTTTTACTTGGATGAAGCCTAACATTTTTAATAGAAATTATTTTATATGTATTTTTCTCAAGCCTTATACAAAGGATGGTAGATCAGGAATATGAGAATGGGAGCTTTAAAATTGGTGAAATTTGCTATCTCAGTGATGAAATCTTTTTAAGAATATCTACAGGAGCATATACATCTATAGCCAGCTATTATTTTTTAGTTGATGGTTTGAAGTGCAAAAACCTTGTTAGGCTCTATTTTCAATTTAATAAGCAATTTCCAAGTTTTATAAAAACAATAGATAGAACAAAATGTTATCGAGCTGAATATATAGAAGTAAATATCTTATTCTGTAAGATGAGAAGGATATATCAATTAATTGATTTTAAATATTTTGTTTCATAATTTTATGCTGTTTGCTCTATAGCTTCTAAATGAGTATTTTTATGAAATACGCCATTTGTTCATTGATTTAACATCAGGCTGTGATGCGAAATATAAATGTCAGAAACCATTAAAAGCGCTCTGATAAGACAGAAAATGTTGTTCATTTCTTTGGGAGATTGTATGCCCATAAGTACAAGTATCTAAGCCATAAAAAAAGCAGTGCGGACACTGCTTTTTTAATTCATTTAGAATGTGTTGCTCAAGCAATCACTTCTGAATAAAGAGATTTGATGGAGCCCTATCTCAATCAAAAACTTAGTTTTTGCTGGTTTTTAAGCTCTGAGTTAAACCGTTAATATCGCCACCTTGGATACCGAGCTCACTCATCAAGCTATCAATCAGTGGGGCCTGGCTGCGGTAGCGTAGGGCGCTATTCACCACTTGGTCTGACAAGGCAACATTACCACTACCTTCGTGGTGAGCATCACCTTGGCAAGAACCTGCATGACCACCATTTAGGCCATTCACTTGCAAAATCTTAATGTCATCAATGTTTTCCATTGGTTTCACACTTTCGCGAATGATTTCAGGTAAGTATTTCAGCATCGCTAAACGAATTTGCATTTCAACCTGTTCAGATGACAATACGTTGTTTGCTTCGTTCACTGCACGTGTACCTTCAGCATCAACTTGGTATTGTTTTTCCATCGCCTGAGCCAAGAGAACTTTTGCGTCAGCTTCACCTTTTGCTTTTAAGCGAACTTTTTCAGCTTCGGCTTCAGCTGCAATACGGATAGCTTCTGCATCATCTGCTGCTGCTTGTTTACCTGCTTCTGCCGCGACAGTAATGGCAATCGCATCTTTCTCTGCTTTTTCTTTCGCAGAGACTAATTCGACAGCTTTTTGACGTTCAGCTTGTTGGATTTGACGAACGGTAATGACTTCTTCTTCGGCTTTTACCGCTTGAGCACGGGCTTGATCGGCATGCGCTTTAGCTTCAGATTCAGCACGAGATTTTTCAGCAATGGCAATGGCACGGTCTTGCTCAGCGAGTTCAATGGTTTTCTTTTGTTCCACTTGGGCTTGCTGAATAATTTGTGACTTTTGAATATTTTGATTTTCAACGTCACGTGCAGCAGTAATACGCTTTAAGTCAACTTCACGTTCAGCAGCAATACGCGCTTCTTCGGCTTCACGTTTTTTAGCAGCTTCTTGTGATGCAATTTCTGCAAGCTGTTCTGCACGACGGATTGAAATTTCACGTTCTTGTTGCAGTTTTGCATATTCTTCTTCACGCAAAATTTGTAGACGTGCTTGTTCTGCTTCTAAGTTCTTGGTCTTAATCGCAAGATCTGCATCTTGTTCAATCGCATTACGTTTACGACGACGGTCTTCAATGGTTTCCGTCAGTTTAGTTAAACCTTCAGCATCGAACGCATTTTGTGGGTTGAAGTATTTAAAGCCAGTTTGGTCTAAGCCAGTTAATGAAACGGTTTCAAGTTCCAAACCGTTTTTATGTAAATCTTCAGACACCACTTGCTGAACTTTTTGTACGAAGTCGACACGTTTTTCATGCAACTCTTCCATCGCCATTTCTGCGGCAACTGCACGTAATGAGTCAACGAATTTACCTTCAACCAAATTCTTTAACTCATTTGGCGACATGGTCTTTTGACCTAACGTTTGTGCTGCGGTAGCAATCGAATCTGCGGTTGGTTTCACACGGACATAGAACTCCGCCATCACGTCGACACGCATACGGTCACGTGTAATCAGCGCTTGGTCATCTGCACGGCGTACTTCAAGACGTAGGGTGTTCATATTGACTGGAATAATTTCATGCAGCACCGGAAGCACAATAGCACCGCCACCTAAAATCACTTTTTCACCGCCGAAGCCTGTACGCACAAATGAAATCTCTTTACTTGAGCGACGATAAAGTCGAGCAATAATAAAACCAATAAAAATAAGTGCGGCAAAAATTATCCCGACTGAAACAAGGATACCGCTTGGAATAATGTCTAACATGGACGTTTATCTCTTTTGTTGTAGTTCAAGTTAACCCTCTAAAGTGCTAACAAGTTTGGTTTAAAAATCAGTATTTTGTTGACTCATCATGACTTCGAGATTTGCTGAACGTATGACGCGTTAAATGTATTTATATGGTGTTAGAAGAACTGATCGAGCATCAATTCATTCAAAATTTAGAGCATGGTGGCTTGAAAGCCTACATTTGTTTTTTGGGTTAAAACCACTGATTGACCTTGGCTGAAAATTTCATCTTGTTCAGGTTCAACCAAAATATAATGGGTCAATCCGTGTTGATCTTTGACTTTGGCTTGAGCAGGAGACTGGGGTCGTGCATCACCCAAAATGATCGTGGCCGTTCTACCGATCAATTCATCACTATAAATGGCAGTGGTTTCATCTTGGGGTAAAATACGGGCAATGAGCATTGCGCTAAAACGTACGAAGGGCATGCACAGAAAAATACAGGCTGGTGCAATAATCCATGCACTGAACATCATACTGGTCATTTGGTTAACGATGGCTTGAATAGCAAAGCCCAATAAACTATAGACACATAAGAAAATGATGAGCCATACAAACAGTGGAATACGACCCAAATACAACCAATCGAGCACACGTGTCACGATACCTGCATCGGCATCTACACCTAGCTCTGCATTATGACCAACATCCTCAGGTAGGAATTGATCTAAGAAGCCTTGAGAACCACCCCCTAAAATTGTTAACACAATCTCAAAAAGTCCAAACAAGAACATTAAGCAGAGACTGATGCTAAACACGATATTAGACGGGTGAGTAAACAATTCCCACATTATATTTATCTCTATATTTATGCTTATAAAAAATCAAAAAAAATAATTCTGGCCGAATTTTTTTCAGTAAATAAAATAACATTATCTGTCGAAATTGTGTAAAAAAATTACAGATCAGATTAACAAAAAGTCGGCTTTTATGTGAGCTATTACTAAGTTTTTCTTTAAAAATAGGTGATCAATTAAGTCAGGATTATCTAAATCTAAAGTTAATAGTATTTCTGCTTTACCCATTTAAGATTTAAGTCATTGTGATCAATCAAATTTTCAGTCTAATTGCAGATATATAAGTGGTCGTGCTCAAGGGAGAGAAATGGCTTGTTAAAAGGCACAGAAAACAATGTTAGGAAATGTAAATTTATAACCGTCACGGCAGTGCTGAGAGCTTTACCGTGACTTTCGATGTCATATGGAGATTTGAACTGGTGTTCAATAGAGCTATTTTTAGGTGGCTTTAACCGTTTTTATAACAATGAAGTTTGAATGCGTACTTTCATATCTAAAGCCGCTTGAACAATAAAGGTTTTCATCCACTTCACTTGTTCGCCCATCGGATTGGTTTTAATCGCAGTGTCTAAAAAGCCCATGCTTTCAAGTTGAAACAATTGCTTTTCGATCTCTTCTTCTAACTGGGTGCTATTGGCTGCGAGCGGGAAGTGGATTAAGTGAAATGCTTTGGGGAAATTGTAAAAAGCATAGAGCAGATTAAATGCGCGTTGATCTGCCTTTAAATTGCCTGCGCCAATTTCGTAGCCGCGATCTTGGTTACTGTGAGTCACCCCAATCAAAAATTCGAGTTTATTGTCCAAAAGTCGTAGGCCGAACTGAAGGCCAATTTGGTCAGCACTCAGCTCATGTTGGATAAAGTTATTCAGTGGGCTGCCGTCATCATTCAAGGCTTCTTGGAGCACAAGCATGTGTGAAGAATGCTGATAAATATAGCCAGCAAGACCTGCTGCTTCAATCAGCGACTTTAAGGTTTCAAGCGTATAGTGACTATATGGCATATCAATAACTATTGGAGAGTGATATAGCTACTTTAGGTACTTTGAGCGAGTTTGAATACCGATTGTTTAGAGGATTTAGCGATTAGTTAATTGATAAAAAATTGCGTAAACTTACGGGTCTCGGACTAGAATAATACTGAAATTGATAAGTCTATCGTATTAAATTAATTAAAATTGATAAGCAGTATCAGACAATTTGTATATGACGAATAAGAATATCAATATCACAAAACAAGCAATCGTTATGAAAGCTTAATCACTATAATGTATATATATCTTTAAAAGTGTAATAAGTACACATATTCTAAGCTGGTGTTGTCCATGTCATTAAATGAGGAAAGACTTACTCATCTTAAACAGCTTGAAGCTGAGAGTATTCATATCATCCGTGAAGTTGCTGCTGAGTTCGAAAACCCAGTCATGCTGTATTCAATCGGTAAAGATTCAGCGGTCATGCTGCATCTTGCTTTAAAAGCATTCTATCCTGCCAAACTTCCATTCCCACTACTGCATGTAGACACGGGTTGGAAATTTAAAGACATGATTACTTTCCGTGACAACATGGCAAAAGAGCATGGCTTTGATTTGATCGTGCATCAAAACAAAGAAGGTAAAGATGCAGGCGTAAATCCATTCGATTACGGTAGCTCAAAATATACTGACATTATGAAAACTCAAGGCTTAAAACAAGCGCTTGATAAATATCAGTTTGATGCTGCTTTCGGTGGTGCACGTCGTGACGAAGAGAAATCTCGTGCCAAAGAACGTGTTTACTCGTTCCGTGATACCAAACACCGTTGGGACCCTAAAAACCAACGTCCTGAACTTTGGAATCTTTACAACGGTAAAGTGAACAAAGGTGAAAGTATTCGTGTGTTCCCATTGTCTAACTGGACTGAGTTGGATATTTGGCAATACATCTACCTCGAAAATATTAAATTGGTTCCTTTGTACTTGGCTGCTGAACGTCCAGTGGTTGAGCGTAACGGTACACTGATCATGGTTGATGATGAGCGTATGCGTTTGAACGAAGGTGAAGTGCCACAAATGAAATCGGTGCGTTTCCGTACTTTAGGTTGTTACCCACTTACAGGTGCGGTTGAATCAACTGCAACAACTTTACCGGAAATTATCCAAGAGATGCTTTTAGCCACCACATCTGAACGTCAAGGTCGTATGATCGACCATGATGAAGCAGGTTCGATGGAAAAGAAAAAGCAGGAAGGTTACTTCTAAGAATCTCATAATCTCCCTTGCGCAGCAGTGCTGCTCACCCTCTTTACTAAAGAGGGGGAACTCCCGAGAAATAACGGAGCAAAGTCTCCCTTTCTTAAAGGGAGATTTAGAGGGATTAAAAAGATTCAGAAACCGATTTCAAAAGAATATGTGGAGCTTTGAGCAATGTCTCATCAATCAGATTTAATTAGCCAAGACATCTTGGCGTATTTAAAACAACACGAAAATAAAGACCTTCTACGTTTCCTGACTTGCGGTAACGTAGATGACGGTAAATCGACTTTAATCGGCCGTTTGCTTTACGATTCAAAATTGATTTATGAAGATCAATTACAAGCTGTGACTCGTGACTCTAAAAAAGTAGGTACAACGGGTGATGCGCCTGACTTGGCTTTACTTGTCGATGGTCTACAAGCAGAGCGTGAACAAGGTATTACCATTGACGTGGCTTACCGTTATTTCTCTACAGAAAAACGTAAGTTCATTATTGCTGACACCCCGGGGCATGAGCAGTACACACGTAACATGGCAACGGGTGCGTCTACTGCGGATTTAGCGATCATCTTGATTGATGCGCGTTATGGCGTACAAACTCAAACGCGTCGTCACTCATTTATTGCGAGCCTTTTAGGTATTCGTAATATTGTGGTTGCAGTGAACAAAATGGACTTGGTTGAATTCTCTGAAGCACGCTTCAATGAGATTCAAGCTGAATACAACGAGTTCGTGAACCAATTAGGCGACCGTAAACCTGCGAATATCATCTTCACGCCAATTTCTGCGTTGAATGGTGATAATGTTGTAAACAAATCTCCATCTACACCTTGGTACCAAGGTCAGACTTTAATGGAGACTTTGGAAACTGTTGAAATTTCGCATGATACGAGCAAGCACGAATTCCGTTTCCCTGTTCAGTATGTTAACCGTCCGAACCTCGACTTCCGTGGCTTCTGCGGTACGATTGCACTTGGTGAAGTGAAAGTTGGCGATACCATTACTGCATTGCCATCTGGTAAGTCGTCTACTGTTAAAGAAATTGTCACTTTTGACGGTAACTTAGACCATGCTGTTGCAGGTCAAGCTGTAACACTTACGCTAAATGATGAAATTGATATTTCACGCGGTAACGTGTTGGTGAAAGCGGGCGAACAGCCGTTAATTTCACGTTCTGCACGTGCCTCTGTGGTATGGATGACAGATGCGCCTTTAGTGGTTGGCAAACTATATAACGTGAAGTTTGGTACACAAACTATTCCTGCGAAAGTTGCGAAAATCAACTATCGTACCAATGTAAACACATTGGAAAAAACGGAAGTTGAACAGCTTGAATTGAATGCGATTGCAGATGTAACGATTGAGTTTGATGCGCCAGTAGTATTCGACCGTTATCAAGATAGTCGTTACACAGGTTCATTCATCTTTATTGACCGTTTAAACAACGTAACTGTTGGTGCGGGTATGGTTGAGTCTGCAGTGGAATGGACTGCACACAACGAGCCTGTAACTGCTGAAGCGCGTGCTGCACGTTTAGGTCAAAAACCTGCTGCGGTAACTGTGACTGCTAAAGCCCTTGAAAATGCGCAAGCGATTGAAAGCTTGTTGATTCAGCAAGGTGTGGTTGCGATTGCGAAAGCTGGTTTAACTGTAGAGCAAGTTGCACTTGTACGTGAAACAGGTGTGGTTGTGATTACAGATAGTGCTGAAGGTACTGATGTGACTTATGCATTCGAGACTGCTGAAGAAGTTGCTGAGAAAATTGTTGAGTTGGTTCGTCTATAATAGATTGAATTGATTTAAAAAAGACCCGCCGCAAGGCGGGTTTTTTTATTAGGAAATGAATATATAATTTAAAAAGTGCTTATGTTTTAATCAAAAAAACAAATATTATTTCGTGGTAATCTATTGTAAATAAACAATATAAAATCAAAAGGGTTGTATGAATATTAGGCAAAAACTTATTGATGTTGGTTTTAAAAATGTGGGGTTCTGGAATATTGGGAGCAGTAAGGAATTAATTTATAAGTTAAATTATTCATCTGGTGTAGAAAATATACTGTATGCGTTTATAGAGAATAATGAATTGCTCTATATTGGTAAAACTACACAAAATTTAGATAATAGGTTTAAAGGTTATCTAAAGCCAGGTCGTACCCAAACTACAAATATTCGAAATAATTTTGAATTAACTAGATTGATTAGCATGGGCAAGGTCATTGAAATTTGGTTATTTGAAGATGTTGGATTAATGGAATATGGAGGGTTTAAGCTTAATCTAGCTGCTGGTTTGGAAGATAGTTTGATAAAAGAATTGAAACCTAAGTGGAATGGAAATAGGTTCAAAATCAATGAAATCAATGAAATCAATGAAATCAATGAAATCAATGAAATCAATGAAATCAATGAAATCAATGAAATCAATGAAATCAATGAAATCAATGAAATCAATGAAATCAATGAAATCAATGAAATTAATGAAATGCCAATATATAAGTTGACTTTGCATGATACGTATTTTAATTGGAGCTGTATTAACTTTGGAATTTCATATTCTAGCTACTTAGGTACGCATGAAAGTCAAATGGATATTTATGTTGGTGATGGTGCTATTCCGCTAGATATAGCTAAAATAGATCGAAATGCTAATAAAAATGGATCAGTTAGGATAAGGCCATTTAAGGGTAAAAAATTACAATTCTGGTTTAGTGAAAATTGTAAACCGATGGAAGTAGTTAATATTTTAATTGAAGCTCCAAACAAAATAAGAATTAAAAAAGTAGGTTAATATAATTCAATTGTATTAAGATATATCTTAATTAATCTTAAGGTGTATCTTTGCAATGTCAAATTCAGACCTTTTGGACGTAAGCGATAGTCCAGTTAAAACCCGAAAACGCCTGTTTGAAGCAGGGCACATGAAACTGTTGGTGCTGCATCTGATCTCCCAATCGCCTAAGTTTAGCTACGACATTATTAAAGATGTCGGCGCAATCGTCGGTGGCGGTTACAGCCCAAGCACAGGGACAATTTACCCAACGCTGAATTACCTCGAAGAACAGCAATACATCCATGCAGAACTAAATGCCGAAGACCGTAAACAATACAGCGTTACGCAGTCAGGCTTAGTTCATCTAGATGCCGAAAAAGCCACAGTAGAGAAAATTCTGTGTCGTTTTGATACCCGTAAGCAGATTCATAACAATGAACAATACGTCGACATCAAACGTGCGATGGAAAACTTAAAAGCATCACTGCGCATCAAAATTCAGCACTGTGAACTAACACCTGAACAGGTGTATGCCATTTCAGAAAAAATCGATCAGGCGGCTGTCGAAATCAGCCGTATGGAGGTGACACAATGAAACAGCATCAATATGAAATTACGCTCAAACACATTGCAGATGCACAGGGCAATCCATCGACGTATACCGAAGCGTTGCAGTTTAATGCTTACAACCATGACGACTTGTTTAAGGTGCTCGAACACTTGACCAAAGCACAGCTCTTAGATGATGAAAAGACCAAAGCCTTTGCCGTGGGTCTGAAACTGTTTGGTGAAACTTTGTTGCAAAATAAAGACAACCCTTTATTTAAGGAGTTTTTACCGCAATTTATTGAATTTATGAAAACCCTAAAACAAACCGTAAAAGCCCACAACGCAGCCCAAGACGAATAATAGGTATTTACAGATGAATCAACTCCCAAAATTTCATCCCAAACACATGACTTGGCTGATGCCCCTAATTCTGTCCGGCATTATGAGCGGTTCAATTTCCTGCTTTAATATGCTGATGAATAAAGGCTTAGTTGAAGGCTTTCTTGGTATTTGGCTGCGCGCTTGGGGTATGTCATGGATGGTGGCGTTCCCGCTCATTTTGATCGTGTTGCCATTGGTGCGTAATACGCTAATGAAGTTTGTACGCCTACCAAATGAGCCTGCATCCAAATAAAAGGTACATCTATTTAGTCATGAGTTGAGTGTGACTGCATCGCATCTTGAATGATGGCTGTTAATTCAGTCAGTGATTTGACACCTGCAATACGTTGAATCACTTTCCCGCGATAAAACAGCAAGGTAGAGGGTAGTCCATAAACGTTATAACGCAATGTCAGTATCGGTGAGGAATCAATATTCACTTTGCCAAATTTAAGCCGTGTATGCTGCGCTGACATTTGACTTGCGCACTGCTCAAATACTGGGAAGTTCTGTACACAGGGCGCGCACCAGTCTGCATAGAAGCGAATCACGGCAAAACCATCAAACCATTCATAGTCACTGGCGTTATCTTCATTGTATTCAACGATCTGAGACATGCTTGGCCTATTATTCATTTACGAAATACACTACAAATTATACATAAGTCCATGTTTATTCATTCTGCGCCATTTCTATGTTCAAATAGTGCAGAGATAGATGAATAGTCAATAATTGAAAAGGGAAAACAATGTCACAGCAAAGCATGCAGCAGGTCATTATTACTGAGCCGGGCGGTGTAGATAAACTGGCCTATGAAAGCGTTGCCATCCCAGAAGCGAAAGCAGATGAAGTGTTGGTTAAAGTGCATGCCTTTGGCATCAACCGTCCAGACATTTTACAGCGTCAAGGTTTATACCCAATGCCGAAAGGCGTAACGCCAGTACCAGGTTTAGAGGTTGCGGGTGAAGTGGTTGCTGTGGGTGCAGAGGTTACTTTATTTCAAGTAGGTGATAAGGTTTGCGGTCTGACCAATGGCGGCGGTTATGCAGAATATTGCGTGGTGCCTGAAAGCCAAACCATTGCGATTCCTGAAGGCGTCAGCTTTACTCAAGCGGCAGCCATTCCTGAAACATTCTTTACCGTTTGGGCCAATGTATTCCAAATGGGCAAAGCCAAAGCAGGTGAAACGGTGCTGATTCATGGGGGAACCAGTGGTATTGGAACTACGGCAATCATGCTGTGTAATGCGTTGGGCATGAAAACCTTTGCAACAGTCGGTTCAGATGAAAAAGTGGCAGCGATCTCTGATATCACGCATGCGATTAACTATAAGACTCAAGACTTTGAGCAAGTGATTAATGAAGCGACCAATGAGCAAGGTGTAGATGTCATTTTAGATATTGTTGGCGCACCGTATTTGGCGCAGAACCTCAATCTATTACGTCGTGATGGTCGTTTGGTCTATATCGCATTTTTAGGTGGTGCAAAGGCCAAAGAGGTGAAACTGGGTCAAATCATGATGAAGCGTTTGACCATTACAGGCTCAACCATGCGTGCGCGTAATACTGCAGAAAAAGCAGAGATTGCCAAAGGCATTCAGGAAAATGTTGTTCCGTTATGGTCTAAAGGTGAATGTCTGCCAATGATCTACAAAACATTTAAGTTTGATCAAATTCAAGAGGCGCATGCAGCCATGGATACAGGCGACCATGTGGGTAAGATTGTGGTTGAAGTAATCTAAAGTTTTATCTTTAAAACACGATGTATTTGCATGGTGTTTTAAAATAATTAAAGAGGGCAATGTTCCTCTTTTTTATTGTTTTACTAAATTTTAGGCATAAAAAAACCAGCTTATCGCTGGGTTCTTTATTACACCATCTTCAGTAGTAGAAGAATGGTGCCCGAGGCCAGACTCGAACTGGCACGCTTTGTGGGCGGGGGATTTTAAATCCCCTGTGTCTACCGATTTCACCACTCGGGCTTAACAAGATTGGAGGCGGAGGTCGGAATCGAACCGGCGTACACGGAGTTGCAGTCCGCTGCATGACCACTCTGCCACCCCGCCATGTCTTGTTGATGCGTATATTAGCAAGCTCTGAAAAAAAAACAATAGCAGATTCATCTGTATGAGCATAAAAGCAGCATACAAGGTAAAAAATTTAAAATAATCATGTATTATGTGCAAAATTGATTCATATCATCACTTGGAGAAGTGCCGTGGCATTAGTTTTAGATGGTCGTGCATTGGCGAAGAAAATTGAAGCTGACTTGTTGACTCGCGTAGAAGCGCTAAAAGAGAAAACTGGTCGTACCCCAATTCTTGCGACTATTTTGGTAGGTGACGATGGTGCATCTGCAACTTATGTACGTATGAAAGGGAATGCTTGCCGCCGTGTTGGTATGGATTCATTAAAAGTTGAGCTTCCTAAAGAAACCACGACTGAGCAATTACTTGCTGAAATTGAAAAATTGAATGCAAACCCAGATGTTCACGGTATTTTGTTACAACACCCAGTACCTGCTCAAATTGATGAGCGTGCATGTTTCGATGCGATCTCTCTTGAAAAAGACGTAGATGGCGTGACTTGCTTAGGTTTCGGCCGTATGGCAATGGGTGAAGCTGCGTATGGTTCTGCGACTCCTGCAGGTATCATGACCATTCTAAAAGAAAACAACATTGAAATCGCAGGTAAACACGCGGTTGTTGTGGGTCGTTCTGCAATTTTGGGCAAACCAATGTCTGCAATGCTGCTAGAAGCGAATGCAACAGTGACCACTTGCCACTCACGTACTCAAAACTTAGCTGACTTTGTTAAGCAAGCTGACATTATTGTGGGTGCGGTAGGTAAAGCTGAATTAATTCAAAAAGATTGGATCAAACCGGGTGCAGTGGTTGTTGACGCTGGCTTCCATCCACGTGATGGCGGCGGTGTAGGTGATATCCAATTGGTGGGTATTGAAGACGTTGCTTCTGCTTATACACCTGTTCCGGGTGGTGTAGGTCCAATGACCATTACAACGTTGATTCGTCAAACTGTTGAAGCTGCTGAAAAAGCGTTGGGTTAATCTTTAGACCTCTCCCTTGCGAAGCAGTGCTTCTCATCTCCTAAAAGTATAGGGAACTGATCGTCTCAAATTGATTCTATGCTGCTCCCTCTCCCTCTGGGAGAAGGCTAGGATGAGGGTGCTTTTTATAAATAATCCTCTCCCTAACCCTCTCTTGCGCTTCAATTTAAAAGCAGTGCTTTAAATTTTGCTCAGGAGAGGGAACTTCCGATCTTAATTTAGGCTTTTATGACACTAAAACTCTGCATATTCGAAAAATAAAATTCTAATGAGCTGTACTTTCCAATTTCCCAAAGCCCCTGAACATTTACTTAAAGCACTGCATGAAGTCATTCCACATTGTGAATTACATGCTCAACAGTTGCCTGAAACCCCGATTTCTTTATGGTTGATCCCACCGGTATTTCCAACCGATAAATTGGATAATGAAGTCATTCGTCGTATATGGAATGATACGCCGTATTGGATTTTTTGTTGGGCTTCAGGGCTTGCAATGGCGCAGTGGTTGTTGGCTGAACCCCATCATGTCAAAGATAAAGTGGTGTTGGACTTTGGTGCAGGTTCAGGTGTGGTGGCGATTGCAGCAAAAATGGCAGGGGCGAAACGCGTGATCTGCTGTGACATCGACCAAGTGAGCCTAGATGCATGCCGTGCCAATGCAGAGTTGAATAATGTCGAACTTGAATATTTAGATGATCTGTATAAAGCGGAGCAAGTCGATATTTTATTGGCTGCCGATGTGCTGTATGACCAATGCAATCGTTTCTTTTTGGATGAGTTTTTAAAGTTTGCTCCTGAAGTGTGGGTGGCAGACAGTCGTGTGAAAAACTTTAGTCATCCTAAATATGAAAAACTCGATGAACGAAGCGCGACAACATGGCCTGATTTGGATGAATCACCTGAGTTTCGTAATGTGAGTTTTTATAAAACCCTATAAATATTAAACCCATAAAAAATAAGACGCTTTAAGCGTCTTATTTTTATCTTTTGAACAGCAAATTTGATTAAGAACAGGTATAGCGAACCACACGTAAGGTGGCAGGGCGAGCATCGAGTGCATCACGCGCGCCTAAGTTTTCAGAGTTACGTAGATCAGGAGTATTTGATAGACCGAAGTTCGCACGTGTATTACCAATTTGACGGCCGTACTGGGTATTTTCCAAAGCAGGATTTGCAATTTCGTTCACGCTTAAGATTTGTAATTTATAGGTCTTTTGCGTATTTAATACTTTTTGGCAAGCACGTTGTAATTTATTGGCATCCAGTTGTTGGTTTTGGCGACCCGCTAAAGTATATGCAAGTGTTGCGCTATCTGCAGATTTGGACTCTATTTGAAAGCCCGTTTGACCATTAAAAGCACGTGGAGTGCTTTGGCAAGCAGCCATCGACATTGCAACAATACCCAAACTTAAAACTTTGTAAATATTTTTCATCATTCATTCGCCGTGTGTATTTGTATGTTCAGTATGCCATAGTCCGTCTGTCGACTCGATGGCGAAAACAAAGAAAGCCAAAGAAGTTTGATTAAATCTTTGATGCAGCCGAAACGATGAGTAGATGGAAATGGAGATAAAAAAAGCTCATCAAAATAGGCTTTGATGAGCTTAAGTGGAATAGCAGGGCTGAGCGAATTAATCGTCAGTGATCATGCTATGTTTTTTAGTATCTTTCATGAAGACATAGGTAATTAAAGATAAACCAATCATGAATGTAATGTAGTAGAAGAAGTAGTTTTCATGGCCTGCATTTTTGAAGCTCAAAGCTACAAGTTCTGCGGTACCACCAAAGAGTGTATTTGCAATGGCATAAGGCAATGCAACACCTAGGGCACGGATGTGTGCAGGGAACAACTCTGCTTTTACTACGGCATTAATCGCAGTATAACCAGTGACAATCACCATACCGCTCATGCAAAGCATAAATGCTGTGGTTGGGCTGGTAGTTGAACCGATACCATTGAAAATAGGAATGGTAAACAGCACACCAAGCACACCAAAGGCGATCATAATTGGCTTACGACCAATTTTGTCTGAAAGCGCACCGACAGCAGGTTGTAAAAGCATGAAGATGAAAATTGCAGCAGTGGTAATTTCAGTTGCTGTGGTTTTTTCAAAGCCAGACGTGTTGACCAAATATTTTTGTAAATATGTGGTAAAAGTGTTGAACGCTAAAGTACCACCGGCAGTCAACATGATCACAGTGAAGGCTTGTTTAGGGTATTTGGTAAATAACGCTAAAGCACCTGATTTTGGACCACCATTTTTAGCTTGTTCTTGAGCTTCTTTAGAGGATTGAGTTTCAACTAAACCGCGACGAATCCAGAACACCACAATAGCGAGTAATGCACCGATGAAGAACGGAACACGCCAGCCCCATTCAGTTAAAGCTTGTTCTGAGAAATTGCGTTGTAAGATAATTAAAACGCAAAGTGCCAATAGCTGACCTGAAATCAGTGTGACATATTGGAAACTTGAGAAGAAACCACGATGGTTTTTACCTGCCATTTCAGTCAAATAGGTGGCACTAGAACCATATTCACCACCAACACTTAAGCCTTGGAGTAAACGCGCTAAAAGTAGAATAGCGGGTGCGAGCATCCCTACAGAATCGTAGGTTGGTGCACATGCGATCATCAGTGAGCCGACACACATCAACGATACAGACAGCGTTAAACCTGCTTTACGACCTTTACGGTCAGCATAAATACCCATGACCCATGCGCCGATTGGACGCATTAAGAAACCGAGTGCAAAGACTGCAGCCGCTTGTAAGAGTTTTACAGTATTGTCACCATCAGGGAAAAATTGCGGTGCAAAGTAAAGGGTAAAGGCAGCGTAGACATACCAGTCGTACCATTCAACGAGGTTGCCGGCAGATCCGCCGAGGATAGATTTGACACGAGTTTTTCTATCCAATTGTTCAGGAACAACTGGCTCAGATGAGTTTGACACATCATTCTCCAAGGAATGAATGCAAAACATATCCATTTAAACTCTTTGGGAAAAGTTTAAATCAATATATTTTGTCGAAATGGGAGATGGAACTATATTTATTTAATTTATACTCCTGTTGTCGCAGAAAATCATGCGACTTTAGTCTATAAAATGCGATATTTTTGACCAGATACATTTTTCACGACTAAATGAAAAAAAACAAAGCCTCATAGACTGAGGCTTTGATGGGGAAAACATGCTGTTTTTGATCAGATTGATCAATAACTCATCTTCAAATAACCCTGATCAATGCTCCTGAATTTTGGAATGGTGTTTGGTGTCTTTCATAAAGACGTAGACCAATAACGAAATAAAAATCATGATGGTCACATAGATAAAGAACCATGACTCGTGACCAGCTTCTTTAAAACTCAGCGCGAAGAATTCTGCCGTACCACCAAAGATGGTATTTGCAAGAGCATAAGGCAGTGCAACACCCAATGCGCGAATATGCGCAGGGAACATTTCTGCTTTTACAACCGCATTGATCGAGGTGTATCCCGTGACAATCACTAGACCTGCGAGACAGAGCCAAAATGCAGTCCAATAATCTTGAGTTTGTCCTAATGCACTAAATAGAACATAGGTGAACAGCACCCCTAAGATCCCAAAAGCGATCATTAAAGGCTTACGACCAATTTTATCGGATAGACCACCTGCTAGTGGTTGTAAGCACATAAAAATAAACAGTGCTAAAGTGGTGATTTGCGTGGCCTCAGGTTTACTAAAGCCAGAGGTATTGACCAGATATTTTTGCAAATAGGTGGTGTAGGTATAAAAAGCCAATGTACCCCCAGCTGTTAAAAATAACACCGTGAATGCTTCTTTCGGATAATGCTTAAATAGAGAAAATAAGCCTGATTCAGGCTGGTCCTTTTGCTCTTGTGCATTTTTGAAGGACTGGGTTTCTAGTAGGCCACGTCGAATGCGGAAAACCACTACCGCTAAACACGCACCGATAAAGAACGGAATACGCCAGCCCCAATCATGCAATTGTTCTTCTGTCAGCAACCATTGCAAAATAAGTAGTACGCACAGTGCAGTCAACTGACCTGCAATCAGTGTCACATATTGAAAGCTTGAAAAAAACCACGACGGTCACGGTCAGCCATTTCACTGAGGTAGGTCGCACTAGCGCCATATTCACCGCCGACACTTAAACCTTGAATTAGTCGTGCAACCACAAGAATAATCGGCGCCAAAATACCAATTTGGTCATGCGTTGGAGAAATGGCAATCATCAATGAGCCGATACACATGAGTGTGACGGAGAGGGTTAAACCTGACTTTCGACCTTTTTTGTCTGAATAGATCCCCATAATCCATGCACCAATCGGCCGCATGAGGAAGCCTACTGCAAAGATGGCCGCGGCTTGGAGAAGCTGTGCAGTCTGGCTGCCCTGAGGGAAAAAAGCATGGGCAAAATAGAGGGTGAATGCCGCATAGACATACCAATCGTACCATTCAACAAGATTACCTGCTGAACCTCCGAGAATGGATTTTACTCGGGTCTTTGTATCTAAATTTGATTGAGTAACAATTTCTTCCGTCATTTTAAAATCCATCTTTTTTTATTGTGTGAAAATATCTTATGCGTATCGAAAAGCATGAAATGTAAACTAAAAAAAGAGGTTTTGTTGAAAAAGTGTACAAATAAACGGCTTGTCATGAATTTTGCTTTGAATAAGGGTTTGGACATTAAAATGTTTGATTTCATGCTTGAGCCAGCAGTCGTTTAAACGTACATTTAAAATATAACTTCTCATTTAATGAAGGATACAAAAACTCAGTGTAAGGATGTTGTGACCAAAATCGGTATCTTGATCAAAAAATGATGATCAATGAAAAAAATAATAAAGCAATGAAAACGAAGCATTGTTGAATAAAAAGATAGAGTGGGAGGGAGCGATGAATACACAACAACAATCAATATATGACATGGTGGTCATTGGTGGTGGAATTAATGGTGTTGGTATTGCCTGTGATGCTGCGGGGCGGGGTTTAAGTGTTTTGCTCTGTGAAAAAGACGATCTCGCGAGCCATACTTCATCTGCAAGTAGCAAATTAATTCATGGTGGTCTGCGCTATTTAGAACATAAAGAATTTCGTTTGGTACGTGAAGCACTCGCAGAACGCGAAGTTCTCCTTAAAAAAGCCCCTCATATTATTCGACCGATGCGTTTTATCATGCCACATGAACCGCACTTACGTCCGGCTTGGCTGATTCGTACTGGATTATTCTTTTATGATTATTTGGGTAAACGTGAACAGCTTGCAGGTTCAAATGGAATTGAATTTGATGTGGAAGCTAGTCCTTTAGCACCTAGATTTACCCGAGGGTTTGAATATTCCGATTGTGCAGTGGATGACGCACGCTTGGTTGTACTTAATGCGATACAAGCACGGGAACATGGTGCACAGATTCTGACTCGAACAGAATGTTTAAATGCATATAGTAAAGGTGGCATTTGGCGAGTGTGTTTAAAAAATGCTAAGGGTTTGCAAAATGTGCAGGCTAAAGTATTGGTGAATGCGGCAGGTCCTTGGGTTGCTGACTTTATAAAACAGGGGTTAAAGCAAGAGTCACCTTATAGTATACGGCTGATACAAGGTAGCCATATTATTGTGCCAAAGCTCTTTGACGGTGATAAAGCTTTTATTATGCAAAATGATGATCATCGCATTGTTTTTGCGATCCCATATTTAGAACAATTTACTCTGATCGGTACGACAGATCGTGAATATCATGCAGACCCAAATCGAGTAAAGATAAGCCAAGAAGAAATCGATTACTTGCTTGATGTGTCAAATGATCACTTTAAAACTCAATTGACGCAAACGGACATCATTTCAACTTATTCAGGTGTGCGTCCGCTGTGTGATGATGAGTCAGATAATCCAGCCGCAGTCACGCGAGATTATACTTTGGCACTGACCGATGTAGAAGGGGCTGCATTACTTTCAATCTTTGGTGGCAAACTTACCACTTACCGAAAACTAGCAGAAGCGGCATTAGATCAGCTTAAAACTGTTTTTCATCATCGATCCAAACCTTGGACTGCTGATACAGCATTGCCTGGTGCGGAAAATTTAGAATCAATCGAGCAGTTGATAGCTGAAATCCAACAAAAAGTGCGAGGGGTTTCGATCAGTCTAGCCAGTCGTTGGGCGCATGCTTATGGAACACGTGTCTGGATTTTGCTGAATCATTTAACTTCGATTGATGAGCTTGGGCAAAACTTCGGGCATGGCTTGTATGCTCAAGAAGTAGATTATTTGGTTGAGCATGAGTGGGCGAGAAGCTCTGAAGATATTTTGCAAAGACGCACAAACTTATATTTGCAATTCAGTGCATCTGAAGTTGATGTTTTGGACGAGTACTTAATGGCAATACGTATAAAGCAAAAAGCTCAAGATGTGGCTTAGTTGATATAAAAAAGACCGCGCAAGGCGGTCTTTTAAATCTTTCTTAATCCCTCTTTTAAAGGAGGGAAATTAAAGGCCAATTAAGCAGATTTTTTTACAGCTTCTAAAAGTTCGTCTTGACGTACTTTAAGTGCTTTTGGTAAGCGATCACCAAGTTTGTTGAACAATTCAGTGTGGCTTTCAAGTTCTTTGATCCATTGATCTTTATCTTGAGAAGTTACAAGCTCGAATTGCTCTTTAGTGAAGTCTGAACCAGTCCAGTTCAATTGTTCGTATGTTGGAACAAGGCCGATAGGTGTTTCAACAGCGTCTGCACGACCTTCACAACGGTCAATGATCCACTCAAGAACACGCATGTTTTGACCGAAACCAGGCCATACAAAGTTACCTTCAGCATCACGACGGAACCAGTTCACGTTGTAGATACCAGGAAGTTTATTGCCAGCAGCTTTAGCTTTAGCAGCAACTTCTTCACCAAGTTCTAACCAGTGAGAGAAGTAGTCAGCCATGTTGTAACCCGCAAATGGAAGCATTGCGAATGGGTCACGACGAACGATACCTTGTTGACCAACAGCAGCAGCAGTTGTTTCAGAGCCCATAGTTGCAGCTTTGTAAACACCGTCAACCCAGTCAAATGCTTCTGAAATTAGAGGCACTGTGTCTGCACGACGACCACCGAAGATGAACGCAGAAATTGGAACACCTGCTGGATTTTCCCAGTCAGCATCAATAGAAGGACACTGACCAGCTGAAACAGTGAAACGAGCATTTGGATGAGCTGCTTTTTCTTCGCCGGTGTGTGGTTGACCTTTCCAGTTAGTTAGATTAGCAGGTACTTCTTTAGAAAGACCTTCCCACCATACTTCACCGTTGTCAGTTACAGCAACGTTAGTATAGATTACGTCTTTATGAAGAGTCGCCATACAGTTCGGGTTAGTCTTGGTATTTGTACCAGGTGCTACACCGAAGAAACCAGCTTCAGGGTTGATTGCATATAAACGACCATCTTCACCTGGTTTGATCCAAGCAATATCATCACCTACAGTTTCAATTTTCCAACCTTCGTAACCCGCTGGTGGAATCAACATCGCGAAGTTTGTTTTACCACACGCAGAAGGGAATGCAGCTGCGATGTAGTGTTTTTCGCCTTGTGGGTTTGTCACGCCAAGGATGAGCATGTGTTCAGCTAACCAACCTTGTTGACGACCCATAGAAGATGCAATACGTAAAGCTAGGCATTTTTTACCCAACAATGCGTTACCGCCGTAACCAGAACCGTAAGACCAGATTTCACGAGTTTCTGGGTAATGAACGATGTATTTTTCAGGGTTGCAAGGCCAAGCAACGTCTTTTTGACCTTCTTCAAGCGGAGCACCAACAGTGTGTACGCAAGGAATGAAGTCACCGTCAGTACCAAGTACGTCATAAACAGCTTTACCCATACGAGCCATTTTAGACATGCTTACAGCAACGTAAGGAGAATCAGTAAGTTCGATACCGATGTGAGCAATATGAGAACCTAAAGGACCCATAGAGAAAGGAACAACGTACAAAGTACGGCCTTTCATTGAACCGTCAAATAAACCATTCAGACGAGCACGCATTTCAGCTGGAGCTTCCCAGTTGTTTGTTGCGCCTGCATCTTCTTGTTTTTCAGAACAGATGTAAGTACGACCTTCAACACGAGCAACGTCAGAAGGATCAGAATTAGCAAGGTAAGAACCAGGATGTTTTTCTTGGTTAAGTTCTTGCATAGTGCCGTTAGCGATCATCAAGTCGATATAACGTTGATATTCTTCTGCGCTACCGTCACACCATTCGATTTTTGCTGGTTTGGTTAATTTGGCAATTTCTTCCACCCAAGCAATTAGCTTAGGGTGACGAACGAATTCTGGTGCGTTCACTTGGGTCATGGTGAGGCCTATCTCAAAAATGTACTAACCGTACAAAGTATAATCTGCATCATGGGTTACATCATGCAGATAAAAGATGAAAAAAAGTGGCTGTATTAAAGCATAAAATCATAAAAAAAATAAGACTAAAGAAGTGGTAGATTTTTTTTGGTAGTTAATGCTATTTAAGTTAAATGTAAATAAAATACAATAACTTAATAGATTTTATCGCGAATTTTAACTTTATTTATTAACGTGATGGACAATATTTTATATATTTATTTTTAATAAAAACAAAAAGTTGCATGTATTTGATATTTGAGAATTATTATTGATTAAATAAATGGTGGTAATTCGATTTTTACATAAAGGCGCTATTATTTGCTGTTAAATTCGACAAAATACAAAACTAAGCGGCCAAGATGTATAAAAAGTGATTAAACAAGCCAAGCCTTTATCTATTATTTATAATAAAAAATCAGGATTTCATGCTGCAAACAAAGATGAAGTCTACGAGGAACTTGTGCGGATATTATCCGATCATGATTTCGAAATACAGTCTTTTGAGCTTGGGCAGGAAGCCAGTTTTGATACTTTAATGAGCAAGGTGTTTGCACGCCACCAAGACCCAGATAATTTGGGCGTTGTCGTTGCTGCAGGTGGTGATGGAACCTTAAATGCAGTTGCTCATCGGTTGATGCATACCGATATTCCAATGGGGATCTTACCTTTAGGCACATTTAATTATGTGGCGCGCGTACTCAATATTCCTCTCGATTTAATTCAAGCAGCACAGGTCATTGCGACAGGCAATAATCGACAGGTACATGTGGCGCAAATCAATGAACATATCTATTTAAACAATGCCAGTTTGGGCTTGTATCCATTATTTATACAAAAAAGAGAGTTTTATAATCAGAAGTTTGGTCGTTTCCCATTGCATGCTTATACCTCAGGTTTGGATGTGCTGATTCGAGATCGTAAAGAGTTGAAATTGGAAATCGAAGTTGATCATCATATTTATCCAGTCAAAACGCCTTTGATCTTTTTTGGTAATAACCAATTGCAATTGGCCGATTTAAATTTGCAAATTGCTAAAGATGCAGCAGCAGGTAAAGTTGCAGGTGTGGTGGTCGCAAAAAGTGATAAGAAAACTTTATTTAAAATTTTATGGCAGTTGATCCGTGGCAATATCGACAATGCGCCAGATGTGTATAGTTTTGCCGCTAATGAAGTCACGATACATACTCAACGAAAAAAAATGACCGTTGCTGTGGATGGTGAGATTGTAGAAATGAAACCGCCGCTTAAAATTCGAGTGCAAAAACAAGCCTTAAAGATACGGGTGCCACATGATACTGCATCTGTCTGATCTGCATTTCGGCACTGAAAAGCCAGAGTGTATGCGCGCTATTCAGCAATTTTGTCGTGAACAGCGTATCGAGGCCGTGGTTGCCAGTGGAGACTTGACCCAACGTGCGCGTTATCGTCAGTTTTATGCATGTAAGCAATTTTTAGAAAGCTTAAAGCTGCCTTATATCGTTGTGCCGGGGAATCATGATATTCCGCTATATCATTTATGGAACCGTGTTTTTAGCCCTTTTGCACGTTATCAACTATTTTTTGGTGCCATGGAAAATGTACTGGAAACCGAGCATTTTTATTTAATTGGGATCAATAGTATTCGCCGTCGTTACCATACGCGTGGGCATGTATCGCTCGAGCAAATACATCATGTCGAGGAATTACTTAAACATGCGCCGCCCAATAAAGTGAAATTAATCATAGCGCATCAACCTTTTTATACGCCGCCCAATGACCCGCATGGTGTGAAAGATTGTCCTGTTCAAGGGCGTTTGGCACTCGAACAGTGGAGTCAACACGGTTTAAATGGTTTATTGCATGGACATTTACATGTTCCAGCCAGCTATGACCTCAATCAGATTTATGCTTTAGGTGCTGCGCATCCAGTTTGGGATATTCATGCTGGAACTGCAACGTCATATCGCCTACACGATAACCTTGCCAACAGTTTTAATGTCATTGATGAGCAGATGAATGTGCGACATTATTTTTATCATTCAAAGTTAAAAATATTTGAAGAAAATCTCAGCACTCATGTTTTAGATGAGCTTTAATCCTTTAAATTTAAATTTTGAAGAAAAAAAATACAAAAAGATGAAAAAATTTAGAATTTGCCCTTGAAGCGTTTTTTTCCATCCCCACAAAAGTGTCATCTAAATTATTTTTTGTCGATGGCTTACGGAAATCAAAATGTCATCGTCTTTTATCTAGTAAATAGACTTAGTCTGGAGTTAACTATGAGCAATATTCGTCCTTTGCATGACAACGTTGTGATTCGCCGTGTTGAAAAGGAAACTAAAACTGCTGGTGGTCTTATTTTAAGTACTTCAGCAGCTGAACAACCTGCTCAAGGCGAAGTAATCGCTGTAGGTAATGGCAAAGTAACTGACAACGGTGTTCGTGCGTTAGACGTTAAAGTTGGTGACAACGTGCTTTTCGGTGCTTATGCAGGTACTAAAGTAAAAGTTGACGGCGAAGAGCTTCTTGTAATGAAAGAGTCTGACATTTTAGCTGTACTTGAAGGCTAATCTCAGAACTTTCGAACCAAATTCGATTTGAAAAATATATTAAAAATTTTGGAGTAAACCATGTCAGCTAAAGACGTAAAATTTGGTGATTCAGCGCGTTCAAAAATGATCGCGGGTGTAAATGTACTTGCAGATGCTGTAAAAGTGACTTTAGGTCCTAAAGGCCGTAACGTTGTCATCGACCGTTCTTTCGGTGCGCCGCACATCACTAAAGATGGTGTTTCTGTTGCTAAAGAAATCACATTAAAAGACAAATTTGAAAACATGGGCGCTCAGCTGGTTCGTGAAGTGTCTTCAAAAACCAATGACATCGCGGGTGACGGTACAACAACTGCAACTGTACTTGCTCAAGCAATCCTAAATGAAGGGATCAAATCAGTTACTGCTGGTATGAACCCAATGGATCTTAAACGCGGTATCGACATCGCGGTTAAAGCTGTTGTTGCTGAAATTAAAGCGACTGCTAAACCTGCTTCTGACTCTAAAGCCATTGAACAAGTAGGTTCGATCTCTGCGAACTCTGACACCACTGTTGGTAAACTTATTGCTCAAGCAATGGAAAAAGTCGGTAAAGAGGGTGTAATTACAGTTGAAGAGGGTTCAGGCTTTGAAGATTCTCTAGATGTTGTAGAGGGTATGCAGTTTGACCGTGGTTACATCAGCCCGTACTTTGCAAACAAACAAGATACACTAACAGCTGAACTTGAAAACCCATACATTCTTCTTGTTGATAAAAAAATCAGCAACATCCGCGAATTAATTGCTGTACTTGAAGCTGTTGCTAAAACAGGTAAACCGCTTCTTATCATTGCTGAAGATGTTGAAGGTGAAGCACTTGCAACTCTTGTTGTAAACAACATGCGTGGCATTATCAAAGTTTGTGCTGTTAAAGCACCTGGTTTTGGTGATCGTCGTAAAGCGATGCTTCAAGACATCGCGATTTTAACTGGCGCGACTGTAGTTTCTGAAGAGGTTGGTATGTCTTTAGACCAAACTACACTTGAGCACTTAGGTACAGCGCATAAAGTTACTGTTTCTAAAGAAAACACAGTAATTGTTGATGGTGCAGGTGTTGCAGAGCAAATTGCTGAACGTGTAACTCAAATTCGTGCTCAAATTGAAGAATCAACTTCAGAATACGACAAAGAAAAACTTCAAGAACGCGTTGCTAAATTGGCAGGCGGTGTTGCTGTAATCAAAATCGGCGCTGCAACTGAAGTTGAAATGAAAGAGAAGAAAGATCGCGTTGACGATGCACTTCATGCAACTCGTGCTGCAGTTGAAGAAGGTGTTGTAGCAGGTGGTGGTGTTGCACTTGTACGTGCTGCAAAAGCACTTGAAGGTGTGTCTGGTGCTAACGATGACCAAAATGTTGGTATCAACATTTTACGTCGTGCAATTGAAGCACCGCTTCGTCAAATCGTTGCAAACTCTGGTGATGAGCCATCAGTTGTAATCAATGCTGTGAAAAACGGTGAAGGTAACTTCGGTTACAACGCTGCGACTTCAGAGTATGGCGATATGTTAGAAATGGGTATTCTTGACCCTGCTAAAGTGACTCGTTCTGCGCTTGAGCATGCTGCATCTGTTGCAGGTCTTATGCTTACAACTGAATGTATGATCACTGAAATCCCAGAAGACAAGCCAGCAATGCCAGATATGGGTGGCATGGGTGGTATGGGCGGTATGATGTAAACCTCAGCGTACCCAAACTTCAAAAACCTCGTATCGTCAGATACGGGGTTTTTTTTATGGCGTAGTTTTTGTAATGTAGAGATTGCACACATGAAAAGACAAAATCACCTAGCTATTTTTTATTTACACATTAAATGTGTAATATGTATTTAAACTCCTTTTTTTGTGAATAAAACTCATTATTCTTTTTAGAACAATAAGAAAAACAAATGATTAAATAAATGTAATGCAGATTGGAGTAGGCATAAAGGGGATAAAAATGGATAACCGAGAACACGAAATTATAGGCAGTATTTATGATGCCGCTGTAGATGTGAATTTATGGCCGCAAGTAATTGAAAAAATTGTTCAATATACAGACAGTAAAACCGCCATTTTTACTGCCTTAGATCAATTTAGTCCAAGTTACGATTTTTTATTTAGTCACAATATTCCAGATGAAGCTTTGCATGCCTATCGTGATGAGCGGATTCGTGTGATTGACATGCAGTTACACCGAGTATTGTGGGAAAATTTAGGTGTGGGCCAAGTAGCGAGCTCGGATTTATCGCATTATGGGGAAAACCCTGAAAGTGATGAATATATCTTTTATGAACGGTGTTTGAATCCGACGGGAATTAGTTATATCTCGGCTGTTTTGCTCGATCAGGGTTCACATCGCTGGGCGGTTTTGGGATTACACCGTTCGCCAGATGTAGCGCCGTATCAACAAAAAGAGTTGGATTTTTTAAAGCATTTGGGTGTGCATTTACGCCGTGCTTTACAAATCCATCGTCAGTTTAGTTTGGTTAAACAAGAAAATTTAAGTTTGTATAGCGTGCTCGATCATTTAAAAACAGGTGTAATTTTGCTTGATCATCAGCTGAGTTTGACTTATTCAAACCCTTTAGCTCAAAGCATGCTGGAACACGATTCATGTTTAGATTTGGATTTGTATAATCGATTAAAAACCCATGCTTATGATCAAAGTCGTTTAGATCAATTATTACATTCAGCGTTGTTGGGACAGTCGGCATTAAACGCAGATGTAGGCGGTGTATTGTCTTTGTCAGATGCGAAAGGACAACAATTAATGCTGACTATCGTACCTTGTTCTAAATTAAAAAATATGCAGCATCAAAATGCAGGACAACATCAAATTGCGGTATTTCTGACCGATAAACATCAGCACTATGCCTTGTCTAAAGCCTATTTGCAGCAAGCTTATCAATTATCTAAACGTGAGTTTGAGTTGTGTGAGTTGTTGTTGAATGGTTATAAGTTAGAAGAAATTGCGGAACATTGCGGGATTACCCTCAGTTCGGTGCGCACTTATTTTAAAAATATTTATGAAAAAACCCAATGCAACTCGCAAATTGAACTTATGCATTTATTAATGGGTTGTACCATTCATTTTGAGCATATTGGTTAAAGCTGCCTAAGTTTGGCTTAGGCAGCTTTTGAATATGTTTAGTTACTACGTTGTAGGGTAACAGAGTCTTCGCCTTGCGGATGCAAGGTTAGGCTTGTTCCTGAGATGCTGTAAGTTGCATTCACTTTACTGCCATCCCAAGAGTCTTGTAAGCCACCGCAATCGTTGGTGTCATATAACACTTCTGTTGCGGCAAGTGTATTGGCTGTCATTGAATATTTGCCATATTCAATACCTGGGTTAGCGCAATCATCATCGCCTTCAGTGTCTAACAAGAAATAGAATCCTGTGTCAAAGAAAGCAAATAAATGAGTTTGATTAAATTGCCAAGTGCCGACTAAACCTGATGATTGTTTGACTTTAGTTAAAATATAGGTGCTATTACTTCCTACATCAGTCAGCACTAAATCTGTACCGTTATAACTTAGGCGGTAATGACCATCATTGTCTGGATGTGAAAGCCCGTAGTCTCCATTAGTATCTACTGAGATCACAGGGCTCAGCGCTGAAGTTAAAGCATTCCAATTTAGTCGTCCTGTTTCGATACCAGACTTCCCTGTTTCATCAGCTACATCTGCTTCACCTAGCGCATAACGTCCGTCTGGTAAAATATGTAATATAACAGCAGTGCTTTCAGTACGCCCAATTTCCCAAGTGCCTGCAATATCTTTATAGAAAGTGGCTTGGAAGTTTTCTGCAGCTTTTTCAGGTGTCACGATTCGATCTAGTGGGATATCGGTTTTAGGGATCACTTCATTGACAAACGTAGTTGAAAACTCTGCGGGTGTTTGCTCGAAATTCATATTCACAGCGGTTAAGGCTGTTTGAGTGTCTGCAGTAATTTCAATTCCATTGCTATGGTCGCCATCGCTATCTAAAGATTGTAAAAATACCATTAAGTTGGTACGGGCATTTTCACTTTCAGCCAAATCTAGTGGGGTAATACGTGCTTTAGCTTCAATGGCTTCACCAAGTTGCACATCACCAATAAAGAAGCGAACAGTATCACCCTCAGCATATTCAAACTCACCTTTATCATTGGTGATACCTTCAATACTTTCACCTGAACTCGAAGCTCTGAGATATTTAACCCCAGTTACAGGGCCATCGGTCAGTACACCAATCTGTGTTGCTGAACTAGGTGGCGGATTCTGATTGCTACCAGAATCATTGTCTGACCCGCCACATGCACTGAGTAAACCTGCTAAGGCTAAGCAAATTAACGTTTTTTTCATCACGAATTCCTTGTTATTCAAATTGTCATATCTGCAGTATAGAAATTAGATGAGTTTAGGAGCTATCCCAAAATTGGGAGGGTAAACACAAAAATCTGTGAGAAAAAATGAAGAAAAAACAATATTTTTGTGAAAAAGTATAATTTTTTGATTTTCAGTCACGGAAGATCCACTCGCCTATGTTAATTTGAAGAAAAATATTGCGTGTTTAAGCCCAATCGCCACCAGAAAGTGATCTTGTTCTATGCTGTCAAAATTTTTTATTGAACGTCCAATTTTTGCAGGTGTGCTCGCTATTATGGTGATGGCCGTACTTCACTTAGCGCTGCAATTGGTGTTGCTGGTGGTAGCGAAGTTGGTGGTCGTGTAGGTCTTTCTTATGTATTTGGCGGAAAATAATTAACCCGTTGATACATTTGGATTAAACAAAAAATCCTATTTAGAGTAAAACACTAATCAAGCTTTTTGGTGAGTTTAAGATTTACTTCAGGCATTTCTAGTTTTTCACCTTTATCACCACGAAGCTCAATAAAGTTTTCACCTACAAAGTAAATTCGATTGTCGCCCTCGGCATCAAGTTGAATCATCCCAGGTTGATCTGGCAAAAACTTAAAACTGCCTTTCACTTTATTTTCAGTGTTCGCAGGTTTACCTAAAAACTCTTGGCTGAGTTCATAGCTCTTATCAAGTTTGAGTTCAAGTTCAGTTTCAATCCCTTTGCAATCATGGCAAGGTAGAATCCCTTTATACTCACCAGCCCAATCAAGTGCATTTTCGGTGTTATCACCTGTGGCAATCGGGCTTTCTGAGGCAGCGTCCGTATTGGCAATGACATTATTATCTGGGGGTGTCGCAGTTTCAGATTCATTGCTGGTCTTTGAGCATGCCGTTAGGGTTGCACTGACCATACAGAGAGCGAGCATTAGTTTTTTCATGAGATTTATACACCGTACGTACCCAATATAATGCTAAGCGTGGCTTTTATTGCGCAAGAAAAATAGCCTATTCCTGTTAACAATTGTGTGTTTGGTTAATGGGTCAAAACTGAAATTTGTTTTTTAATAATTCGTAAATGAAAAAATATTGGTGACTTACCTAAAAGTGAACGCTAAAGGACATTTATATATTAATTGGTGAATAACTGAACAATATAGGCTTTTATAATTATTTTGCGTTGTTAAACTCTGCGGCATAGAAAAAACTGTCGGTGCAAATTGTGTTTGAAAAAACAGCGGAAAAAAGTCTGAACTTAATGGGGTGGCAAATTGATAACCATTGGGATTTAAATATTGACCAATGTGTCATGATTGCAGCGCCACATACCAGTAATTGGGATGCACTTTATGCACGCCTTGCCCTGAAAGCTTTAGGGGTTAATGTTCGTATCACGATTAAAGACAGTTATATGAAATTCCCGTTTGGGCCTTTTGTACGTGCCATGGGCGGAATTGGTATTAATCGTCGTCCAAAACAAGATGGTGAAGCTCGTCAAAGTATGGTTGAGCTGATGGCTGACTTGTTCAAGCATCATCCAAAATTGGTCATGTTGGTGACGCCAGAAGGGACACGCGCCAAACAAGAGAAGTGGAAAACTGGTTTTTACCATGTTGCTATGCAAGCGGGTGTGCCGATTGCTTTAGCCTATATGGACTATGCGCAGAAAAAGACTGGTGTGGGTAAAATTGTTTATCCTACAGGCGATTATGAAAAAGATATGGCTGAAATCATGGATTTTTACGCGCAAATACATGCCAAATTTCCTGAAAAATTCAGTGTCGATACACGCTATCATTAATCTAACAATCCAATAAAAAAGGACAGTATTGGCTGTCCTTTTTACGTTTAGATGATTCTGTTTAGATTTTTATATTGAATTTAATCATGAAAATCGGGATGGATACCGCCCAGATTTTGACATGCCGCCTTATAAATAATGTATTGCTGATCAACCACATCGATGAGCGGGATACGAAATAACTTTTCGCCTTGCTTATAGCTATCGATATAAGACACGACTTTTTGTTTACTTGATGCTAGTTTTTCTTCATGGAAAGTTGTAATCGAGCTATGAGTCATATGTGAACTTTCAATATTATTGCACTGAAAATGTGAGAGTAGTTTTTCAGCTTTTTTAATTTCGCTGGACGTGCCAAACATACAGCCGCTAAGCAGAGTTACACCTGCAAGCAGGATGAACTTTTTCATGGTTTTATTTTAAGCAAAATTATGAGGTGCAATATTCTATTAATTTTCGTCAGAAAAATTAATTACTTTTTTACCATTTGGCTAATTTTTATTTAAATGTGAACTGTGTCATTGTTACAAGATGTGAATATCTAACTGAGAAGGGGTTTTTCTAGAATGATTTGGACAAATATCTTTAGGTTTTGAGTCATCAGGTTAAGATACTCATCGTCACCAAGAAGCAGCCTGAAGAGAATAGAAGACCTAATACAATATGTTTAAATTGGCGTTCTGAAGTGCGATAAAAAAGTTTGGCACCAAAAATCACTGGAAAAGCCATAATCACCAAAAGCACGGCTAAATAGGGCAGATGTTCACGATGGATGATCCCTTGTAGCAGATAGCTAATGAGTGTGACGAGCTGAATAGCTAAATTGAAATGTCGCAAAATATAGCGTTGTTCTGTTTTGGGTGTATTTTTTAGTATAAGCCATGCAGAGGGTAATGCGCCGCAAAAGCCACCGAGACCACCCAAGATCCCAGCAATATATCCAATACTAGAATCCGCCCATTTCCCTGATTTTTGGATGAATGAAAATTTCGGATTAAAAAATAAAATTGGGCACCAAAACATTAAAAAAGCGCCCAAAACCAATTTAAATGTATCTGGATTAATGCTGTCTAATAAATAGGTACCGAGCGGTACACCTAAAATTCCTGCAATTAAATAGGGATAAATGATTTTTTTATTGATCGGAATGCTTTTACGTTCTGATGATAATGAGATGAAGTGGCTATAAACTGAAGCGCAGACCACCAATGGTGCGGCTATTTGCGGGGGAAGTATCCAAACCCAAAATGACATTGCGATAAGGGCGAATGCAAACCCTGTTAATCCTTGTACGAATCCCGCAAAGATGGCACCAAGAATAAAAATCAGACAAGTCATTAAATTACAGCTTTGAAATACGTGGCGCTATTGTAGTGAATTTTTCTATATAAATGTGGCTGACTGAGTAAATGTAGCAAAATTGGACCTCAAACCATGAATAAAACATGAATGTTTAAATACAGCAGATGTACACAGACTTCCGATTAAATTCATTTCGATAATTGAAAATGCTCTTCATCAAAAACGAGTGCTACACATGCTTAAACAAGTTGCTTTGCTATCTGTGGTTGCAATTACATTTACAGGGTGTGTCGTGGCGCCATTTGATGATGGCCGATACCAATCGAATCGATATGGTTATGCAAATCAATATGGTTATTCAGGTCAATATGGTGGTTCATACGGTCAGCGCTATGACTCAAGTCAGCGTTATGACCGCTCATATGGTCGAGTGAATAGCCCGCAACATCGACCAAACTCACCACGACCGAATTCGAATAACCGTCCAGACAATATATATAAACCAAATGCGCATAAACCAAATGCGCATAAACCGAATGTACAGAAACCTTCATCTCAGCATCCGTCAAATGTGCATCGTCCAAGCGCAAAGCCTCAGACGCCAGCTAAACCCAATACAAGTAAGCCCCAGCAGCAAAAACCACAGCAACAACGTCCTAAAGTAACGCCCGTGGATAAAGCTAAAACCCCAGGTGGATTTAACAGCCAGCGTCCACTTCGACCACAGGTTTAATGATTTTCAAGTAATAAAAAAGGACGCATTAACGTCCTTTTTTGTGTGCATTTACATTAAGCCTTTTTATATAAGCCTGCACGTACCGTACCTGCTTTGGTTTGTTTTATTTGCTGCCAACTGCTCGGGAGCTTTAACTGAGCAAGATCACGGTCAGCTTCGATATAAATTAAACCATTGTCTGCAATGCACGGATCGACCAATTCAGCAAGTTCTTGCCATAAATCAAGACTATAAGGGGGATCTAAGAAAATCAGATCAAATTGATCTTTCAAGTTAGGAATGGCTTGTTGTGCCGTCATGTTTTTGAGTTGCACACGTTGTTTGCTCACCCTTAAGAGTTCTAAATTGTCCATGAGAAACTTCGCTTGGGTGCGATCAGGTTCAATTAAAACGGCTTCTGCTGCACCACGTGAGAGTGCTTCAAACGATAATGCCCCTGAACCTGTACAGAGGTCGAGGACTTTGGCATTTTGAACATCCCACATGAGCCAGTTAAATAATGTCTCGCGGACACGGTCAGGTGTAGGGCGTAAACCGTCAATACTGGCAAAAGGTAATTGACGACGCTTCCATTCACCACCAATGATTCTTAATTGATTTTTCATGAATTATTCCTCATCGGTTGCATGTGCTGCACTGGCAGCACGAGGTGTTGTATTTACACTATTCGGTTGTTGAGTGGCACTGTTGTTCTGCTGAGCTGTTGGGCTCGCATTTGGATCGGCTGATAAAATATTCGAGCCGCTTGGTAACTCACTCGGTTTTAGACCTGCAGTCATGAGACCACCGCTAATTTGATGGCTTGCAGGACGAATTGGATTCTTTTTACGTGTTAATAACCAGTAGTCAAACATCGGTTTCGCAATTTGAGCAGCAGAACCACCGTGACGACCATTTTCCCAAACGACTGCAATCGCAATTTCAGGTTTTTCCGCAGGGGCAAAACCAACAAATAAACCATGGTCAAGCTGACGCTCTGTCAATAAGGACTCGTTATAACGTTTACCTTGGGCAATACTTTTAACCTGTGCGGTCCCTGTTTTACCTGCTATTTGATACATTGGGGTACGAATACCACGACCTGTTCCTGTTTGAACCACATCAATCATGGCATCACGCATTTTGATCCAATCATCTGGCTTACCATTAAATTGAATGCGACCATTCGGGGCGTTATGGACTTTGTGAACTTTAGCACCTTTACTCTCACGCAGAACGTGAGGTGTAACATGAGAGCCTTGATTGGCAGTAATGGCAGTCGCCATCGCCAGTTGTAATGGTGTTGCAGTAAAAGCACCCTGACCAATACTGACAGAAATGGTTTCACCTTTGAGCCAGTTGGACTTCCGTGTGCGGAGCTTCCATTCAGGATTTGGATATAGCCCCGTACTTTCACTTGGTAAATCTACACCGGTTTTTTCACCGAAGCCAAACTGACGCATCCAAGTATTCATTTTTTCAATGCCCATGCGATAGGACAAGACATAGAAGTAGGTATCGCAGGAAATGACTTGAGCTTTGTGTAAATTAACTGAGCCATGACCAGTTTTTTTGTGGTCACGGAAACGATGGCTGTCACCCGGAAGCGTGAAATAGCCCGGATCGGAAATGGCAGTACTCCAATCCACTAGACCATAATGAATACCACCTAGACCAAACATTGGCTTAATCGTTGAACCCGGTGGATAAGCCCCTTGCACAGCACGGTTATATAATGGCTGATCGAGGCTATCACGTAGTTCAGAATAATCTTTGCTGCTAATCCCAGTAACAAATAAGTTAGGGTTAAAACTTGGACTAGAAACGAGAGCAAGAATTTCTCCAGTACGTGGGTCAATCGCAACAATCGCACCACGTCGGTCTGCAAGCTGCTCTGAAGCGACCATTTGCAGTCCATAATCTAAGGATAAATATAAGTCATTACCACGAATCGGATCTTTACGACCTAAATGGCGTAACACATTACCAAAGGCATCAGCTTCAACCGACTCATTGCCCGGCATACCATGTAAAAGTTCTTCATATGATTTTTCAACGCCAATTTTACCGATCAGGTTTGAGCCAGCGTATAAATCTTTATCAATCGTTTTTAGTTCTTTGTCATTAATACGACCTACGTAGCCAATCACATGGGCAAACAGTTCGCCATGTGGATAGTAGCGAGTCATTTGGGTCTCTATATTGACACCCGGGAATTGATATTTCACCTCACTAAAACGGGCGATATCATTTTCATTTAAATTCAGTTTAATCGAAACACGTTCAGTCTTTTTAGAGGTTTTAATCCGACTTTTGAAACGTTCGATGTCTTCATCAGTCAGTTCTAACAGAGGCGTTAAGCGCTCTACCGTATCATCAATGTCTTCAACATCCGCACGGCTCATGGTTGCTGAGAAAACCGGATAATTATCCGCTAATAACACACCATTACGGTCATAGATATAACCACGAGAAGGTGCAAGCGGTTGCAATCGAATTCGGTTTTGATCGGCAGCAGTCGAAAAGGTCTCATAACTTTTGATTTGCAAATATGCATATCGTGCCACAAGCAACAGCATAAAGAAGGAGACAATCCCTATCGAAATCACCACGCGATTACGATAAATCCGCTTTTCTTGCTGGACATTTTTTAAAGGATAATGCTGCTTCATACGCGATCGACTTAAAGACTGAGAGCTAAAATAACGGAAGAGACATATTCTAGCGCAACTGACATTTTTTTGATAAATAAAAAAGACTCTGCTGTGATTGCAGTCTATATTTTGACTTTGCAGACATGAAAAATATGGGGCTTTGTGTATAACAGTTCATATTATTCTGCTAAAGTCGAAACGTATAAAAAAGGAATATTCCAAAAAATAATACTAAGGAAGTTTGTGAAAACAATGAATAAATTATATCCATTGCTTGCATTTATGATGCTCGGAAGCATCGCACATGCCAATGACAATTCATTTTTACCTGAGGCAAAGTTAACAGGTAAGGGTTATCAACCATGGAATGTTGGAGCAGGTTTTACTCAAAAAATTATTCACGTGAATGGTGAGTGGGTAAACCCATATGGCATTGCCTATGCAAAAGCTGGTGTTTTCTTGAACGATGATAAAACACCTGGTGGGCAAGTCGGCTTTCGTTACCCCGTTCATTTCACTGGCAAAGATAAAAATGGTTATTATATCGGAGCTTATGCGGGCCACATCGACTCCAAGAAAGTAGATGGTGAAGATGAAGCGCGTTTAGGTGGTGGTATCGATCTTGCTTATGTGATGTTGAGTGCCGAGCGTATTAGTACGTTTAGTGTAGGCATGGGTGCGGGTGAAAAATTAGAAGACAAATCAGGTAATGTGATTGTGGAAACCGAACCGAGACTACAAATCTCATATACTTTAAGTTTTGGTTTGTAGTGAAAATAATCAACTTTATTTTATAACCGCACTCACTGAATAAAATTAAATATGGAAGTTATGCATGCTTGAGTACGTTAACGAATTGTGGCAAACCTTTTTGCAACGTCCCGATTTTTGGGCTGTGCTGAGTATTATCCCCGTTACCGCATTCGTTACCTGGGCACACGTTTGGATGGCACTGAAAATGGTGTTTTACCCGATTACTTTCTGGGGATTCCATTTAGGTCCATTACCCGTGGGATGGCAGGGAATTGTGCCAAGAAAAGCTGGACGTATTTCTGGCATTATTACGGATAACACATTGTCTAAATTGGGTTCCTTACGCGAGTTTTTGGATGCAATGGATCCTGAGGATATGGCGCGCATCATTGGTGAACAAGTTGGCTTTGAGCTTGAGCATTTGATTGATGAAGTCATGCTAGACCGAAATGCGGTGCTTTGGGAAAACCTACCGTATTCAATTAAACGCCGTATTTATGCCCAAGCACATAAACAGCTGCCAAATACCTTAAAAGAACTCGTGACCGAACTGACCATGAACGTAGAGTCACTTGTTGACATGCGTGAAATGGTGGTGAGTCAAATGGAAGCGGATCGTCTCTTGATGGTGCGGATGTTCCTTAAAGTTGGCCAGAAAGAAATCAACTTTATTTGGCATATCAGTGCCTTGATTGGGATGTTCTTTGGTATCTTCCAGATGATCGTTTGGTTTGTGGTGCCATGGCATTGGACAGTTCCATTTTGGGCAGCAATCTGGGGCTTTTTGACTAACTGGATTGCCATCTGGATGGTATTTAATCCCATTGAGCCGCACCCTGTTAAGTATTTACAATTATTTGAATTAACTAAAGATCGTAAATTCCCTTGGATTAAACCTGTGATTCCACGTATTGGAACGTACAATGTTCAAGGCGCGTTTATGAAACGCCAAGAAGAAGTTTCGGATGTATTCGCAAGTGTAGTCACAGAAGACCTAATTACGTTAAAATCTATCATGACCGAAATGATGTATGGCGGGAAGAAAGATAAGACCCGTCGCATTGTGAAACGTCATATTAATGAAATTATGGAATCTCCACTGGTTCGTACCTCATTACAGTTGTCTTTAGGTCCAAAAGAGTACGCAAAACTCAAGACAGACTTGATCGATCGCTCAATTGAAATTACGATGGTGCCTGTATGCGACCCTGCGTTTAATGCGAGCCGTGCACAGAAAATCTTTCAAATGTTTAGAGACCGTATTCGTGAGCTAACACCGAAAGAATTTCAAAATCTATTACGTCCTGCATTTCAGGAAGACGAATGGATTTTAATTGTCTTGGGTGGTGTAACCGGTTTTATCGCGGGTACAATACATTTGTTTGTGGCTTTCTTATAATTAGATGCTGGAAGACGATCTGAATCTTGGGTTCAGATCACTACATAGCGTCATATACAATGTTTAAAATGAGGATGTTTTTTTATGCGCATTATATTACTCGGACCACCTGGAGCAGGTAAAGGTACACAAGCTCAGTTGATCTGTAAGCGCTACGATATCCCACAAATTTCAACCGGTGATATGCTCCGTGCTGCGATTCGTGAAGGTACTGAATTAGGTCTACAAGCTAAAAGCGTCATGGACAATGGCGGCCTTGTATCTGATGAGCTTATTATTGGTCTTGTTAAAGAACGCATTGCTCAACCTGACTGTGTTAACGGCTGCATTTTCGACGGTTTCCCACGTACGATTCCACAAGCTGAAGCGCTTGAAAACGAAGGTATCAACATCGATCACGTGATTGAAATTGATGTACCTGACGAAGAAATCGTTCAACGTTTATCTGGTCGTCGTCAACACCCTGCATCTGGTCGTGTATATCACACCGTTTACAACCCACCAAAAGTGGAAGGTAAAGATGACGAAACTGGTGAAGACCTTGTTCAACGTCCGGATGACCAAGAAGCAACAATTCGTAAGCGTTTAGGTTCTTACCACGCTGAAACTGAGCAATTGGTTGGTTTCTACCAAGGTCGTGCAGCTTCTGGCGAAAACGCACCGACTTATGACAAATTAAATGGTCTTCGTCCAATCGATCAAGTTCAAACTGATTTGTTCGCGATTTTAGATCAGTCTAAATAATTCAACTTTTTTGAATTTTTGACAATCAAAGAGTCCTACTGCATAGTGGGGCTCTTTTTTTATGTGGCTTTTAGGGCGAATCTGTTATGAAATTTGCTTTGGTTATAATGGTCATCATCGCTGTGGCGGTGTTATTGGGCTTATTATTTGTCAGCTTTAAAATGTTGCGTAAGGTGCAAGTGGAAGAAGCAGAGCAAGCTAAACTGAGCCCGAAGCAATATCGCTTACATCCAAAGCTGCAGCAAGAGCTTGATAAAAAACAAAAAGAACAAGATAAAAATTAAGCATCAACTCGATCAATTGATTCTTACAAATTCCATCTACCCCGAAATTGAAGAGATTAATCTTCAATTTGGGTGGTTTTAATCGGTCTTAATGCACCAAACTCATACTTATCATTCCAATTACATACATCAGACACGATACATTCATCGCATTTGGGTTTGCGGGCAATACAACAATAGCGTCCATGTAAAATCAGCCAATGATGTGAATCGACGATAAATTCTTTAGGAATCACTTTGACGAGTCGGTGTTCGACTTCCAGAACATTTTTGCCGACAGCCAATCCTGTACGATTACCTAAACGAAAAATATGTGTATCAACGGCCATGGTCGGTTGACCAAAAGCAGTATTCAGCACCACATTTGCAGTTTTACGACCGACACCGGGTAAGGCTTCCAAATCTGCACGATTATTCGGAACGATGCTGTTGTGCTTCTCAATGAGAATCTTGCAGGCTTTAATGACATTTTCCGCTTTTGAGTTATACAGGCCAATGGTCTTGATATATTCCTTCAGTCCGTCAACACCTAACGCATAAATAGCTTCAGGAGTATTTGCTACTGGAAAAAGTTTATCTGTGGCTTTGTTGACACTGACATCTGTGGCCTGAGCAGATAGGGTAACAGCCACTAAAAGTTCAAATGGACTACTATAATTGAGTTCAGTTTTCGGGTTGGGGCGTTGCTCACGTAAGCGTTCAAAAAAAGTTTGAATTTGCTTCTTAGTCATGTTTTTAACAGCCATGATTAAGCCCCTTGCAGTTGTGTTAATTGTTGCGTGAGCGTATGGAGTAACTCACGTTTTTTTGCATCGTCTCGAACACTCAGTTGTTTTTCTAATTTCTTAATTTGTGTACGAATTTTTGCAAGTTCAATGGTGGTTTTTGCATCGAGTTGAACGACTGGCGTAGCAGGTTTTTCCACGACTTCAATGACCGGTACTGAGTCTGTCTGGGTCGAAAATTGGGCAAAAAGTTCCGTATCAATTTCTGCGCGTACAATAGGGCCTTTACGATGAATTCGGCGCTTTTCCTCACGCTGAATATGTGCATAGTAGCGGCGACGTAAATCATTCTGTTCTGCGATTCGAACAGGTTCAGATGGCACTTGATCAAGCTCTTCGACAAGGTCGATACAATCCACTGGACACGGTGGGATGCAGAGTTCGCAGCCCGTACATAAATCCGTCAAGACCGTATGCATCAATTTGCCTGAGCCAATAATGGCATCAACAGGGCAGGCACTGATACATTTGGTACAACCAATGCATTCATCCTCACGAATCACGGCTTTGACCCGTTGCGGGCGCCCATCACTTTGGATGGGCCAAACACTGGCTTCTGCTGTTAAGTGTGGACGATTTAATAACGCTGCTAGTGAATCTGCCACAGGTTGACCACCGGGTATACATTTATTGGCTTCTTCTCCTTCACTGATGGCTTTGGCATAGGGTAAGCAGCCGTCTCGGTGTCCACAAAGTCCACATTGAGTTTGTGGCAATAGGGCATCAATTTGTTGGATGAGGGAAATTTCAGAAGTCATGGGTAGTCGCGAGTACAAATGAAGGCAGTGAAAAACCAAAGAGGACGTTGAATTCTAGCATGTTTCAGTATGAATTGCTGTGCGCAAAAATGGGTCTATAGATGCATCATAAATGAGCAAAATAATTCATTAAAATATTCCTAAAAGTAATAATATTTATAACTAAAATATCTGATTAATCAATTTAAATCGCTGTTCTTTAAAGAATTTAAAGATTTTTTAAAAAAACTATTGCTGATTAGTTACAAAAGATATTTAATATTTTGCGCCAAAATATATCTTTGATCAAAATTGTGATCAATTTTGATCCATACATCTGCTGAGGATTAAGTGTTGAAATATAACAGCCTTAACGACTTCCTAGACTACGTTAAAACACGTGATGAACATCAACCTGAATTTCTTCAAGCTGTTGAAGAAGTGATGACGAGCCTTTGGCCATTCATCGAAAAGAACCCACAATATGCTGACTACGGTTTGCTAGAACGTCTTGTTGAGCCTGAGCGTGCAATTCAGTTCCGTGTTTCATGGGTAGATGACAAAGGTCAAACTCAAGTTAACCGTGCTTTCCGTGTTCAATACAACTCAGCAATTGGTCCATTCAAAGGTGGTATGCGTTTCCACCCATCAGTGAACCTTTCAATTCTTAAATTCTTAGGTTTTGAACAAACTTTCAAAAATGCCTTAACTACACTTCCTATGGGTGGTGGTAAAGGTGGTTCAGATTTTGACCCTAAAGGTAAATCTGAAGGCGAAATTATGCGTTTCTGTCAAGCATTAATGATCGAGTTATACCGTCATCTTGGTTCTAACACTGACATCCCAGCGGGTGACATCGGTGTAGGTGGCCGTGAAGTGGGCTACATGGCTGGTATGATGAAAAAATTAAGCAATGACACAGCATGTGTGTTCACTGGTAAAGGTTTAACTTTCGGTGGTTCACTTGCGCGTCCTGAAGCAACTGGTTACGGTACTGTGTATTTCGCTGAGGAAATGCTGAAAACTCGTGGCGACAGCTTTAAAGATAAAGTTGTAACGATTTCGGGTTCTGGTAACGTTGCACAATACGCTGCTGAAAAAGCAATGTACTTGGGTGCGAAAGTGGTTTCACTTTCTGACTCAGCTGGTACTGTATACGTGAAAGACGGTTTCACAACTGAACTTCTTGCTGAAGTAATGGAATTGAAAAACGTTAAGCGTGGCCGTATTTCTGAATTTGCATCTAAGCACGGTTTTGAATATTTAGAAGGTCAACGCCCTTGGTCAATCAAATGTGATATCGCACTGCCATGTGCAACTCAAAATGAATTAGATGAAGCTGATGCTGAAGCTCTTCTTGCTAATGGCGTAATCTGTGTTGCTGAAGGCGCAAACATGCCATCTACTTTGGCTGCAGTTGAGAAATTCGTTGAAGCGAAAATTCTTTATGCACCAGGTAAAGCTTCAAATGCAGGTGGTGTTGCAACTTCTGGTCTTGAAATGTCTCAAAACGCAATTCGTTTGGGTTGGACTTTCGAAGAAGTTGACGAGCGTCTACACGCGATCATGAAAGAAATTCACCGCAACTGCGTGAAATACGGTACTGAAGAAGATGGTACTGTGAACTATGTAAACGGTGCGAACATTGCAGGCTTCGTAAAAGTTGCTGACGCAATGCTTGCTCAAGGCGTTTATTAAGTTCTCCGTAAGTTGAACTGAAAACCGAGGCTCAAGCCTCGGTTTTTTTATGGCTTAATGGTGTGGAATATATTGGATTGTTAATTAGTGCTCATCAGGGTAAGTTGGATTTCGCTATCCATAACACTGAAGTGAAAATTTAAGGGTTGGTCGAGCAAACGTTTAATATGAAGCCCTAGCTGATGTAACTGTGTGCAGAACTTCAGAGTACTCCCTACATCTCCTATAAAACGCAAAGTATGCTTTTCTACATCATAATTGTGGCCAATGTAATTACAGCCACTAAGAATGTCATACTGCCATCGTTAATTTGAGAGTTATTTGGGCGGGTAAAGCCTTATTTTCTACGAGAACCCACGTCTTTTGAGTTAATTGTTTTGCTTCAAAATCGCGTCAATGGGTAATTCGCTGTATGCTTAAAAATATCTGTCTGTTGATTGCGATTCGTCAGGATGAATTCAGTAATTTGCAAGAAGGAGCTTTAGATTAACATCGCTAAAGCGTTGGCTGAACAGTACATCGTGATTTCAATACTATGCATATCCAATCAGCGTTTGCGGTTGTGTAGATATAAAAAAACCGAGGCGATGACCTCGGTTTTTTATCGGCTGTAACTTACAACGTACCTTTTACGGTTTCACGTTCGACTGACATATCAAAAATATAGGCATATTTTGATTGGTCAGCAGCAGGGTTTTTACGTTCAAAACGTTTTACGCGAATAATTTGGCGTTCTGCAGGAGTGTGCTTAAAGCCTTCAATTTGATCGTAAAATAAAGTCCAGTCTTTATCAACTTGTGTTTTTAGGCCTTTTTCATCGTATTTCACTTCACGTACTTGCAAACAAGTTTGTGGAGCAACGCCTGTACATTGTTTAGTTTCAGGGCTGATTTCAAGGAAAATCGTTTCGCCTTGCGAGTTGTACTGAGTTTCAGGTGTTAATTTTCCAGTGAAAACCAGTTTTTCACCTGTTGCAGAGATAATGGTTAACGTTGGATTTTGTGGATCTGTAGTATTTAAAACAAAAGGTGCTTTACGGTCACTAAATAGTGAAGATGCAAGTCCTTCTTGTTTCATCGCATTATCAGGACACGCCATCATGGTAGATGCAATGTTGCCTGTTACAAGTGTATTGTGTTCCACTTTCCATTGGGTTGACATGCTATTACAGCTGGTTGAAATACCCAAAGTGCCATTTTCTAAAAAATTTAAAACCAAAGGTTTTGGTGCATTTTCAGTGGAAGTGCTCCATTGATATGAAGCTAAAGTTTTATCAGCATTTTGTTGTTGTAATACGCTCACGGCTAAATCTCCAGCTTTTTGGATATCGCTTGATTGACATGCTGCAAGGGCTAAAGGGAAGAGGACGATCGCTAAATATTTTAATTTCATTACGCTAACTGTTCTAAGTGAATTTCAGCCTGTAGCATAACCCATTCATTTTAAAAAAATATGAATACATTCAGCTCAAATAAGTAGCAAAATGTATCCATAAATAATAATTTGTTAACTTATTAATATAAATTATGAATAAGTCAAGCTATCTCGTTTTATTCACGTTTAATCAAAACGATAAATATCCATACCCAGCGAACCCATACTAAAGCTACTGTGAACAATAGAGAAGCGGGGGCCTGCACCCATCGCAAAGAAGATGGGTGCAAAATGTTCAATGGTCGGATGGTTGCGTTGTACAAACGGGATATTTTGCCAGTCGAGAACTGCATCAAAATCTTGATGAGTGAGTTTATTGACCACAAAATTACGGAATGTAGACGCCCATTCAGGCACGGCTGCTGCACGTCCATCCCAAGCCAACTCACGTAAGTTATGAGTAATACTGCCCGATCCAATCAACAGGATTTGCTTGTCACGTAAAGGTGCAAGCGTTTGTCCAATTTTATAGATCTCTTGCGCAGACATGGTCATTGGCAGTGATATTTCAATCACAGGAATGTCAGCATCAGGATACATATGCAATAACGGCATCCAAACGCCATGATCGCGTGGACGGGTGCTGTTGGCATGTGCCGATAATCCTGCATTGGCAAGCAAATGAAGGATTTCTTCTGCAAGCTCTGGGTTACCCGGTGCTGGATAACGAATATCATAAAGTTCCGCAGGGAAACCACGGAAGTCATGCCAAGTTTCAGGACGGGCACTGGTACTTACTTCTAGTGCGTTACTTTCCCAATGTGCGGACATGATAATAATGGCTTCCGGTTTTGGAAGATTCAGGCTTAAACGTTCCAACGCAGGACCGACTTGCTCAGGATTGATGGCAAGCATAGGTGAGCCATGGGAAATAAATAAACCTGGAAGTGTTTGTAAATTCATCGCGGTCGCCGCTGGTTGTTTAAAGGAAATGATGATCATGCACTAAATTATTCAGCGTAACAATTCGGATAATTTCAACGGTTTGTTTCATTGTTGCAACGCTGTAACTGCTGTATACGCTGGATGTTAGTTCGGATTAACCCGCACGATGGTAAGGGTGATTATGGTTAATACTCATTGCACGGTATAGCTGTTCGATGAGCATGACACGAACCATTGGGTGTGGCAAAGTTAGTTTAGACAAAGACCAATGCCATGCTGCAGCTTTGCGTACCGCTTCAGAATGTCCATCTGGCCCACCAATGGCTAAAACCACATCATTGCCTTCAAGCATCCAGCCTTTCATGGTTTCAGCCAGTTTTTCGGTACTGAACTCTCGACCACCGACTTCTAAGGCGATCAACACTTCATTCGATTTCATGGCATTTAAAATGCTGTCACCTTCAATTTGACGGTATTTTAAAATATCGGCTTCAGAGTCGTTCTTGCCACGTTTAGCCATAGGTAATTCAATGATTTGCGTTTGAACAAATGGCTGAATACGTTTGAAATAATCTTCAAAACCCGTCAGAACCCATGCTGGCATTTTTTGACCGATTGTCAGAATACGAATTTTCATACAGCGCCTGAAAGTATACAAAAGAGCATTATAACGGTTCGCTTGAGCTTTGTATGTTCAGACACAATTTGCAATTGAAATCGTGTTCTGCTTGCTGTTTAAATACGCAGCATAAGCAGATTAGATCAAAGATGAAAATTGGAATAATAACAATGAAAAAAACATGGCAGGACGGCAAATTATTTTTGCTCAAGCAAGCAGCAATGCTTTCAATTTTTGCATGGTGTTCATTTGCGGCGTATGCCAACAATATTAGAACCGCTGAACCGGATAATTTAAAAGTCTATTTAGAGCAAATTATTGGTAATGAAGCTGAATATCGTAACTATAAGAACATTCAAGAGTTAAATCGGGTGTCTGCTTGGATTCGTGAGCAGATGCGTTTATTTGGTGTGAATTGCCGTTTTCAAACCTATACCGTCAATAGCCAACCATACCGTAATGTGGTCTGTCCCTTAAATGCAGGGCATAGCAACCGAGTGATCATTGGCGCGCACTACGATGTATTTGAGGAGCAGCATGGCGCTGATGACAATGCTTCTGGCGTTGCAGGTGTACTCGAAGCTGCTCGGATTCTTTCGGCTGAAAAAGCGCGATTAAAACAAAATATTGAATTTGTATTTTATACCCTTGAAGAGCCGCCGTATTTTAGAACAGAGTCGATGGGCAGTTTTATCCATGCAAAATCGGTAGCAAAGGAAAAGGATAAAATTTCAGGTGTGTATATTCTGGAAATGATTGGTTATTTTGATCCCAAAGTCACCCAAGAATATCCAGTTGGACTGAAATGGATTTATCCATCACATACGAATTTTATTGCATCGGTGGGGAATATTCAGTCTCGTGACTTAACTTCATCGTATTGTGCGGCGATGGAGTCTTTGAAGCAGTTGCAATGTGAACGCTTGATTTCACCCTCATTTATTCAGGGTGTGGATTTTTCAGATCATATGAATTATTGGCAATTTGATATGCCGGCGATGATGATCACTGATACGGCATTTTATCGTAATAAGCACTATCACACTGAGCAAGATACCCTGGATAAATTAAACTTAGACAAAATGGCTCAAGTGATTGATGGTTTGGTGAAAACCATCTTAAATTTGAAATAGCATGTCTTTAAAAACATGACATAAAAAACGCAGCCCCGAAAGCCTGTGGACTGCGATAAAAGGTCATCTACCTGGAGATGTAGATGACCATCTTGTTCCAATGATCATCACGCTTTTAGACGTGATTGGAACCAATAAAGAAACATACAGCGCGTATATCTCTTTACTATATATGTGGGATAGAGGGCGATATTTCAAGTAATAGCATGCAAATATTGTAAGACTTTCTTATTGGCTCTTATTGATCTTGATGTCGACTTTGAAATAGTGATCCACAATAACTGTAGCTGTAGCTGTAGCTGTAGCTGTAGCTGTAGTCTTGAGTCTTGAGTCTTGAGTCTTGAGTCTTGAGTCTTGAGTCTAATAGTTGCGAAGGATTTGAATGAAAAGTTCCGAATATTCAGCACGAAAAAAATGGATATAAAAAAGCCCTGTCGAAACAGGGCTTTTTTATTACGAGTTGCTAGCGCTTAGTGACGAGCAGCTTTGCCACCTTCAGTTGCTTTGACAATCGGTGTCTTTGCAAGAGGTTTAGGCATATCAACCAAGGCTAGTGGTAAAATCTCATCAATCGATTTCACTGGTTTAATTTCTAGACCTTCTTTGACATTGTCTGGAATCTCAGCCAAGTCACGAACGTTGTCTTGTGGGATAAAGACAAGCTTAATGCCACCACGGTGAGCAGCGAGAAGTTTCTCTTTTAAACCACCAATGCGCATTGCACGGCCACCCAGACTGGTTTCACCAGTCATTGCGATATCTGGACGAATTGCAATGCCTGTAAAAGCTGAAACAAGAGCGGTAGTTAGGGCTAAACCAGCAGATGGACCATCTTTCGGTGTTGCACCTTCTGGTAAATGCACGTGTACATCTGTTTCTTCAAAGCGAATCGCTTCAATACCTAGTTCATCTGCACGGGTACGTACAACGGTCATCGCTGTTGTGATCGATTCTTTCATGACATCGCCAAGAGAACCGGTGGTAATGAACTTGCCTTTACCTTTCACTGCTGCAACTTCAATTGTTAGTAGTTCACCACCAACAGATGTCCAAGCCAAGCCGTTTACACGACCCACTTCAGCTTCTTCTTCGGCCATACCGAAGTCGAATTTGTGTGGACCTAAGTAGTCAGGAAGATTTTTCGAATTCACTTCAATTTGAAGATTTTTCGCTTTCTTGCTCACTGCTTCTTTTACCACTTTACGTGCAATTTTAGACACTTCACGTTCTAAGCTACGGACACCGGCTTCACGTGTATAACGTTGTACGATATCGCGGATGGCTTCTTCGTGAACGGTTAATTCTTTCGCACGTAGACCGTTGTTCTTGATGGCTTTTGGAACAAGGTAACGTTCAGCAATATTCACTTTTTCATCTTCGGTATAACCCGGTAGACGAATCACTTCCATACGGTCAAGCAAAGCTTCTGGAATATTCATGCTGTTTGCAGTGCAGATGAACATCACTTCAGAAAGGTCTAGATCAAGATCTAAATAGTGATCATTGAACTTACTGTTTTGTGATGGATCGAGGACTTCAAGCAATGCTGAAGCAGGGTCACCACGGTAGTCTTGCGCCATCTTGTCGATTTCATCGAGTAAGAACAGTGGGTTCTTTACGCCAACTTTTGTCAAAGACTGCACAATTTTACCGGGCATCGCACCGATATATGTACGACGGTGACCACGAATTTCAGCTTCGTCACGCACGCCGCCAAGCGCCATACGGACAAATTCACGACCAGTCGCTTTGGCAACAGATTCACCGAGTGAAGTTTTACCAACACCTGGAGGACCAACTAAGCACAGGATTGGACCACGAAGTTTTTTCACACGTGATTGAACAGCAAGGTATTCCACGATGCGGTCTTTCACGTCGTCTAAACCATAGTGATCGGCATCAAGAATATCTTGAGCTTTCGCAAGGTTAATGCTGACTTTGCTAGCTTTGTTCCAAGGCGTATCTAAAATAACTTCTAGGTAGTTACGCACGACAGCAGCTTCGCTTGAAGCAGGTTGCATCGCTTTTAGCTTGCGGAACTCATTTTCAGCTTTTTTACGTACATGTTCAGGTAAATCGGCTTCAGCTAGACGTTTTTCAATTTCTGCAACGTCATCTTCAGCACCGCCATTCATGTCAGAAAGTTCGCGTTGAATGACCTTCATTTTTTCATTTAAGAAGTATTCACGCTGATTCTTTTCCATTTGGCGTTTTACAGAATCATGTAAGGTTTGCTCAATTTGCTGTTCTTCTGACTGTTGTAATAAGTAGGTCATGAGTTCAGCTAAATGTGCTTCAAATTCATCATGCTCTAAGAATTTTTGTTTGACATCAATATTCAAAGGCACGCGTGTTGCTACGAAGAATAATAATTGCAGTAAATCATCAATTTTATTGGCTGCTGCAATCAATTCACGTGCATTACGCAGTTTTGCTTCTGCATATTGAGCAAATAAGGTACGTAATTCTTCGACACGGTTATTCTGAGTTTCTGAGTCTACAGAAACCGTCATTGGGCTTAATGAATGCTCGGCAGTCAGGTAATCATCGGCATCGATAATTTTTTCTAGCTTGGCACGATATAAGCCTTCAATCAGTACTTTTATACAGTTTTCATCATTCTCATGATTCACAACTTGCACAATCTTCGCGACAGTACCGTATTGATATAAATTGTCGTGATCAATTTCTTCTGTAAGCGAATCTTTTTGTGCAACTACGAATACAAGATTGTCACTGTCACGTGCGACATTGACTGCATTGATCGACTTTTCGCGACCCACAAACAGTGCAATTTGCATGTGAGGATATACAACCACATCTCGTAGCGCTAAAAGCGGTAATACGCTCGGAATTGTAGTTTCCAAGCTTTCTTCATTCATAATAATCTCAGACATGGGCACTCCTAATGAGTGACAACGGTGTTGCCATGTTTTTTATAGTGATGTGTATTTTTTAAATTACAAGGGTCATGCCAATTAAAATGTATAAAAAATGACTAAATATGTGATTTTTAAGTGTAACTCAGCGTCAAAAATATCAAATTAACGTTTGAAACTTAAAGTTTGAGATGGGCTGATAAAGCCATCTAGCGGTTGATCCCATGCTTCTCGGACTAAGGGGTCTTGGATGAGTTGAAAATCGTGACCAAGTCCTAAACGGTAGGGTATAGAGTGAGCTGTTGCTAATGTTTTATCGTAGAAGCCACCCCCCATGCCAATACGTGTGCCGTACTTGTCGCAAGCGAGCAAGGGCATGATTAAAAGGTCAAGATGAGAAACATGCTTCCCACGACTCGCCATAGGCTCTTTCATGCCGAGTGGGTGATGAGAAAAACGTTTGTTGATGTATTGATGTCGTGAGATTTCAACCCAAACCAGTTGCTGATTCATGTTGCAAATCATGGGTAAATACACGTGTTTTTGATGCGAAAAACAGTAGTGGATGAGCTGTTGAGTGTGAATTTCACCGAATGCATGTAAATACACGCCTATATGCTGACTGCGCTGAAAATGACTGAGTCGGATTAAACGCTGTAGGACCTGTTGTTCAGCTTGTCGTTGGGCCCATAGGTTTAGGCTACGACGCTGCTTGCGGAGTTGTTTGCGAAGGCTGGTGGTGCTCAAAGTCATGATTCATTTCAAAGTAGCACAAAATTCTCAAGGCATTTTAACGTGTTCAAGCTTAAAAGTCCGAAAAAATAGGTTTTATCTTTTCTTGTAAAAGCGTCCTTAAGAAGCGGTCTGCTCAATGAATGTGTATCTATTTTCCCCCCTCTAATCTTGTTTAAGCCAATGATTTCATAGTTTGAATTTTTGGCTTATTTCGATGGATCAGTAGATGTGCATAGGGAAGCGTAAATTTTACTTAAAAAACAGAAATAAGGAATTAAAAAAAGCAGGGCATAACCCTGCAAATAGAGTGAGACAGCCTTTATTTAAGGCAAAAGAATAATTAACCAAGTAAAAAAAATAATTGCTAAAGCGACAAATTGAGCTGCACTTCCCATATCTTTGGCAATTTTAGAAAGTGGATGCTTGTCTAAAGATACCCGGTCGACAACGGCTTCAATGGCAGAGTTGAATAACTCAACAATCAAGGCAAATAAACACACCACCACCATAAGCGCATGTTCAGCACGACTGACATCGAGAAAACAACTGGTGGGAATAAGCACCATATTCATCCAGACAATTTGTCGAAATGCAGCTTCATTTTGATAAGCAGCTTTGAATCCATCGAGGGAATATTGCGTTGCATTTAAAATTCGTTTAAGTCCAGATTTACCTTTAAACGGGGAAATTTCACTCATAGTACTGTACAGACGTATAGATTTAAAAACTGGCGAAAATATAGCATGCCAAGCTTAAAGTTTTCTTGCATTCAGTTTTTATTTTATTGGGCATTAAAGTTTAGGATGATTTACATAAGCCTATATCAAGTTAGTGCTATGTTTATCCAGTATTGGACTTAAAATTTGCCTGAATTTCAGGCACAATACAGGCGTTTAAAATTTTTAATTTTGAAGCCTTTGCTTCATTGCATGAAATAATAAAAGTGATATAGGTCAACAATGAAAAACTTTAGTTTTGCTGTGCTTGCAGCAACACTTTTAACCAGCCAGTTTGTCAGTGCAGAGCCGGCAGTTATTCAAACGGAAATCAAATCGAATGTGACACAGCCCATGGGATTTTATCCTTTCCAAGTGGGTGCATATAAAGTCATCGCTTTAAAAGATGGGACACTCGAATTAAGTCCTGATTTGTTTAAACAAAACTTAACTCCAGAAGAAGTCAGTGCCTTATTTCAAAAGCTTGCGGTTGATCAGAGCAAAGGCATACAAACCAGTGTCAATGCCTACCTGATTGATGATGGACAAGGCGGCATCAGTCTTGTCGATAGTGGTGCAGCCAGTTGTTTTGGACCAAACTTAGGTTCTATTGCACAAAACATTGAAGCGGCCGGCTATAAGCTTAATCGTGTACGCAGTGTTTTCTTAACCCATTTACATCCAGATCATACATGTGGCATTGCGAAACAAGGTAAGGCCGTGTTTCCAAATGCAACGATTTACGTCAATGAACAAGAAAGTCAGTATTGGTTAAGTGAAAGCACCGTCAACACTTTAGCTGCCGAAAAACGTGACGGTTATTTAGCAACCGTTGCAAAAATTAAAGCTGCGATTGCGCCTTATCAGACCATGCGGAGTTTTAAGACTTTTAGCGTTGGTTCTGTGATTAATGGATTAGAAGTACTACCGAGTGTTGGGCATACACCAGGGCATTATTCTTTTATCTTAAAGTCGCAAGCTAAAAGTTTTGCTATCCTCGGTGATGTGGTTCATTCGTATCATTTACAGTTTGAACAACCCAAGTTATCTGTCGATTTTGATGTCGATCCGGTCAAAGCCAGTGAAACTCGTTTAGCAATTTTTAAACGTTTTGCTCAAGAGCAAACCTTCGTTGCATTTGCACATTTACCATTTCCGGGTATTGGTAAAATTAGTGAAATAAATGATGGTCAGTTCCGTTGGAACCCGCTAAATTTAGCTCCGACAGCTCCGACAGCTCCGACAGCTCCGACAGCTCCGACAGCTCCGACAGCTCCGACAGCTCCGACAGCTCCGACAGCTCCGACAGCTCCGACAGCTCCGACAGCTCCGACAGCTCCGACAGCTCCGACAGCTCCGACAGCTCCGACAGCTCCGACAGCTCCAGCACCTCAGCCAGTGGCAACGCAGTCAGCCGCAGAATATTTGGCAAACCCACTTTAAGATTTCCGTTTAACAATAAAAAAGACGCCTTGGCGTCTTTTTTCATTTTAGGAAAATTAGGGCTTTTGCAGTTGTGTTAAGGTTTTACGCGCCAGTCCCGGATCATCTGCAAATACACCATCTACACCAGCTTTATAGAAGTTTTCAAATTCTTTAGCCGCACCGGTATCACAACGTTCGGTTGCCACTGAGCTACATTTTAAATAGTCAGGTAAAAAACCATTTTCAGGTCTGAGCGTATAAGGATGGACTTTCAAACCAGCAGCATGGGCATCTTTGACAAAATTGGTTTGTTTAAATTCAGTGTTTGAAAAAATATAGGTTTTACTTGGACCTACACCATCTGCATATTTTGCCACTGATTTTAGGCCTTCTGCAGTGGCTAAACTTGCATAATTTTGAGGTGAGCTTTGTTGCTGTAAGTCACCCGGTATGGCAGTTGGGCTATCTAATAATTGAATAATTTTGCCATGTTTGAGGGTTTTCTTTTGCGTGAGTTGATCACGTAAGTATTTAAGATTGGTGGTTTCAAAAGACTGTAAATATACAGGCGCGATATCACGTGTATAACTGTATTTGGCAAGCGTGGTGAGTAAACGATCTTCCATGGCTAGATTTTGCTGTTGGAAAAATGTTGGATGCTTGGTTTCAATATATAAACCAACAATTTTTCCAGTTTTTTTATAATGAGCTTCGGCAAGTTCAATGATTTGTTCGAGCGTTGGGATGCTGTATTGATCATTATATTGAGTGTTATTAGGGCGATATTGAGCAATACGCTCACGTGCTTTTACATTTTGAGTCAGTTCATTCAAATTAAAGTCTTCCGTAAACCATCCTGTATAGTCGATACCATCGATTTTTTTGGTGGTTTTTCGATCCGCAAATTGTGACAGCGTACTAATATTGGTTGTCCCTGAAATTTCACTTTCATGGCGCGCAACCAGATAGCCATCCTTGGTTGGCACTAAATCGGGTTCGATAAAATCCGCACCATCGTCAATCGCTTTTTGATATGCGGCAAGGGTATGCTCAGGTCGCAAAGCACTGGCACCGCGATGCCCAACAATGACAAAACCTGTATCAGGCAAAACAGGGGGCTTGGTGGCATGGGTTTTATCGTCATCCGAATTACATGCAGATAAACCAAAAACGCTAAAAAGGAGCAGTGAAGACACGCCCCATGAGGATTTTACTTTACTTGTTGTCGCTATATTCAACTGCTTTGTTAATTGTTTTTGCATGGCTGCCTCGGCATCTTTTTATATAAATGAATGATGTTGCAGGCATACATTGCAGGGCAGTGGCTAAGACTTCATGACAGAGGCGGTTTTGTCACATAAATTTACTAAAATAGCTGAAATGGAGGCTCTCCATATTTTCTACATATTTCGCTTCAAGCAAGGTTTTTATGTAGTCTAGGCTTGTAATCAAGCACATTGTGATTGATTATCAATAAGATTTTTTGAAAAAATCAATCAACACATTTTATTTCATTAATTGAAAAGTGACATGGGCTGATGCTGTCTAAGTTTTTTATTTATCGACCGATTTTTGCAGGTGTCTTGGCGATCATCGTCATGGCGCTCGGGCTTTTTGCTGTCCTCAATTTACCGGTAGAGCGCTATCCAGATATTGCACCACCACGAATTACGGTCAGTGCAAGTTATAGCGGTGCGTCAGCAGAAACAGTCGAGGAAAGTGTCACACAAGTTCTTGAGCAACAAATTAAAGGAATTGATCATCTTTTATATTTTAGTTCAAGCAGCGACTCTTCAGGTCGAAGCCGGATCAGCATCAGTTTTGAAAATGGCACTGACCCAGATACCGCTCAAGTACAAGTACAAAATGCCATAAATGGAGTAATCAATCGGCTGCCTGAAGATGTGCAGCGCCAAGGGGTAAATGTCTATAAATCTTTGGGTGATACCCATATGGTTATCGGCCTCTATGATGAGACTGGCAAGAGTTCGAATATCGAACTTGGTGACTATATGATGACTCATCTAGAGCAGGACATTGCTCGAATTGAGGGTATCGGTGAAGTCGATGTTTTTGGTTCGCAATTTGCCATGCGCATTTGGCTCAACCCACTGAAGTTAAAGCAATATAGCCTTATGCCCAGTGATATCCGTGCGGCTGTTGAATCACAAAATACGCAGGTTGCAGCCGGAGCCGTAGGTGAATTGCCGAGTGTATCGGATCAATATCTCAATGCAAAAGTCACTTCAGGTTCACGTTTAAAGTCAGTTGAAGAATTTGAAAATATTATTGTCAAATCTGCACGAAACGGCAGTTTTGTCTATTTAAAAGACGTTGCACGTGTTGAATTGGGTGCGGAAAATTATTCAGGGGTGAATACCATTAATGGTTATCCATCTTCAGGGATGGGGATCTCATTGGCTTCTGGGGCAAATGCACTTGAAACCTCTGCCTTAATTAAGCAAGAAATTGAACAGTTAGCGAAGCAATTACCTGCCGGTTATAAAATTGTTTATCCTCGGGATAACACGCCATTTGTACAAGAATCGATTAAAGAAGTGGTGAAAACATTATTTGAAGCCGTTTTACTGGTGGTTTTGGTGATGTTTATCTTCTTACAAAATTGGCGAGCAACACTGATTCCTGCGATTACCGTGCCTGTGGTGATTCTTGGGACTTTAGCGATTTTATATGCTTTGGGCATGACCATTAACACGCTCACGTTGTTTGCATTGGTACTGGCCATCGGTCTGTTGGTCGATGATGCGATTGTGGTGGTAGAAAACGTCGAACGTTTAATGCATGAACAACAATTAACGGCAAAGCATGCGGCCATAGAGTCGATGCATGAAATTAGCGGGGCGTTAATCGGGATTACTTTGGTATTAACCGCTGTCTTCATTCCTATGGCGTTCTTTGGTGGTTCAACGGGTGTGATCTATAGACAATTTTCCATCACACTTGTGGCTGCAATGGGCTTGTCATTGATGGTTGCGCTGATTTTAACCCCTGCATTATGTGCCTTAATTTTAAAACCCAATCCGAAACCACAGCGCTGGGCGATTTGGTTTAACGCCAAATTAGAGATTTTAAAAACCAAATATTTAGCAGTCGCACAAGCCACGGTTCGTTATCGCTTATGGACGGTGGTTTTGTTTGCGGGGCTCATTACGGTATTTGCTTTGTTTTATCGTGCTTTGCCGACCAGTTTTATTCCAAGTGAAGACCAAGGCATTTTGAGTGTGCAACTTAAATTACAAGAAGGTGCACCGATGTCTAAAAGTCGTGAGGTTGGTGAACAAATTCGACAGTACTTTTTGACTGAAGAAAAGCAAAATGTCGATTTGGTGATGATTCGTTATGGACGAAATTTTTCTGGTACGGGTCAAAACTTAGGGCAAGGCTTTATTGCACTGAAGCATTGGGATGAACGTTCAGGACAACACAATTCAGCGCAAGCGATTCGTGAGCGTGCTATGAAACATTTTAAAAAGTTCAACAATGCACAAATCAATGTCAGCATGCCGTCTTCAGTCAATGGTCTTGGTCAAACCGATGGTCTGGAGTTTTGGCTGCGAGATATGAATGGTGAAGGTCGAGCTTATCTCGATGCGCAATTTAAAAGCTTGCAACAGAAATCCGCACAATACAGTAGTTTCGAAAATTTAGACAAACGCTCTAACCCAGACAAAGCTGAACTGAAAGTTGATATTGATCAAAAACAAGCGATGGCCATGGGTTTAACGCAAAATGCGATTAATAGCACCATGAGTAGTGCATGGGGCGGCAGTTATATCAACGATTTCATTGACCGTGGACGTATTAAACGCGTCATGATGCAGGCAGATGCCGAATTCCGTTCTAAACCAGAAGATTTGGCTTATTGGCATGTACGTAATGACCAAAATGAAATGATTCCATTTAGTAATTTTTCAACCATTGGCTGGAGTGGCGGTCCAGAAGTCGTCAATCGCTTTATGGGGTATACCGCGTTACAAATGGAAGCGGATACAGCCAAAAATGTCTCAAGTGGACAAGCCATGCAGGATGTGAAAGCCTTAGTCGATCAGGTGCCTGGTGTGGACGTGGCATGGAGTGGTTTATCCTTTGAAGAGCAAAAATCAAGTCATCAAGCGATTTGGCTGTATTTGGTCTCGATTGGATTTATTTTCCTTTGTCTTGCCGCCCTATATGAAAGTTGGAGCATTCCAACCGCAGTCATGAGTGCGATTCCACTCGGGATTGGCGGTAATATTTTGTTTAGCTACATGACTGGTTTTCCAAATGACATCTACTTCCAAATTGCCTTGCTGACGACCATTGGTCTGTCCTGTAAAAATGCGATCTTGATTGTAGAGTTTGCAGCGATGGCACAAGAAAAAGGCAAACATGTGATCGAGGCTGCAATGGAAGGCGCAGCACTACGTTTACGTCCTATTTTGATGACTTCTTTAGCATTTGGTGCAGGGGTGGTTCCTTTAGTTCTTGCTTTTGGTGCTGGTGCAGCCAGTCGTCAAGAGATCGGGGTAAGCGTACTCGGTGGGGTAATATTCGGTACAGTCTTGGTGCTGATTTTTATTCCGTTTATGTATGTGATGGTCCGATCTATTTTTAAAATCAAGCCGGTGTCTGAAACTTAGAAATAATTCACGCACAGCGTATCGCTCCACTAAAAGCCGCCGTTAAAGCTTGAATACTTTGCGGTGGCTTTTTTATGTCATCAAACTTTCGACAGGGAATTTGCACAGAGAATTTGCACAGAGAATTTTCGCAAACAACGTTCACCGAGAACATATTGAAGAGATTTGAAACTCTTCAGTTTATCCTTCAAAATGTGCACTACATAGAAAGATTAAAATAAGAGTGAGTTGAATGGCGGATTTAATACAAAGACAGCGTGAAATTTCCGCTTTGCTGCAACAACAAAATTATGCAGCAGCAGTTTTCGCTTTACAGCCTCTGAATTACGCTGATCAGGCCCGTTTAATTCAGCAATTTCCAATCGAAGATCAAATCGAGTTACTTTCAGGTTTAGACCATCAAGGCTTGGTATTTGAGTTTTTCCCGTTTGAGTCACAGCGACAGCTGATTTCACGTTATCCACTGCGTCTACAAATTGAACTATTTGATGATATGCATTCTGATGATGCAACGGACTTATATAAAAGTTTAACTGATGCAGAACAAGATCGAATTTACCAACAACTTGATCAAGATACCCAAGAGCATCTAAAGGCGTTATCTGCATATGCAGAAGAGTCTGCAGGTGCAATCATGAGTTCAGACTATGTCAGTATGCCTGCTGACTTTACCATGCAACAAGCCATAGAGGCCTTGCGCCATGAACCGCATGACCGTGAAACCCTATATTTAATTTATGTCACCAATGATCAGTCTCAATTAGAAGGGGTGATTTCACTGCGGCAAATTTTGCAGGCTGACCGTGATGCACGAATTCAACAGGTGATGACCAAAGATGTGGTGACCGGCTGGATAGATGAAGACCAAGAAAGTATTGCTCGAAAATTGGCTGAATATGATTTTATGGCCTTGCCGATTGTGGATCATGCTCAGCGTTTGATGGGGATTGTCACCTATGATGATGCGATGGATGTGGTACAGGCTGAAACCACTGAAGACTTTTTAAAAGCCAGTGCGGTGAGTACTGAACCAGGTATGAGCATTAATAAAGCACCGATTTTAAAATTGTACCAAAAGCGGGTGTTCTGGTTGGTGATATTGGTCTTTGGCAGTTTATTGTCCGGTTTAGGTATTTCCTATTATGAAGACATCATTGCAGCACATATCGTCTTGGTTTTTTTCTTACCCTTACTGGTCGGAAGTGGAGGCAATGCGGGTTCACAGTCTGCGACCTTAATGGTGCGAGCGCTTGCCACTGGGGATGTAAAAATTCGAGATTGGTTTTATTTGTTGGGACGGGAGACGCTCGTCGCGCTTTGCCTCGGTGGAACCATGGCCATTGCTGTATCGATTTTAGGCTACTACCGTGGTGATGCAACCGTCGCTTTGGTCTTGGCTTTAAGTATGATGGGTATCGTATTGCTCGGTTGTTTAATTGGCATGAGTTTGCCCTTTGTACTCAATAAGTTGAAGCTCGATCCTGCAAGTGCATCTGCACCCTTGGTGACCTCGATTTGTGATGCGACAGGCGTGGTGGTGTATTTGATGATTGCTTCACAATTGCTCAATTTATAGAGATTAGCATTTTGCTACAGATTGAAGACTTCTAATATGTTTTAATCTCAGTGATTTACACGGTTTTTATTGGATAAAACATGACTGAACCATTAAAACAAAAAATGTCAAAGCAAGAAGTCATTCGTCTTGAACGCGATCTCGCAAAGTTTGCCAATATGATGGACTCTGTGGTTCGGATTCCATTTACCCGACAAGGGGTAGGTGCAGATGCAGCGTTGAGTACCATTCCGGTCGCTGGTGATATTGCAGGATTCGTCTTGACCTGCTATGCCGTCTATAAGGCCAAACAGATTGGCGTACCACAAGCCAAATTAAATGGTGTGATGAAACTCGCGGTTATGGATGCTGTCGTGGGGTTTATTCCTGTCGCGGGGACGATCTTCGATGTGTTTATTCGTCCGAGCCGTAAAGCTTTAGATGTCGTACACACGCATATACGTGAAGAATATCAAATCAGTACAGATCAACATGTGGTACATCCGTTTTTACATGAAAAATTCGAAGAGAAACAACAGCAATCGGCTTTTTGGCGTAACCCTGTGATTGCATGGTTATGGATCCATATCCCAGATATACTCGGGATGATTTTCTTATTGGTGTTTATCTTTGCAATTTACATGGGCGGTTCATTGCTTTGGCAATGGTTAAAGGCCAATGGGGTATTGTAGATAGGACAGATTTGTGGCTTGAGTGCTAGCAATGAAAGGCTGTTCAACTGAAAAGTGATTGATAAAACAGTAAACGCTCTGAGAAAAAATTAGACTCAAAAAAAGCCTCCATAGGGAGGCTTTTTTACGACTTACATCAGATGCTGAATTATGGGCAATCTAATTGTTGTAAAGCCGCAACACGTTGTTCAATCGTTGGGTGTGTTTGGAACAATGCAGCTAAGCTGAAACCTTGTTCTTGACCCGCAGAAATAGCAAAGGCTTTCATTTCTTTTGGCATTTGATCTGGCATTTCAGATTCTGCTTGTAAACGTAATAGGGCAGAAATCATCGCTTGTTTACCTGCTAGACGCGCACCAGCTTCATCGGCACGGTATTCACGGTAGCGAGAAAACCACATCACAATAGCAGACGCTGCGATACCAAAGACAATATCTAATACAATCGTAATGACGAAGTATGCGATACCCGGTGCTTCACCATCTTCACGACCGAAGACATTACGGTCGATAAAGTCACCTGCTACACGTGCAAAGAACATGACAAAGGCGTTGACTACACCTTGCACCAAAGCAAGGGTCACCATGTCACCATTGGCTACGTGACCAATTTCGTGAGCGAGTACGGCACGGAGTTCATCTTTGTTCATACGCTCCAGTAGACCGGTAGAAACCGCCACTAAAGCATCATTTTTGTTCCAGCCTGTTGCAAAGGCATTTGACTGGTACGATGGGAAAATACCCACTTCTGGCATTTTGATACCAGAACGTTGTGCTAGTTGCGCAACTTCGTTGAGTAACCATGCTTCAGCTTGGCTACGTGGTGCATTAGGGTCAATCAGCTCTGTACCCGTGGTTTTTTTCGCCATCCATTTTGACATGAATAGTGAGATCATAGAACCCACCATACCGAACACAAAACAGATAACGAGCAAGTTGCCTAAGTTTAAGCCGCCTGCACCGTGGTAACTACCGACACCGAAGAGTGACAAGATTATGCCAGCTACAACCAGTACCGCGAGGTTGGTCAGCAAGAACAAACCAATCCGCATCATTGGGTAAATCCTCTTATTATAGAAAAATGATCTGATTTACAAATAAAAATCATTAAACTCAATATGAGGTGAAAGTCTTAAAATTTCAAGGAAAAATTAGTAAAACAGATGCAATTTTACAAAATCAGTGATTTTATTCATTGAGATAAATGCGCGCTGAGGCAGAAGCATTTGCTGTCGCAAATGAACCTGAAGGTGCATCGGTAAAACTACCATTGTCCGTTTGAATAATTTGACGTGCCGGTGACTTGGCAACAGCAGGGGCAGCAGCATGATAATTGTCCGAACTGGCAATAATCCGACCACTATTAGAAGTGCTATTTGAACTGCTCGAACCCGAGACACTTAAACTACCAGCATATAGGTTGCTGTAGCGGCTAGTGACACGGCGGACATAGTCTTGAGTTTCACGAAAAGGTGGGATGCCACCATATTTTGCGACATTGCCTTCACCTGCGTTATAACCAGCTAAGGCAAGTGAGGTGTTGCCATTAAAACGTTTCAGTAGCCAAGATAAATAGCGCGCACCAGCCATAATGTTCTGATGTGGATCGTAGGCATTCGATACATTGAAGCGACGTGCTGTGGCAGGCATGAGTTGCATTAAACCTTGCGCACCGACTGGTGAGCGTGCATTGGTGTTAAAACCAGATTCGGTATGCATCACCGCTTTGATCAGACCTTCGGAAACACCATGTTGGGCCGCGGCTTGTTTAATAATATTGTCAAAGGCATTTTTATTACGGCTATAGCTTGGCAACACAGACGCTTCATTTGAGCCCCAGTTACTATAACTATGGATATTACTGTCCGGATAGTAGGTTTTTTTCTCGACTTTCAGATTGCTATAGCGGCCTTGTTTATTGGTTAGTAGCGTTGTGCCGTTACTTTCACGTAATTGATAGATCGTTTGGCCGGCAAAAATGCTCGGTGCAGCTAAACTGATAGCCACACTTCCACTTAATAACAGCCCCAAAGTCCAAGTATTGTTTTTCATTTTATTGTGAAGAAAAAAATTCTGTCCCCAAACAGTTAAAATAGAGTTTATCAAAAAAAAATCAGATGAAAAGGCTTCGAGGGCTGATTTCTTCTTTACTTTGTAAAAATCAAGTCATTTTGATGATTCAATAATCAAAAAAAATATTTATTTTTTTTTAATGAGCATAACTTGACACATCTAAAGCATTGATAAGTAAGGGATAATAAATTGATCAAAAAATGATCAATTTAAATAGAAGCCTTAAAATAAGGGCAGCTCACCTTGTCAAGTCATTTAAAATCCACAAAGTTATCCACAGCTTTTGTGGACAACTGTGGAAAAGTCCAAAAGATAAGCGTTTCGCCTAAAAAATGAACTCGACCGTATAAAATAATGCGCTGAGGATTACGTGATCATGACAGTATTTTTAGTTTTTTCGGAAATTACATTCTTTTGATGCGAGAAGTCTGCGAATCGGATAAAATTGCGCGGTATTTTTTTTTAGGTTTAACTCGTCTATGTTCTCGCCAGTTGAGTCCGAACAAGGATTTAATTTCAAACCAGAACTACCAACTAGCTCTGCGTATTATCGTTTATTGAAAAAGCTACGCCGTCAGGTCGGTCATGCCATTCGTGATTTTAAAATGATCGAAGAGGGCGACAAGGTGATGGTCTGTATTTCAGGCGGTAAAGACAGTTATACCTTGCTCGACATTTTGTTGCAGTTTAAGCGTATTGCACCGATTAATTTTGATGTGGTTGCGGTCAACCTTGACCAAAAACAACCGGGTTTCCCTGAAGAAGTATTGCCACGTTATTTAGAAGAAAACAAAATTCCGTATTACATCTTAGAAAAAGATACCTACAGCATTACTAAACGTTTAACCCCAGAAGGTAAAACGTATTGTGCAGTATGCTCACGTTTACGTCGTGGTTCGTTATACGGCTTTGCTCAAGAAATTGGGGCGACGAAAGTGGCTTTAGGTCATCATCGTGATGATATTTTGGCGACGTTCTTCTTGAACTTGTTCCATGGCGGTAGCTTAAAAGCCATGCCACCGAAATTATTGTCTTCTGATAAAAAGAACATTTTGATTCGTCCACTGGCTTATGTGGAAGAAAAAGACATTATCAAGTATGCAGAAATGCGTAAGTTCCCAATTATCCCATGTAACTTGTGTGGTTCTCAGGAAAACTTACAACGTGCGATGTTAAATGACATGCTGCGTACTTGGGATAAAGAATTTCCAAAACGTTTACACAGTATTTTTGGTGCGTTGCAAAATGTATCACCTTCACAACTGGCTGACCGTGAGTTATTCGACTTTGAAGCCCTAGATGAACAACGCGAATTTGACTTTAAAAATAGCGAAAGTTGTTCAACTGAAGAAGGTGATTCAGAAAGCAAACGCATTAATATGGTGAACTTAGGGTTTATGGCAGATTAAGCCGAAAACCTTATCATGCAAAAGGCATTCTACGGAATGCCTTTTTTATGCTTATGATTTTTCTCATTTTGTTATTAAACAGTTAAATATTGAACGGTGCGTACAAAAAACTTTAGCCTTTTCACAAATGATCATGCTATAACAAACCTCAAGCAAAATATGCTTGTACTGATGTTGTCCGGAACGGCAACACACACGAACAAAATAAATTGAGGAAAGATCATGCCTGCTTTTTTAACTGATGATTGGTTTTCAACTGTAGAAACTCTGACAGCTCAAGCTGGTGATTTAAACTTACCACCTGCATTGGCTAATCTTGCAATTAACCTTGTGGTTGCTGACGCTGCAGGCAATACTGAATTGTCATTAGACGGTGGTGCAATTAAAAAAGGTTTATCTTCAAACGCGAAAACAACTTTGAACATGGATGCTGAAACTTTACGTAAAGTATTCCTTGAGTTTGATATGGCTGCAGCGATGCAAGCGTTTATGACGGGCAAAATAAAAGTACAAGGTGATATGTCACAATTGATGGCATTGCAAACAGCAAAACCAAGTGCTGAGCAAAAAGATTTGTTCAAAAAAGTACTTGAGCAAACTGCTTAAGTCTAAAACGAAAAAAGCTTACCCGAAGGTAAGCTTTTTTTTGTGCGCTCACATGTAAATGTTAGGTGGACGCATATTAGATATTCACCAGTTGTGGTGTGGTTTTAATATGTTCCAAATACGCACGAATACGCGTGACATATTGCACAGCTTGACGATAACGACCATTGCTGGCCTTGTTACGGTCTAGATAAGCATATAAATTCACCCACTTATTTGGGTTTTTACCCTGAGATTGGATGCGCTTTTGAATCTGACTTACAGCACCAGGACCCATGTTATAAGCCACTAAGGCATACCAATTACGATCAGGGTACGGAATGTTACTATAACGGTTTAACATTTGGTCATAGTACTTTGCACCACCTTGAATGCTTTGAGTCGCATCTGTACGGTTGCTCACACCCATGGCTTTTGCTGTACTGTTGGTCAGCATCATAATGCCACGAACACCGGTCGGGGATACCGAGTCAGGTTTGAGGTAAGACTCTTGATAACCAATTGCTGCCAATAAATGCCAGTCTAGGTCGTATTGCTTGGCCGTGTTTTTAAAACTTGCCTTATAGATCGGCATACGTTTACTTAAATCACGTTGAATCACATTCCAAGAATCTTGTTTGACCACATTACGGTTGTAGAATGATGCCAACTGTCCAATTGCGCCATTTTGTTTGGCACGGCAAATAAAGCCACTCGCGGTTTGGCTGAGTGGATCGTCTGCATTTTTAAATACCCAGTTTAAGTTGCTGTTTAAACCATTTTTTTTCAAAGAAACGGTATCACCACAACTGGCTGAAAATGAAATCAAGTGTTTGGCTTCAATGGTACTCATTCCGGCAGTGGTCATAGCAAAATTAGCTTGACCTTTGGCAACCATTTTTAAAGCAGTGGCATTGTCGTTCACTGTTTTAAAATCTAATTGGACATTTAAACTTTCTGCATAGTTACGTGCAAGGTCGTAACCAAAACCATGTCGATGTTTACCATCCTGAAAAACAATATCAGGATTGGCAACGGCAACAACAGTGAGTTTATTACTGTTGACGACAGCATCATATTGATGAGCTGTTTTGCTGGCATTAATACTGTGAAAAGGAATTAAGACAGTACTGAGTGCAAGCGCTTTAAATGGGAGAGAGTTAAAAGAGTTAAGGCAAAGCCTCGACCCAGAAGTTGAACTACTGTGCATGTTGTCTCCGCTACAAGTAATTTATGCCCTAAAAAGCAAAGGCAAACACGCCTCAGACTTTTTCAAGTTTGATAAATTCAATAAGGGTTGGGCAGTCATGACGTCATTCAAAAATGACTAGGGGTTTTCGGGAAATGTGTAGAAAATCTACACTGGATAAAAATTAAACAAGCCTAAAAGATGTGCGCATAATAATAAGCAAAAAAATACTTGTCAAATTTTGTACGAAAAAATATTAAAATATGTAACATAAATAATTGATTTTGTTTACGAATAAATTTTATATACTTTGCCTGTGTAGAAATGGAGGATAAAATAGGCATGTTTTGTAAAAATCAGCGCTTGCTCAAGGCCGAAAAATCATCATGAAATCTAACTTAATTACCCGTGGTGGACACGATTTATTGGTCGCTGAACTTCAACATTTATGGCATGAAGAACGACCTGAAATTACCAAAAAAGTGAACTGGGCGGCCAGTCTTGGCGACCGTTCGGAAAACGCGGATTATCAATATAATAAGCAATTGTTACGCAAAATTGACCGACGTGTACGCTATTTGGGAAAACGTTTGGAGGAGCTACGTATTATCGATTATTCACCCGAACAAAAAGGGAAAGTCTATTTTGGGGCGTGGGTCGATATTGAAAATGATGAAGGCGAACAAAAAACGTTAAGGATCGTGGGGGTAGATGAAATTTATGATCATCATCCACAGCATATCTCAATTGATTCACCTATGGCTCGAGCACTCCTGTCCAAGCAAGTGGATGATGAGGTCGAAGTCCTGACCCCACTGGGAAAAAAATGTTGGTATATCAATTCAATTCGTTATGAAATGGGCGAAAGTACTGAAAAATAACAAACTGCTCTTATTTTGTTCAATTGGACGTGTTTTTTACAAAATAATTTGCCATTGCTGAAATTTATTTATATGATGGCGGCCATGGAAGCGTGGCAGAGCGGTTTAATGCACCGGTCTTGAAAACCGACGAGGGCGCGAGTCCTCCGTGAGTTCGAATCTCACCGCTTCCGCCAAATTCAAAAACCCTGATGTTTTAACATCAGGGTTTTTTATATGCGTAAATTGAGGCAATGTAATTAGCTATGATCTTAATTTAATATATATTGATTGAGCATCTGTTTTTCAGCTCTAAGCCAAAATTTTACAATCGCCTAAATTTTGTCTGAACGATTCGCCAAGTGTTCAAAATAAGGCAAAATAATTTGCCAATCTGAATTTTTATTTATATGATAGCGGCCATGGAAGCGTGGCAGAGCGGTTTAATGCACCGGTCTTGAAAACCGACGAGGGCGCGAGTCCTCCGTGAGTTCGAATCTCACCGCTTCCGCCATATTCAAAAAACCCCAATGTTTTACATTGGGGTTTTTTTTTGCCTAAAATTTTTGAATTATTTTTTCGACAGGCGAAGCTGATATACAGCATGGATATGACATGCTATTAATTATTCACAATAAACAGAAAACAAGATCAATCGATTTAGAAAAGGAATTCATCCATGCAGAAACCAGAGCTTATTCATGAACTGGAATGGCAAGCGCGTTGTCAATTGGCGGCACTGTATCGCTTGATGGCTTATTATAAAATGACCGACTTAATTGATACCCATATCAGCCTGCGTTTAAGTCATGAACCTGAGCATTTTCTGATTAATCGTTATGGTGTGACCTTTGACAAAATGACGGCTTCTGATTTGGTCAAAATTGATCATGAAGGAAAAATTATTGAAACTTATGATGCAGGGAAGATGGTGAATGTTGCAGGCTTTGTGATTCATTCTGCCTTACATCATGCACGTGCAAATATTAATTGTGTGATTCATACGCATACTGCAGATGGCGTGGCCGTTTCTGCACAGGAACATGGTTTATTACCAATTTCACAACATGCGTTAAAGTTCTATCAGAACATTGCTTATCATGAATATGAGGGCATAGCCTTTTCAACTGAAGAGCGTGAAAGGTTGGTGCATGACATGGGTCATTATCGCTGCATGATTTTACGCAATCATGGTTTACTTGCGACTGGAGATAGTGTGGCACGGGCATTTCATGAAATTTATTTTTTAGAACGAGCTTGTCAAATTCAAGTAAAAGCATTGTCGAGTGCTACATTGCATTATCCAAGTCCGAAGATTTGTGAACATACGTTGCAGCAGTTTGAAAATCCGATGGCCGAGCCCATTATTCAAGCGGCTTGGCAGGCGGCCTTGTCTTTAATTGAAGATCGGCAATCAGATTATTGTCGCTAATATAATTTTCTATCATCTAGCTTATAAATAAATGGCGCTGTGCCTTATGTGCAGAAGAATAGTCATGGCATGAGCAACGCGTTATCATATTCATAGTGGAACTATGAGATGAACTATGAAAATCGTTGCAGATGAAAATCTGGCATTTACGGAGTATTTTTTTGCCGAATTTGGTGAAATAAAGCAAGCGGCAGGTCGAACATTGACCCATGCAGATGTCAAGGATGCCGATGCATTGTTGGTGCGATCGGTGACTCAGGTAAATGCAGACTTAATTCAACAGACCGCACTCAAATTTGTCGGTAGTGCTACGATTGGAACAGATCATTTAGATATTACTGCTTTAGAAAAGCAGGGGATTGCTTGGTCAAATGCCGCAGGTTGTAATGCACAAGCGGTTGCTGAATATGTGATTACAGCATTGCTTTACGTTAAACCTGAATTGTTGAATGCAAATGAAAAATTTACCTTGGGCATTGTTGGTTTAGGTAATGTTGGTTCACGTTTAGCCGTCATGGCAGAATTATTCGGTTGGAATGTCATTGGCTATGATCCATTTGTGCAATCTGATCAGGTGAAACAAGTTGAATTTGCAGAACTGTTAAAAAGTGCAGATGCGATTAGTACTCATGTGCCACTGACCAAAGAGGGTGAACATCCAACCTATCATTTAATCAATGCTGCTGCGCTTGCTGCTATGAAGCCAACTGCGATCTTGATTAATTCCGCGCGTGGGCCAGTGGTCGAAGAAGCTGCCTTAATTGCCGATATTCAACAGACACAGCGTAAAGTGGTCTTAGACGTTTTTGAGCATGAGCCAGAGATTTCAGCAGCGTTGTTAGATTTAATTTACGTGGTGACACCACATATTGCGGGCTATAGCTTGGAAGGTAAAGCACGTGGCACACAGATGATCTATGAAGTATTTTGTCAAACTTTCAAGCAACCGATAAATAAAGCTTTTGAAAGTCAGTTGCCCGTCTGTGAGCAGTATTTTACGGGTGCTGACTTTAAGACGGTATTACAGCGTTATTTAAAAGATATTTATGACATCGCTCGTGATGATGCCAACTTACGTGCTTGCCTAAAAGACGGCAAGGTGGATCAAAAAGCCTTTGATTATTTACGTAAAACCTATCCTTTACGCCGTGAATGGGCTGCACATGGAGGCCCAGCAGCATGAGTCAAATGAACTTTCAACCGAGTTGTGAACTCACTGCACTTCGTGCACGTGCCACGTTGTATGCTCAAATTCGCCAGTTTTTTGCGGCACGTGATGTACTAGAAGTGGAAACACCTGTGCTTTCTCAAGCGGGTGTCACCGATGTGCATTTAGCATCGGTACAGGCTCAGCGCCATGTGAATGGTCAAAAGCAAACGCATTATTTGCAAACTTCACCTGAATTTGCCATGAAACGTCTGTTGGCAAGTGGCAGTGGATCTATTTACCAAATCTGTAAAGTTTTCCGTGATGATGAACATGGACGTAAACACAACAGTGAATTCACCATGTTGGAATGGTACCGTCCGGGTTTTAGCTTAAAAGACTTGATGTTTGAAGTGACGGACTTATTGAATGAAACTTTGAAACAGCGCTTTGGTGAAGTTCGTCCAACTATTTTGAGCTATAAGCATGCCTTTATGGATCGTTTGGATTTGAACCCGTTACAAGCTTCTTTACAAGATCTGAAAGATTGCTGTCGTCGTGTGGGGCTAAGCTTAGATCTGGGTGAAGACCGTTTAGGCTATATCGATTTATTGTTCTCGCATTATGTTGAGCCGAGCCTCGGTTTTGATACGCCAGTGTTCCTTACAGATTTTCCACCGGAAATGGCTTCTTTGGCGAAAACCTGTGTGGACGAAGATGGTGAATTGGTTGCAGCACGATTTGAGCTATATATCGAAGGTTTAGAGTTAGCAAATGCTTATGATGAACTGATTGATGCAGACGTTTTACGCCGTCGTTTTGAGGCGGATAATGCAGAGCGCGCTAAACTTGGCTTGCATGTGATGCCGATTGATGAATATTTGCTTGCTGCATTACCGTATATGAGTGAGTGTGCAGGTATAGCCTTAGGCATTGATCGATTGCTAATGGTGGCAACGAATCAGTTAAAACTTGAAAAAGTCATTAGTTTCCCAGCTGATATTTCTTAAAAAATGTCTTGATCGGCTGATGGTAAAATTGGCCGATCAATTTAAATGTTTAGTAAAACCCAAACTATAGGCTTCAAACCCTAAATTTTGATAAAAAGCATGTGCGGCATAGCGTTCAGGACGATTACCACTGTTGAGTAAAATACGTTTTAGACCTTGTCGCCGAGCGCTTTGCTCAATGGCTTGCATGAAGCGTCGCCCTAAACCTTGACCGCGATAACGGGCATCAATGACAAAAGCCTGAATCCGAATAAATCCTTCCTCAAACTCCCAACTGTATTGTTGGATAAAACCTGCATAACCAATGACGCGGTCATCAGCCGTCATCACCAAGGTTTGATAATGCTTATCCAAATGAATCAACTGCCAATGCTGTTGGAGTCGCTCTGGTGGTATTTCATAACCCAATTGGAGTGTGAGTTGATGAATGTCGAGGAGATCTTTTGGGAGGTGTAGTGGACGAATTTGGGGATGCATATTGTCAGCTCGATGGTTTGTTTTCCTTAGAGCATAGATGAATGAGCCTTGATGTGAATGCAGATATTTTTCAAAGCTTATCTATATCTGAAAGGGCAAGGTGAAATATTGCAAAAGTTAAAGTTTTAAAAATATAGAAAAGGAAAATATAGAAAAGGTAAATTAAAAAAGCACCCGAAGGTGCTCTAATTATGCTTCAACTGCATATTGACTGGTTTTTAGTTCTGCAATGGCTTGGATACGTCGTTCAATCAGCATTTCACCAATATCCGGCCCTGATACATCAGGTGGAAGATCGGCAGCCTTAATATTACGAACCACCTGCATGGCATCTAAAACGTATTGAGCTTGCGGATAGGCACGATCCTCTAAACCTAAGCGACCACGTGAATCACATTCACAGGCTTGTACAAAGGCCTCTACGCGTTCAGGACGGCGTAGTACATCCATACGTTGTAACAGACGCCATAATGTCCCCGGTTTTAAACTCAAGGCTTGATGGCATTTTAAATGCTCTTTACATACTGAAATGGCCAATTGCTTGGTATTGGTGGGTACACGCATACGGTCACAGACTTCGGTAACCGGTTTTACCCCACGTTCTTCATGCATGATATGGCGTGGTAACTCATCTACTGGAGTGAGTGCTTTGCCCAAGTCGTGTACCAGTACAGCAAAACGAACATCCAAAGAATAATTGGCACGACAGGCTTGCTGCAATGACATCATGGTATGAATACCACAGTCTATTTCAGGATGATATTCAGGACGCTGTGGAATACCGTATAACGCATCAATTTCAGGGAATAAGACTTTTAAAGCGCCACAGGCTCTTAAGACTTCAAAATATTCATCTGCATGGTCTTCCATTAATGCACGGGATGTTTCCTTCCATACGCGTTCAGGTGTGAGGGCTTCAAGCTCGCCAGATTTGGCAAGCTCTTGCATCAGCGCAAGTGTTTCTTCAGCCACTTTAAAACCTAAAGCTTTATAACGTGCTGCAAAACGTGCAATCCGCAGAACTCGCAAAGGATCTTCGACGAAGGCATCAGACACATGGCGAAGGATGCGTCGCTCTAAATCTTGTTGACCATGGTAGGGATCATAAATTTGGCCAGCATCATCCATGGCAATCGCATTGATCGTGAGGTCACGTCGAATGAGATCTTGTTCGAGTGTGACATTGACGTCGGTATAAAATTCAAAGCCATGATACCCATGTCCAGACTTACGTTCTGTACGGGCTAAGGCATATTCGTCTTTGGTCTCTGGATGAAGAAAAACAGGGAAATCTTTACCCACAGGTTGATAACCTTGAGCAAGTAATTGTTCCGGCGTTGCACCGACAACGACATAATCTTTTTCGTGATAGGGGTGCCCGAGCAAGTGATCTCGAACTGCACCGCCTACTAAATAAACTTGCATGAAAAAACCTCTATTCTTAGAGCAATCATGCTACAGAACAGAGGTTTTCTCAAGTCACAAAGTGTGTTCAGGTCAACTAAATTAGAGTGCTAATTTTTCGTTTTCTTGAATCTCTGCAACAGTCAATGCAGTCATATTCACTAAACGGCGAGTTGTCGCTGTTGGCGTTAAAATATGAACGGGTTTTGCAGCACCCAAAAGAATTGGGCCAATCGTCACGTTACTACCTGAAGTTGATTTCAACAAGTTGAACGAAATGTTCGCTGCATCCAGATTAGGCATAATCAGCAAGTTCGCAGAACCTTTAAAACGTGAGTTCGGGTATGCGAAATGACGAATATTTTCATCCAATGCGGCATCACCATGCATTTCACCTTCAACCTCAAGTTCAGGTGCAATTTCTGACAAAATATCATAAACCTTACGCATTTTTTGTGCGCTAGGATCATTTTGGTCAGAACCGAAACTTGAGTGAGAAAGCAATGCTACACGCGGCGTAATACCAAAACGGCGTACTTCTTCAGCCGCTAAAATAGTCATTTCAGCCAACTGTTCAGCTGTTGGATTACGGTTAATGTAAGTATCAGCAATAAACAAGTTACGGTCTTCAAGCATCAATGCATTCAGCGTAAAGAAGTTATTGCGGCCTTCTTTTAGTCCAATCACATTGCTGACAAAGTCTAAGTGAATGTCATAGCTAGAATAAGTACCACATAACATACCGTCAGCTACACCATGACGAACCAACATTGCCGCGATAAGTGTTGAACGACGACGTGCTTCACGCTGAGCGTATTCAGGCGTTACACCTTTACGTTGCATGATGCTGTAGTAATCGTCAGCAAACTTATCATAATCAGGGTTTTTCTCTTGATCGACGATAGTGATGTTCACGCCGTCTTCAAGACGAAGACCTAATTTCTTGATGTTTGCTTCAATGACTGCTGGACGACCGACAAGAATTGGTTTTGCCAAACCTTCATCAACAGCAATTTGTACTGCGCGAAGTACACGTAAATCTTCACCTTCAGCATAGGCAATGCGTTTTGGATCAGTTTTTGCTTGCGCAAAAATTGGTTTCATCATGAATGCAGAGTTATAAACAAACTCAGACAAACGTTGACGATACGCAGAGAAGTCTTGAATTGGACGAGTTGCAACACCTGAATCCATCGCTGCTTGTGCAATTGCAGGTGCAATCTCAAGAATCAAACGTTGATCTAATGGGCGGGGAATGAGGTAATCACGACCAAATGAAGCAGATTTTTCACCATACGATGCAGCATCAGCTTCGACATGTGCCATGCGAGCAATCGCATGTACACAAGCAATCTTCATCTCTTCATTAATCGTGGTTGCGCCAACATCTAGTGCACCACGGAAGATATAAGGGAAGCAAAGTGCATTATTCACTTGGTTTGGATAGTCTGAACGGCCAGTTGCCATAATCACGTCTGGACGTGCTTCATGTGCATGTTCAGGAAGAATTTCAGGGTCTGGGTTAGCAAGGGCAAAGATAATCGGATCTTTCGCCATGACTTTAACCATTTCTTTGGTCAAAATACCTGCTGCAGAAAGACCAAGGAACATGTCCGCACCTTCCATTACATCAGCAAGCTGAGAGCCTTCGATGTCCTGAACGTATGCCTTTTTCGATTCATCCAAGCCTTCACGTTTAGTCGTCAATAAACCGCGTGAATCTGCCACAACGATGTTTTCTTTTTTCACGCCAAGTGCGCAAAGTAAGTTCAAACATGAAAGGGCAGCAGCACCTGCGCCAGAAGCGACAATTTTGATTTCTTCAATTTTTTTGCCATTGAGTTGAAGTGCATTCAGTAATGCAGAACCCACAATGATCGATGTACCGTGTTGGTCATCATGGAACACAGGAATATTCATGCGTTCACGAAGTTTTTGCTCGATGTAGAAACACTCTGGGGCCTTGATGTCTTCAAGGTTGATACCACCGAAAGTTGGTTCTAATGCTGCAACGATATCTACGATTTTGTCTGGATCGTTTTCAGCAATTTCAATGTCAAAAACATCAACACCAGCGAATTTTTTGAATAGAACGCCTTTACCTTCCATAACAGGTTTTGACGCTAAAGGACCAATGTTACCTAAGCCCAGTACGGCTGTACCGTTACTGACTACAGCAACAAGATTACCGCGCGCTGTGTAAAGTGCAGCAGTAGATGGGTCGCGTTCAATTTCTAAACAAGGTGCAGCGACACCTGGCGAGTATGCGAGGGCTAAATCGTGTTGGTTGACCAATTGTTTGCTTGGTGTAACGCTGATTTTCCCCGGAGTTGGAAATTCGTGATAATACAAAGCCTGCTGTTTTAAAGATTGATCGTCCATCTGTATCTCGATTGTGTTTTGTTTATCCAATATAAAGCTGCAATGCTTGCTTTATCCGCTTGAATATAACATTAGTTGCACAGTTGGGACAGTCGAAGTCGCGTCTTTTTCAGACAATCTTATAGCTCAGGCATAGTGACTTATATTAAGTAAGTATAAGCAGGCGAAGAGATATTATTTTCAAGGAACACGGTTGCCTCTTCTTGTGGCAGTGGCTTAGAGAAAAAATAGCCTTGAGCAATGTCACATTCTAAGTCTTGTAGATACTGTAACTGCTGTTCAGTTTCAATCCCTTCAGCGACTACCGTCATGCCCATCGCTTTACCCATGGCAATCATGGCACTAACGATGGCCAATTGTTTATTTTCACCAATTTTAGAGATAAAACTGCGATCTATTTTTAAAATATCAATTGGAAAATCAGCCAGATAGGATAGAGATGAGTAGCCAGTGCCAAAATCATCAAGTGAAATATTGATTTTACGTTTTTTTATTTCGTTTAATAGTTCACGTACTGAATCTAGATTTTCGACCAAAGAGGATTCAGTAATTTCCAGTTCCAGACTGGCACCATCAATTTGATTGGCATCTATCGCTTCATCTAAATCATTTAACAATTGTCCACGGCGCAGTTGCTGCGCGACAATATTGACGGATACACAAATATTTTGATAACCCAAATTGTTCCAAAAACGAATTTGCTGTGCAGTTTTTTGCAGGACAAAGCGCCCGATATCCGAAATTAAACTGGTTTGCTCTGCTAAAGGAATAAATAAGCCAGGTGGTATTAAGCCTTTTTCAGGGTGATTCCAACGCACCAAGGCTTCAAAACCATAAATATTTTTATCACGGAAATTGATCTTCGGTTGGTAATACACCACCAGCTCATTATTTTGAATGGCTTTACGCAAGTCGCGTTCCAAGAAGATCCCTTGCTCTAATAATGCGGTATTTTCATTGGAATAATAACGTGTGGTATTGCCACCCAAATTTTTTGCTTCGCTCAGCGCTTGTTCTGCACAATTATTTAGATAATCTAGCTGACGGCCATGCTCAGGGTAGAACGCGACGCCCATCGATAAAGTGATGACATGATCTTGGCCAAAAATATTAAATGGAATGCTAAAGGCTTTATTGATGCGTTCACAATGCTCTTGCACAGAAGGGCGGATGTGTGAAATTTCATACACTATCGCAAAATCATCGCCATTTAAGTGTGCTACAAACAGAGCTTCGGCATTGGTTAGACGTAAACGCTGTGCGACTTGGCGTAACAGTTCGTCACCACCATTGTTGCTGAGATATTCATTTAATGGACGGAAACGGTCGATGTTTAAACGAATAACGGCCAACTGTTTAATCGAATCTTGCTGTGAAACTAAATATTGATGCAGTTGATAGTTGTAATAAAAACGGTTAGGTAAATCTGTTAAGGTGTCATAGTTTTCTAAATAAGATAAACGTTGTTCTTGCAATTTACGTTCGGTTAAGTCTGAAACAATCCCGATATAATGGGTGACGCGGTTTTGATCATCAGTAATCGCATTAATATGCATCCACAGCGTCAGTTCTTTACCTGAAAGAAATTTTTCGTGCAATTCACCATCATATTCACCAATTTTCAGCACTTGTTTAATGATCGAGTAGTGCATACTGCGTTGAATTGATTTGTAATTTGCTGTGATATCAAAAAGATGTTTACCAATAATTTGGTCGTAGTTAAAGCCGGTTAATTGTTCGTAAAACGGATTGACTTCGATATAGCACAGCTCTTCATTTAAAATGAAAATCCCTTCAGCAGCTTGTTCGAGTACACTGGCTGCAAGTTTTAGACGTTCCTGAGATGTCCGTTCTTGATGGATATCACGACGAATACCGACCATGCGCAAGGGCTTGCGGTTATCTTGATCGCGTTGAATGACCCGTCCAATATCATGTACCCAACTCCATTTTCCTTGACTGTTTTGAATCCGATAGGTGGCCTCATAACGGTCTTTAAATCCACGAAGATGTTGAATCATTGCCGACTTAAAATGAGGGATATCATCAGGATGGATCACATGTTGTAACTGTTGCTGATGCTCTTTCGAATGTCTAAGGGTTTTTTCTTGCTTATAGTTGGTGACAACGATTTTACGATCCTTGATATTCCAATCCCAAGGACGTAAACCTGCAATTTCATGTGCAAGGACTAAATTGGCCTGTTGGTTTTCTAAATCCTTGTTCATTTGCTCAATGTCGAAGGTCCGTTCTTTGACTTTTTGTTCAAGGATTTGGTTACCTAGTTGTAATTGTAATTCGATGTCACGTGATTTGTTGACTTCATCTTGGAGCTGCTGACACAGTTCATCAGTCCATTTGACTTGTTGCTTGGCACTATCAACCAGTAGGTTGTTTTTTGCATGTAAGGTCGACACACGACGGTGAATCCGATATGACGTCATGGCGCACATTAGAATCACAATGAGCCCAAAATTAATACTCAGGCTAAATAAGTGATTTGAACTATCTAAGAAAAAGAACTGTGCAATCAGATACGGCACGATAGACGGGATAAAGGCTAAACAAAAATAATTGAGTTTTTGCGTTAAATAGGTCAAACCAAAGGTTTGCGTCACGATCAAGAGTAGGGCTGAGAGCGTTAAGGCCTGAATCGGTTCAAAGCTTTGATTGGTCGCAGGTAAATAGTAAAAAATTAAAAAGATACCGCTCGCAATAAGCGTACCGACTGAAAAACACTGAAATTGTAGCCAACGATGCGCAATCATCAGTGAATATTGTTCAGGTTTAAAATAAACGGTGCTAATCAGCCAGCATAAACTGACAAAAACTTCGGTAAAAATAAACCAAATATTGAAATATAAAGATGGTGATTTATAAAAAATTTGATATATCGAAAAAATATATAAGCAAATAATCAGAATACTGACTAAAAAATAGCGGCTATGGCGAATCGTGTTCGCAATTTGAGCAGTATGATTGTACTGCTTGATATATTCATCTTGTTTATACGTCATGAATATAAAAACCCTGCCTTAACCAAATTTAGATCGTTGTATTTGTATTGTTCCTGAGAGTATTTGTTTATTCTTAGTAACAAATCATTTGTTTTTATTGACTCTAGGGTAATTGCGTTACAAATAAAAAGCAATATCAAGGATGCCATCATTGATGCTTTCAGATGAACTATCGAGTAAAAATTAAATAAATTTATAATTTAAAATTGAAAGTGCAACTACAGGTGCAGTTTCTGTGCGAAGGACACGTTCACCGATACACCAGTTCACAAAACCTTTCTCATTTGCGGCGCTGATCTCGGCTTCGCTCAAGCCACCTTCAGGGCCAATCAGTAAGGCAAAGTACGGGTCAGCATCAGCTAATACATCAACTTCATCTTTATTGGGTGCGAGTACCAACTTGGTTGTCGGCAGATCACTTTCCAACCATTTTTCAAGGGAAAGTGGCGCAAGTACTTTAGGGACAATGTTGAGACCACACTGTTCGCAAGCTGCAATAGCAATGCCTTGCCAATGGTCGAGTTTCTTTTGATCACGATCGTACTTCAAACGCATTTCACAACGTTCTGAAGTGAGTAGTTGAATTTCAGAAACACCGAGTTCCACCGCTTTTTGAATCGCATAATCCATGCGGTCGCCTTTGCTCATCACTTGACCCAAGAGCGCTGTAAAATGTGGTGTGCGATTGCTTGGATTGAATTGCAAAACTTGGACGGCAGCTGACTTTTTAGCGACTTCAACCAATTCAACATGGTATTCGCCACCTTGCCCATTGAACAAAGTGGCTGTTTCGCCTACTTGAGCACGTAAAACTTTTACCCAGTGATGAAACACTGTTTCCGTTAATTCAACAGTCGTATCAACAGTTAAATCAGCTTCAATATAAAAACGTGGCATTAAAGTTTTACTCTCAAAAAGGTCGAAATGTCTTATGCAAGACCGAGGTCTTTCACAAGTTGACGTGTAGGGTCAGTGGTATTCATGGTGTAGAAGTGCAGGCTTGGCGCACCACCAGCAATCAGGCGTTCGCAAAGTTTCACAATCACTTCATGACCAAAGGCTTTGATTGACGCTGTGTCGTCGCCATAAGTCGCAAGCTGTTTGCGAATCCAGCGAGGAATTTCTGCACCTGTACCATCAGCAAAACGAATTAAATTGCTTGCATTGGTAATCGGCATAATGCCTGGAGCGACAGGAATGTTCACGCCTTCTTTTTGAATGCGCTCTACAAAGTAGAAATAGGCATCTGGATTAAAGAAGAACTGGGTGAGTGCTGCATTAGCGCCAGCATTGGCTTTGTCGCAGAAACGTTTGATGTCGAGATCAAAGCTGTCTGCTTGCGGGTGCATTTCTGGGTAAGCTGCAACTTCAATTTTGAAGTGATCACCAGTGTGCTCACGAATGAAACGCACCAAGTCAGTTGCATAAGGCAATTCGCCTAAGCCTACTTGACCAGACGGCAAGTCGCCGCGCAGCGCAACAATACGGTCAATGCCTTGTGACTTATACAAATCCAGCAATTCAGCAATACGTGCTTTGCTGTCACCAATACAAGACAGGTGAGGGGCAACCGGTGTGCCTTTACCGTTGAAATCATTCAATGTAGACAAAGTGCGTTCACGGGTAGAACCGCCTGCACCGTATGTTACAGAGAAAAATTCAGGATTGAGTAATTGAAGTTCTTGGTGTACAACTTTAAGTTTTTCCGCGCCCGCATCAGTTTTGGTCGGGAAGAACTCAAAGGAAATAGGAATCTGTTTTGACATGTTCAAATCCTTTTTTTATAAATACTTTTATTTAAAAAAATCCCCTCATCCTAACCTTCTCCCAGAGGGAGAAGGGACTTCCATTATGAAAGTAATAGTTATTTGGAGTTAACAACAAATTTGCTTTCACAATGAAGAGTTCCCTCTCTTGCGCTGAGCTTCAAAGCAGTGCTTGAAGCACGCTCAGGAGAGGGTTAGGGAGAGGTATTTATAAAACTTAGTATTTATAAGCCTCAGCTTTGAACGGGCCTTCAACTTGAACACCGAGGTAGTCCGCTTGTTCTTGAGTCAAAGTCGTCAATACGCCGCCGAAACCTGCAACCATTGCAGCAGCAACTTCTTCGTCTAATTTCTTAGGAATAAGTTCTACGCGGATCGCCGCTTGTTTTTGATCTTCAGGAAGATCAGCAAATTTTTCAGCGAATAGGTGCATTTGACCCAACACTTGGTTGGCAAAAGAACCATCCATAATACGTGAAGGGTGACCGGTTGCATTACCAAGGTTCACCAAACGGCCTTCAGAAAGAAGGATTAAGTAATCGTTTTCATTTTCTGAACGATACACTTGGTGAACTTGTGGCTTAACTTCAACCCACTTATAACCACGTAAGTAATTTGTGTCGATTTCAGTATCGAAATGACCGATGTTACAAACTACAGCGCCAGCTTTTAATGAATCAAGCATTGCAGCGTCACATACGTGGTAGTTACCAGTTGTTGTTACGATCAAGTCAGTATTTTGAAGAAGATCAAGGTTGATGTCTTCTTTCTTACCCGTTTGAATGCCATTTTTATACGGAGCAACAACTTCGAAACCGTCCATGCATGCTTGCATTGCACAGATAGGGTCAACTTCAGTGACACGTACAATCATGCCTTCTTGACGAAGTGATTGAGCAGAACCTTTACCTACGTCACCATAACCGATTACAAGCGCACGACGACCAGATAAAAGCATATCTGTACCACGTTTGATTGCATCGTTAAGTGAGTGACGGCAGCCGTATTTGTTGTCGTTTTTAGACTTAGTGACAGAGTCATTTACGTTAATCGCTGGAACTTTTAAAGTACCGTCGCGGTGCATTTCGTAAAGACGTTGAACACCTGTAGTGGTTTCTTCTGTAATACCGTGGATTTTAGCAATCACTTCAGGATATTTTTCGTGAACAAGTGCAGTTAAGTCACCGCCATCGTCCAGAATCATGTTGGCATCCCAAGGTGTGCCGTTTACATTGATTTGCTGTTCAAGACACCACATGTATTCTTCTTCAGTTTCGCCTTTCCAAGCAAATACTGGAATACCCGCAGCAGCGATTGCAGCAGCAGCGTGGTCTTGAGTAGAGAAGATGTTGCACGAAGTCCAGCGAACTTCTGCGCCCAATTCAACTAGAGTTTCAATTAAAACTGCAGTTTGAATAGTCATGTGGATACAGCCTAGGATTTTCGCGCCAGCAAGCGGTTTAGCCGCTGCATAGCGTTTGCGAAGACCCATTAGGGCTGGCATTTCTGCTTCTGCGAGTTTGATTTCTTTACGGCCGTAGTCAGCTAGTGAAATATCGGCAACTTTGTAATCTGTAAATGAAGCATTAACCGCGTTCATCACGATCTCCTTAATAAAAACAATTGATCATTCAGTTCGCGGATGCCGTTGTTGATTGGAACGAGTGTCCAACCGAATCGTCGAGCCTAGCGATCTTATATTTAGTGCCTATAAGAAAGTCGCAGCATCCCTCGACTAGGGCAGTATTGTACTTGGAAATAGAGTGAGTTCCAATCCGAAAATGCTTAATATCTGACTTATAGGTTTTTTGATCTGTAAAATTACGTCGCGAATATTTAAATTTCATAAATCGGTCAGGAGTATAAGAATAATGATTAAACCCGTAATGGCTTTATTGATGTTTTGGCCTGTTATTGTCGCGGCCAACGACTCAACAGGCTACGTGGCAACAGGCGGTGTACAGTATCTGAAAAGTAAAGACATTCAAATGTTCAGTGAAGACCTGTTTATTAGTAAAAAAATCATTAAGGTCGATTATCAGTTCAAAAATTTAAGCAATAAAGATGTGACTGAAACGGTCTTATTTCCGTTGCCAAAAGTTGAAAACTTCTTTGAATCTGATTTTGCCAATACAGAAAAGCTGCTCAAAAGTTTTAAAGTTCAAGTGAATGGAAAAACGATTCAGCCTGAAATGCACGTGCGCACTTTTATTCAAAAAAATGCGAAAACAGCCCCGATTGATATGACGGAGAGTTTTAAGCAATGCGGGTTTACGGAAAAAAACATGCTGAATCCGTGGAGCAGGCAAGATGTTGAATATAAAACTTTTGAGGCAAAGCTTAGAAACTGTAAAAATGCAGCGCTGCAAAAAGTATTGCCCAAAGATTTGAGTGAAGAAATTTCATGGTCATCTCAGGTGATTTATAGCTGGAAGCAAACGTTTAAAGCCAATGCGCTCACACGTGTACAGCATCAATATGCACCGCTGGTGGGTGGGTCTGTGGCTTTATATCCTGATGAATATAATAAAAGTTATTGTATGGATCAAAACTTTAAGGCAGGACTCAGAAAGGCTAAATCACAGCATGCACCATTTCAAGCGCTGGGCTATATCTTAAAAACTGGTGCCAATTGGGCAAAGCCTATTCAAGATTTTAAACTGACTATCGAGCGTGATGCAGGAGAGTTGGTTTCTTTTTGCTGGGCAGGTAAAGTGAAGAAAATCAGCGCTACGCAGTTTCAAATGGTTGAAAAGAATTTTGTGCCCAAACAAGATTTGGACATTATTTTTGTGCATGTGAAATCAGGTCTGGATTAAAACTTGCAGGCAAAACTGCTGCGATTTGTTTATCATCGTCCATAAGCAATTTTGAGTTTTGATATATGTCGATGGAAATACCTGATGAGTTGGCAAATTTAGAAGCCAATGGCGGCATTTATGCAGTGTGGATGTTGCTGCAGCACTTAGGTATAGATGCAGACATTCAGCAGCTCATCGAAGTTTGCGCTTATGAAGCTGGCCATGGCACAACAACCATTGGTTTGGCTGTAGGACTGAAAAAGTTTGGCTTTCTAGTAAAGTTTTACACAGAGCATGATCCTGAGCTGCAAGACAGTGAAAAACGCAGCTATGCAGAAGCGGATCAATTGGAACTGCCTATATTACCTGCAATTGGCTATGCACAAATCCAGCAGGCTTTTGAACAAAATCAGTTTGTGATTGTCTATTACGACACCCTAGAGGGCGTGGGGAATCATTCTTTGGTGTATGAAATTGACGAAGCAGAAATCAGTTTCTTTGACAGTTTTGCTGCCATGCCAGCAGACGTATTTGAACAGCAGCGTGGGGCAGAGGGCATTTGCAGACAAGTCATTACGGTGGATGTAAATGACTATGTGGCGAGCTGAGCCATTTTGTTAAAAGCAAAAAGCCCATCATGAGATGGGCTTTATTTTTTAGAAAAGAATTGGATTACTGCTCAGCCACATTGGCTTTTTCATTCCAAAAATCTGCTTTTTCTTCATCGGCGTCGATGCCTAAGCCATTGACATAAATAAAAGCCAAATCACGCATGGCTTGAACTTCGCCCAGTTTGGCAGATTGTTCAACAAGTTCAATGGATTTAGCGACATCTTTTTCCACCACATCGCCGCGACGGTAAAAATTGGCCAATTCTAAAATTGCAGCAGGATGGTCATGTTTTGCCGCTTGTTCTAACCAGCGGTGCGCATGTTCAAAATAGGTTTTAGATTCTTCAGGATCTTCTTCGAGCATATCTTTGGCATAGACTGCATAGCCTTCACCCAGCCAATACATGGCTTCTACATGACCTAACTGAGCTGCTTTGAGTGCCCATTCTTCAGCAAGTTCAACATGCTCATCATTTTCACTTTGCATATAAATTTCAGCCAGTTCAAATTGAGCATCTTTATTGCCTACCATAGCGCGGTTATATAAAGCAGGAGAGATTGAAAGTTCAGACATGTGTAATCCAAAAGAGCAGAATAGGCATAGCCTAATCTGTTGGCATGAAAAAAGCCAATCCGAAGATTGGCTTTCAATGTTTAGAGAATGTTGTCTAAAGAATTAAAATTTCAATAACACTGCTGACAATACAAATACGACAACCAATGCACCAATAATTTTCCAAAAAAATTCAGCGATATAACTAATACATAGCCCGACAAATAAAGCCGCAATAGTCAGCGCGCCAAACCAATAACTGATGTTATTGCTCGGCGTTCCAAGATAGAGGCAAATTATCAAGGCGATGATCAATAGCGCCCAGCCGATCAGCGTGGCTAACCGTGTTTGGCCCACACTTAACTCTTTGCTGTAAAACTGCTTTTGATGTTTAGACATGCTGCTTGCCAAGGCAAAAAAACCTAAGCTACTCAGTGCCCAAATCAGGAGAAAGAACATCATGCGTCAACCTCCTTCTTGCCACGCGTTTTTTTAACAGGCAGCCCTTTATGCTTTTTCACTTTGTAAAATGAATAGGCAAACAAGATAGCCAAGAGCCACATTGCAAGATCAAAGGATGCAATCATCCATTGACCATTTGCCATGGTATTCCAAAGCGGTTGACCACCAGTCATGAAGTTTACAATCGGCAGTAAGGCAAAAATTGCTGTGGCAAAAGCTAAAAGTTCTAGCCACGCTTGACGGTGCGTACGGAAAATCGCATAAACGAGCGTCAGTAGCCAAACAATAAAGAAACTACGAATTTCTAATTCCGAACGGTTTTCAAGCTGTGCGGGAATAAAACGGTTGGCATAGAAAAATGCTGCGCAGGCAATGGGTAAACCAATAATCGCTGCAATATTGGTCACTTCAACCGTGCGGTAGCCAAATGATTTAAAGCCTTGTTTTTGCTGTTGCGGCGCACGTTTTACACACCACAGAATGAGACCTGTAGCGACCATCAGGGTGCCACAATCCCTGAAATAAACAGCAGCCAACGTAGTGCTAAATCTACACCGCGTGCTTCATGTAGCGTAGTCATTACATTGTAAATACCCATCGGTACAGAAGGGTGCTTTAACTTGGCACTTTCGTCAGTTAAGTCTTTGCCTGTTACGCCATCAAATTGTTTGCTTGCATAGACATTACGATATGCGACACTTTCACCATGTAAGGCACGTAGCTCAATTTTAGCTTGGTCTGTATTCGGTGCAATGATGCTAACGGTGCTAATAGGATTAGTTTTCCATTCAGCCTGAACCGCAGTCACGATTGGCGCTAAGTTGGTCAACGGCGCAGCAACGTTAGGTTGCTCTTCACGTTTAGAGCGACGATCTCCTCGACCTTCACCACGGCTCTCAGCACGATTTTCGCCTTGGTTTTGTGCAGAATTGGCACGGGCTTGCTGTGGGCGTTCACCACGTTCATCGCGTCCTTGAGTGGATTCACGTCCTTCAGGTTTATTTTCCTGAACCAAGGCACGATTTTGTTCTTGTAAAAATTGTCCACGGTTTTCATAAATACGTTCAATCCCCCAAGGCATGATCGTAAATAACAGCAGCAACAGGCCACTAAAGGTGATCATGATGTGGAAGGGAAGCGCAAATACTGCGGTTGCATTATGTGCATCGAGCCAAGAACGTTGTCCTTTGCCTGAACGGAAGGTAAAGAAATCTTTAAAGATTTTTTTATGAGTAATCACACCACTAATGATGGCAACTAACATCAACAGTGTGGCTATCCCGATAAACCATCGCGTCCACATACGTGGCATGCCATATAGTTCAAAATGGAAACGATAGAGAAAATTACCACCACGTGTATCGCGCGGCTCAAGCACTTCACCTGTAGCACTATCAATGTAGATTTGTTTACCACCACGGCGTGCGCGAGGGTCTTCACCTTGTTCACGAACGGTAATTAATGTGGCATTTTGACGCGTATTCGGCAGCAAAATATTCCAAGCACCTGCATTCGGATGATTTTGCTGTAAATAATTCAGTGCGACTTCAGTTTGTTGGACTTGTGAACTGGCTGGAACAGATTGATGCAGCTCAGGAGTCATCCAGACATTGATTTCATTTTTAAAGAAGCTCAGGGTTCCGGTCAGGAAAATAGCATACAGCAACCAACCTAAGATTAGGCTAGCCCATGTATGCAGCCAAGACATGGACTGGCGCGGTCCCTCTACTTTTGCATCAACACGCATTTTAGCTTCCCATCATCATGTAAATGGCATACAAACACACCGCAGGGATCACAATGCCTAAAGTTGCTTTGAGGGTTTTATTCACCATAAAGACCCAAATAAATGCACAGCTCCACAGGATAAACGCAATTAAAGTTGCACTCATGGCTGCAGTTCCACGGTCTTCGCTAAACACATCTGCGATTACGATGGCAGATAGCATCGCGACAACATATCCGCCCACTAAAGCGAGGGCAAAGCGATAGAAAATCATCAAGCGATAGGTCAATAGAGAGGGGGTGTCTTTACGCGTTTTAGGCAGCGCAGATGTGAGGGGGGGCACGAGTGCCTCAGGTGGTGAGCTATTCATAAAATACTTAAGCGCTTGGAAATTGTATTAAAGTTAATCTAAATGATAACAATTATTATTAATAATTAGAATAATGTATTCACAAAATTATTGATTTTTCAGCATGCTGAGTTGAAGTTGAATTAAAAAAGAGGGAAATAAAGGCAAAAAAATAGCGACCGAAGTCGCTATTTTAGAATGCAAGAATGCTTAAATGTCTACATTATTGCTCTTGTTGAATGCCTGCAACTAACCAGTCTTGATCAGAACCCGCAGGTTTAACAAAATGCCATACTTCAGCAAATGGCTGTGGCAGGCTATTTAAGTCTTCACTAACAGTACCTGTAAAACGCACACTTACAACGTATTGACCATTTTCGTTCGCAGAATCGACCACCATAGCATTTAAGTTTGAAAACTCAGCAACGTCTTCATCTTTATTCGCCATAATGTCGTTATACATAGACTGGTATAGGTCAGGCGTTAAGTAACGCTGAATTTCAGAAATGTTGCTTGCCGTATTCATCGATTGAATGTGGTTAAAACGCTGACGTGCAACACGTAAAAATGTTGCTGGTTCTGTACCATCAGGCAATTGATTGCCGCTGTTGGTATAGGCAGCACCAAAAGGCGCGTTCGTTGCAGCAGCTGCACCAAATGGAGCATTTGAAGCTGCTGAATTACCGCCTACAGAATTACCAAAAATATTCGTATTGTCATTGCCTGCACGAGGTGCAGCATTTTGTTGGCCAAACGGTGCATTGTTTGCACCGCTGTTTGGCGCATACGGATTGTTAGTGGCTAGTTTTTTTTTTGCGCCCATCTTACGGAAAATGAAGAAGGCAACAGCAGCGGCAAGTAAAATCCAGATCCAGCCTGGAATACCACCTTTCTCTTCCTGTTGTTGAGCTTGCGCTTCAGAAGCTGCTTGACCGTTATTGTCATCGGCCATCGCATTTGCAGCGACTGCACCAATTGCAGCACCAGCCACACCAGCTGCAACCATTCCGCCCACATTCGAGCCAGATTTAGCTGGAGCGCCAGCAGTTGCAGGCTGTTGAACAGGAGCAGATTGACGAGGTTGCTGATAAGACTGAGTTGGAGCAGCTTGACGGCTCATACCATGGCTTTTACCACCACCGGCACGTTTCGCTTCTGCAATCGGCGCTACCAAAAGGGCTGCTGTTAAAAGAGCAGTCATCAAACCACGCTGTCGAACTTCCATCAAATTTTCCTATATCTATATAAAGTTAAAATAGCCATCTAGTTATGCCGCCATTTGTACTGAATTTCAATAGAACATCGGTAAAAAATTGAAAATTCATTCAAAATAAACTAATCAGCGTTACTAAGACTCATCGGTCAGCGTAATTGCCTGACTCAACGCCTCATGTAAACGTGCCACAGAAATAATCTCTACACCTGAAATGGGTTTTTGCGGTGCATTCCCACGCGGTAAAATAATGGTTTTAAAACCATGCTTAATGGCTTCTTTGAGTCGTTCTTGTCCATTGGGTACAGGGCGGATTTCGCCTGAAAGGCCGACTTCACCAAATACTGCCAAATGCTGTGGCAGGGCTTTAGCTCTTAAGCTAGAGGCGCAGGCTAAAAGTACCGCAAGGTCAGAACCTGTTTCTGTGATTTTTAAACCACCCACGACATTGACATAGACATCTTGTCCTGCAGTTTGTACGCCACCATGACGGTGCATAACGGCTAAAAGCATGTTTAAACGGTTTTGTTCTAAACCTAAGGCCACGCGTCGAGGTTGTCCGTGCGCATCATCCACCAAAGCCTGAACTTCAACCAAAAGTGGACGTGTACCTTCACGGCTAATCATGACGATAGAGCCCGGAATGGCTTCATCATAACGACTCAGGAAAATAGCGGATGGGTTTGATACCTCGCGCAGACCTTTATCGGTCATGCCAAATACACCAAGCTCGTTGACTGCACCAAAACGGTTTTTCACCGCACGAATCATACGGAAGCGAGAGTCAGATTGACCTTCAAAATACAAAACACAATCGACCATGTGCTCAAGCACACGAGGGCCTGCCAAAGAGCCTTCTTTTGTTACGTGACCGACAATAAACAATGCTGTGCCACTATTTTTGGCAAAGCGGGTCAGGAGTGCAGCCGATTCACGAATTTGGGAAACACCGCCCGGCGCAGACTGGAGTGTTTCGGTGTATAGGGTTTGGATCGAATCTAAAATGGCCACGGCAGGGCGTTCATGTGCCAATACTTCGCAAATACGCTCGACACAGGTTTCTGCCATGACTTTAAGTTGATCGGTCGGCAAATCTAGGCGCTGGGCACGTAGCGCCACCTGAGACAAAGATTCCTCACCTGTGACATATAAGGCAGAACTTTTACTCGCCGCCATATAGGTTGCGGTTTGTAGCAAAATAGTGGATTTACCAATGCCGGGGTCACCACCAATCAGCACAACTGAACCTGTGACCAGTCCACCACCGAGTACACGGTCAAATTCACCAATACCTGTTGCCATTCGGGTTTCATGCGAAACAGAAACTTGATTTAAGGTGGTCACAGCAGCGGCTTGACCTGCATAGCCACCGCCCATTTTAGGCTGTGCACGGTGTGTAACGGCGGGTGCAATATTGACTTCGACTAATGAATTCCATTCACCACATTCGGTACATTGACCGGCCCATTTGGGATGATCAGCACCACATTGTTCACATCGATAGACACTTTTTGCTTTCGCCATAATATTTACTGTGCACAAACTCAAATTGAGTCACAGCATAGCGGTGAATACATCGAAAAACCAAGTTTTTATCGCATGAAATGACTGTTGAAGGTCAATTGATGTTGTTTTATTTTCAATAGCTGCACTTTTATATAGTAAGCACTTTATAATAGCGCATTATATTTTTTGAAATGGGTCACCACATGACTGAACTATTACGACATATCGATGCCATTGCACGTGAAAAAAATCGTGATGTGTTATTTGTGCATTTTGAAGAATATGATCATCAACATCCTGAGAAAAATACGGTACGTAATGACGTTATGCACTGGTTTGACCTGCAAAATCTCGAGTATTTCCCTTGTATGGGGCTAGAAGGTGAGTCTTTGATCGATAGCTATACAGGTGATTTATACCTTGACGTACCTTTTGATGAAAGCAGCCCTGCATATAAAACTCTCAGTGAATATCTTGAAGATGAACAAGGGAACATGAAAATTTAGGGGGTATTGTTCTTTTCTTTATCCTTGGAAATTGCCTTAGAAATCGAAGCGGATCTGATGGAAGCCAGTGCTGTAGATTCTGAATATGCTGAAAATGAGTTTGGTGACCAATTTGGCGAAGGCTTTATTGAAGATGCTGAGTCAGATCAAAAGGATGAATCCAATGAAAGCAACACGAAAAACGACAAATTTGATGATGGTCAAATCGGTACGATTCAATAAGTAAATATCGATTATCAGTCCGAATAAAAAAGCCACGTGAATTCACGTGGCTTTTTGTTTAGTAGCGTGAAAGGATTAGTACAGTTCACCTGATTTACGACGTGCAATAAAGTCCTCCGATTCTTTGGCAATAACACCAGAAAGTAACAACAGCGCAATTAAGTTTGGTACAGCCATCAAACCGTTAAAGGTATCGGCAAATAACCACACAAGATCAAGAGTCGCCACACAGCCTACAAAGACTGAAGCGATGTAAATCAAACGGTAAATCAAGACAAACTTTTCACCAAGTAAGTAAGTACAGCATTTTTCACCATAGTAACTCCAACCTAAAATGGTTGAGTATGCAAAGAAAATAATCCCGAAGGTGACGATCAAGCCGCCAAAACCCGGTAATAATTTATCAAATACGCTGATAGTTAAAACTGCACCAGTTTGGTCGCCAAAACTGTTGCCTGCCATAATAAAGCCCATGACCAAAACAATCCCGGTGATAGAACACACGATAATCGTATCGATAAATGTACCTGTCATTGAAACTAAACCTTGACGTGCAGGGTGATCCGTTTTCGCAGCAGCCGCGGCAATAGGTGCAGAACCCATACCTGCTTCGTTAGAGAAAACACCACGGGCAACACCATAACGAATAGCCGCACCAATCGCACCACCTGCCGCAGCTTCGCCAGTAAATGCATAGGTAAAGATTAATTTGAGAGAAGGAATGACCAATTCAAGATTATTTAAAATGATGATTAGTCCACCCAATACATAACCGACAGCCATAATAGGTACGATATAAGAGGATGCTTTAGAGATGGATTTAATTCCGCCGAGAATTACTAAAGCAGACAGAATAGTAATAACAATACCTGTAATCCACGTTTCAAGTCCGAGACTATTTTCAACAGCGAGGGCAACCGTATTGGACTGTACTGAACTGCCAATGCCGAAAGAGGCTAAAGTACCAAAGAGGGCAAAAATGACAGCGAGCCATTTCCACTTCAGTCCACGTTCAATGTAGTACATTGGACCGCCGCTCATTTCGCCATTTTCATTTTTTACGCGATATTTGACTGCGAGTACGCCTTCACCATATTTGGTTGCCATACCAAAGAGGGCTGTCATCCACATCCAAAATACTGCACCGGGGCCACCAAGGACGCAGGCTGTTGCAACGCCTGCGATATTACCTGTACCGATGGTTGCAGATAAAGCAGTCATAAGTGAGGCAAAATGTGAAATATCGCCTTCATGTGATTTGGCATGTTCATGCCTTCCAAACACTTGTTTAAATGCTAAAGGCAACATGCGAAATTGCCAGAAAAGCAGTCGGAAGGTGAGGAATACACCTGTTCCAACAATGAGGACCAACATGTATGGGCCCCAGACCCATCCACTGAGTGTTTCCATGATATTTTGAATTTCTTGCATAGTATCTTCTTCTTATCGGCCCTGAGTGAGTGAATGCTACATTTTTGATATCTGTAGCAATTGATATGCCATTGTTAGAAACTTCCATGATTTTTGGCATAAATTTTTATCGTTGGTAAAATATTTTTTGCATAAAATTTAAGTTATTACAAGTAAATTGTTGTTTTATTGGTCGCTTTAAAATGTGAATTGGCGCTAAGATTTTTATATATAAGAAAAATAAATTAACTTTGTCACTTAATCCGAAAATATAGATGATGAAAAATAATTTTGTATTTTCTGAAATTTTTACGTTAATTTGTCGCAATTGGAACGCGAAGTTGAATTAAATAATGTCAAATGAAATTCATGGATCGCACGCTGATAGCGGCGATTTGAAACGAAGCTTGTCCAACCGACACCTGCAATTGATTGCGATTGGTGGTGCTATTGGTACAGGTTTATTTATGGGGTCAGGAAAGACCATCAGTTTAGCTGGTCCGTCCATCCTTATTATCTATATGATTATTGGTTTTATGGTTTTCCTCGTCATGCGTGCATTAGGCGAGTTATTACTATCAAATCTTGAATATAAATCTTTTATCGATTTTGCAACCGACTTAATCGGCCCGTGGGCAGGTTATTTTGTGGGTTGGACCTATTGGCTGTGCTGGATCACTATAGGGATTGCTGATTTATCGGCCATCATTTATTACCTGCAATTCTTTAATGGAGGTAACCCGTTCTCGCCCGAAGAAGGGGTGATGATCAGTGTTGCCGCCATTGTTTTTATCATGGGTTTAAACCTTGTTACGGTTAAACTTTTTGGTGAATTAGAGTTTTGGTTTGCACTGATTAAGATTATTGCAATCGTGGTGCTCATTGGTGTCGGTCTTTGGATGATCTTTACCGGTTTTACCTCATCGACAGGTGAAATCGCATCATTCACACATTTATGGTCACATGGTGGTCTATTCCCAACAGGAGTAACTGGCTTCTTGGCAGGTTTCCAAATCGCCATTTTTGCCTTTGTCGGCGTAGAACTCGTGGGTACTACGGCAGCAGAAACCAAAGATCCAGAACACAACTTGCCTAAAGCTGTGAACTCGATTCCGATTCGTATCATTATTTTCTATGTGCTGGCACTTGTGATTGTGATGTCTGTTACGCCATGGAATGCCATTGACCCAAGCATTTCACCATTCGTGAACTTGTTTAGCCAAGCCGGTATTGCTGCTGCTGCGATTATTATGAACTTGGTTGTGTTGTCATCAGTTATGTCATCGATGAATAGTGGTGTGTTCTCGACTTCACGTATGTTGTTTGGTTTATCTCGTGAAGAGCAAGGTCCAAAAGCGTTTGGCCGTCTAAACTCACGTGCAGTTCCGGCAAATGCGTTGTATTTCTCGGCAGTTTGTTTACTGTTGGGTGCGGCATTACAGTATTTCGTACCGAACACGGTTGAAGCCTTCACTTTAGCAACTACACTGTCGACGATTTTATTTATCTGCGTATGGCTCATGATTATCTGGAGTTATATCGTTTACTATAAAACTCGTCCTGAGTTGCATGCGAAGTCAACCTTTAAATTACCAGGTGGCTTATATACTTGCTGGCTTGTGATTATCTTCTTCATCGGCATGATTTATGTCTTGTCGCTAGAAGCAGATACCATGAAAGCGCTCATGGTTAGCCCAATTTGGTTCATCATTTTGATTATTGGTTATTTTGGTTTTTATAAGAAAAAGCACCATTAATTTACATTTTTGAACTGACGTAAAACATAAAAAGCTGCTCCTGAGGGGCAGCTTTTTATTTGGACATGGATGTATTTTGCGTTAAAACAAACTGTTTATTAGCGCTACCATTTGTATAAAACAGCATTCAAATTGATAAGCTATTTCAGTGAAATCAATAGCCTGATCGAGCTAGAAATAAAGACAAATAAGGATTGAAAACAGCACCATCAAATTTTGCTTAAATTTAGTGCAGAATGGCAAAAAGCTCACTTGGAATTACAGGGCTTTTCTTTTATCCGCGGGTTGATCACGTTATACTCGGAAAAATCTTTTCATTAGGTACGTTTATGTATCGTTTTATGAATTATAAAATTATTGTATTAGCAAGTGCTGTGCTGCTGACCGCTTGTGGTCAGTCTGGTGCATTGCATTTACCTTCAGATGCAAATGCAGATAAGCGTGCAAAATATCTGATTTATCCAGATACGCCTGCACAGCAAAAGCAGGAAAAACAAGCGGCTCCTGTTGCAACTGAATCGGAATCTTCAAATTCTAACCCTACACCTTAATGCTTTTATAGAAAGGATACTTTCATGAGTTTCACCCGTACGAATGGGGTATTGCATGCAGAGCAATGTTCTTTACAACAGCTTGCACAGCAATATGGCACACCGCTTTATGTTTATTCAAAAGCTACTTTTGAAAAGCATTATTCAGATATGGATCGTGCATTTAGCTTTATCGACCATCAAATTTGTTTTGCGGTAAAGTCAAACTCTAATCTTGCGGTGTTAAACGTACTTGCCAAGCAGGGCGCTGGTTTTGATATCGTGACGGGTGGTGAACTCGCACGTGTGTTAAAAGCCGGTGGTGAAGCTTCTAAAATTGTATTCTCTGGTTTGGGTAAAACTGAAGCCGATATCCAAAAAGCGTTGGACGTGGGTATTGCATGTTTTAACGTTGAATCACATGCAGAGCTAGATCGAATCCAAAAAGTTGCTGCGGCAATGGGTAAGAAAGCACCGATTTCATTGCGTGTAAATCCAGATGTGGATGCTAAAACGCATCCTTATATCTCTACGGGTTTAAAAGAAAATAAATTCGGTATTCCTTCAGACAGCGTTTTTGACACCTATGCCTATGCGGCGACATTGCCAAATCTTGAGATTATCGGGATTGATTGTCATATCGGTTCACAGTTGACTGAAACTCAGCCTTTTGTTGATGCACTTGATCGTGTCATTGTGATGATCAATCAATTGAAAGAGATGGGGATTCAGCTAAAACACATCGATATCGGTGGTGGTTTAGGCGTGACTTACAAAGACGAAGTTCCACCAACTGTTGAAGAATATGCTCAGGCAATGCGTCCGGCTTTAGAAAAATTAGGCCTTAAGGTGTATATGGAACCGGGGCGTAGTATTTCTGCAAATGCAGGTGTGTTGTTAACCAAAGTTGATTTACTCAAACCGACCAATCATCGTAATTTTGCGATTATTGATGCTGCAATGAATGACTTAATCCGTCCCGCTTTATATGAAGCATGGATGGATATTCAGGAAGTAACACCTCGTACAGATACAGAAAAGAAAGACTGGGATGTTGTTGGTGCGATTTGCGAAACCGGTGATTTCCTCGGTAAGCAACGTCAGTTGGCGATTCAAGAAAATGACGTGCTTGCAGTATTGGGTGCGGGTGCTTATGGTTTTGTCATGAGCTCAAACTACAACAGCCGCGGACGTGCTGCTGAAGTAATGGTTGACGGTGATCAGTCTCATTTGATTCGTGAGCGTGAAACCATCGAATCATTATGGGAACGTGAACGTTTATTGCCTTAAGGAGAAATTCGAGATGTTATTAGAATTTACCAAAATGCATGGCCTTGGCAATGACTTTATGGTGGTCGATCTGATTAGCCAACGGGCTTATTTAGATACAGTGACGATTCAGCGTTTGGCCGACCGTCATTTTGGTATTGGTTTTGATCAGCTTTTGATTGTAGAACCACCTGATTTACCCAATGTCGATTTTAAATATCGTATTTTTAATGCAGATGGTTCGGAAGTTGAACAATGCGGAAATGGCGTACGTTGTTTTGCGCGCTTTGTGCATGAACGTAAGTTGACCAGCAAAACCAAAATCAAAGTACAAACCAAGTCAGGTATCGTAGAGCCTGAATTAGGTGCAAATGGTTGGGTGCGCGTCAATATGGGTTATCCACGCTTTTTGCCGCATGAAATTCCATTTATTGCGGAAGAGCCTGAAAACTTATACGACATTGCATTGGCGAATAATGAACAACTCACCATTGATGTGGTGAGTATGGGTAATCCGCATGCAGTGACGATCGTTCCTGATGTTATTACCGCAGACGTTGCTAAAATTGGTCCACAAGTCGAATCGCATGAGCGTTTTCCACAGCGAGTAAATGCTGGCTTTATGCAAATTGTGGATGAGAAACATGCACGCTTACGTGTATTTGAACGTGGTGTCGGTGAAACGATGGCCTGTGGTACAGGTGCTTGTGCAGCGGCAGTATCAGGTATGCGTCGTGGCTTATTAGCCAATTCGGTCGAAATAGAGTTGGCAGGTGGTAAGCTACAGATTGAGTGGCAAGAAGGTGGTGTGGTCTGGATGACCGGACCAACCGCAACAGTTTACGAAGGACGCTTAGACTTAAGTTACTTCCAAGGTTAAACTCCAAGCCCTGATTCATTCAGGGCTTTTTTCACAAAATAAAAAGTGAATAAAAATTTATAATTCAATGGGATTGGAGTCAACATGGAACAAATAAACGAAGAAATAAAAGAAGAAATCTTAGAGCAACTTTTTCATAAAGCCTTACATGAACCCGCGTATCGCCCAGAATTTTTAGCTCAGTTATTGGCAGCCAAAGTGTATTGTGTGGGAACAACAGGGGGACATGATTCACGTATTGCCGAAGATTTGATCTTGGATGAAGGTGACAGTGTTCAATTGAAATCATGGGAAGATGAAACATATGATTGCGTCATTCCATTTTTTACGTCCTTGGAAAAAATGCGGTTAGCAATATCTGAAGAAGAGGCGTATATCCGGCTACCGACCAAAGCATTATTTGAAATGACCATGGGGGCAAGGCTTGTATTGAATCCACAATCACCTGATGCAACGAAGGACTTTGTACCAGAAGAAATACAACATTTGCTGAACGGGCAGTATATTCAGCCCTCAGAAAACTATGAAGTTACGGAAGATACGGAAGTTTTAATTGGTCAGCCAGCGGAATATCCGCAGTTTATGATTGATCAATTAAGTATTTTTTTCGGCACAGAGCGCGTGGTAAAAGCTGCTTATTTGGCGCAAATGCTGAATAAGGCTCGAGATGATTCACCAACTTTACTCATCGGACTAGATTTAGAAGCAGGATTATCTGAACAACAAATTCAAGATTTACACAGTAAAATTGGTCGTATCACACAGGACAGTTTAAAAGAGCAATGCCCAGTGGATTTAATCCATGTCAATACGCACAGTGTGGATGGTGTAGAAGGGTATTTGCTTAATGAAACGCAAGCTTTTTACCAACGTGTTGATGGTAAGCCTAAGGGGTTCTTTGCTAGACTCTTTTCATAAAACAGATATGTAAGATCGCTTTAGAGAACGTACCGCAACGCTAAAGCAAATGTTGAAATAGGAGAAGACAGGTGACGATGGATCAGAGTCAACTACTGGTCATGTGGTTGAAGGAACGTGAAATTCAAAATCAGTCTAAGCATACCTTGCAAGCGTATGAGCGCGATGTCAGCGATTTTCTCCAATTTTGTACAATACGCAACTTGCCACTGCATGATGTCGAAAAGTCAGATCTGCGTGAATTTGTTGCTCATAAAGTGGAACAGTTTCAGCTCAGTCCAAGTAGTTTGCAGCGCATGTTATCTTCAATACGCCAATTTATGAAATGGGCAGAACAAGGGGATTATCTCAATTTTAATCCTGCAGATGATTTTCAGCTCAAACGCCAATCACGTCCTTTACCAGGATTGGTCGATATTGAAACCATTAAACAAATCATGGAACAGCCTGAGCCAGAAAGTGAAACTCAACGGCAGCTTTGGATACGTGATAAAGCGATTTTGGAGTTGCTATATTCAAGTGGTTTACGTTTGGCAGAAGTGCAGGGCTTAACCATTCGAGATATTGATTTTAATCGCCAACTGTTACGTATTACGGGTAAAGGCAATAAAACACGCATTGTACCTTTTGGTTCTAAAGCAAAAGAGGCTGTGATGCATTGGTTGCAATTATATCCTGCATGGCATGGTGATTTTGTCCCAGAAGCCCAAGTTTTTATCACCCAAAAAGGTAATCCACTCGGGGTAAGGCAAATTGAAAATCGAGTTAAATTTCAAGCTCAACGTGCAGGTGTAAATGTCGATTTACATCCACACTTATTGCGTCATTGCTTCGCTAGCCATATGTTGTCCAATAGTGGTGACTTGCGTGCTGTACAAGAAATGTTGGGGCATAGTAATTTAACCACTACACAAATTTATACCCATGTGGATTTTGATCGATTGGCACAAGTTTATGATCAAGCCCATCCACGGGCGCAGCATAAAGATTCGTAACAATTGCAAATACGACTTTGGCTCGTGGTGGTCTAAATATTGCTTAAATTTATAGGCTAGATTTCACATTTTGCATCCTAAAGTGGTCTGCTTCATGAAAGTTAAATAAGGATGTGAAAAAATATTGGTAAAATTGACCGACATTTTGAACTATTGTCGCATTATAAAAATTCAAATTATCGGGTATAAAAATTGTCCATTATTGAATTGACGTAAGTGCTGAAGTGAAATTCGCCATTTACTAAATTGCTGTACCGTTAAAAAAATATATAGGCCATACCATGATTTCAGATATTCAAGAAAAATATGACCAGTTAAATGGTCAGCAAAAAGAAATTTTTGTAGGATACGGCTTACGCCAAATCAAACACTTTGTTGAAATCAGTTTACCTGAAGTAGAAGCTGTATTGCCTGAAGGTGCGCAGCTACAAGGGATTAATGCCGATGGAAAAGTTCAGGCGTTTAATGCGGCGACGGGCCAATACTTTATTTGGATTTCGGATAAACAATGGCAGCTTACCAATAAAGCAACTGCTAAATTTGACAGTAAAGAAGATGCCCTCACCATTTGGCGTATTTTTGATTTGGCAAAGTATGAACTTATTGACCTAAGCCACATCCATCGTGACTTTTTGGAAAATCAGCCAGCCTAAACCATTGGTCAAATAAACAACTCATGGGCTATCTTCATTGGTTTTGGATGTTTAGCCCTTATATCACCCGCACCATGACATGTTGTGATGTTTATGAGCAGAGCGTTAAAGTGTCTACCTCGTTTGGTTTTAAGCTTTCAAATAAACATTTGAGATAAGCTAGTGGACGTCTTTGCAAAACTTATGATGCTAAACAAAATCTCTAAATGTAAACCCATTTTGCTGTTCAGTAATCAATTCGCTCAGTTTTGATAGCGAGAGCCTGTAAATCCAATCAGTCGTATTCTTGTTTAAGAAATTAAGCTCAAAGGCTCCTTAGATTGTGTTCGTTCATTTGCCGCAAATCATTATTTTTCTTTGCTTAAAATATAATGAAATACCGCAAACTAGGTATTTGCATTCGAGGCTGTGAAGGTAACTCCGTCACTACATTGCCAAGCTTGTAGTATCAGCCTCGTCATTTCAGATGCTTGAGTTGTTCCTTGGCAGAGCAATTTCTGTTTATAAATCTTCTAACGGTAACTGGAAGCTTTGTTTGATGATTTGGCTTGGTAAATCAGTCTTTACACTGGTGATGCCATTTTTCTTGGTTAAGTGAGTAGACTGAAATTTGCGGTAACTTTCTAGGTCAGGCACCACTACTTTGAGCATTGCATCGCACTCACCCAAAATAATGTAGCACTCCATGACTTGAGGAAGTTCTTTCATCGCTTCGATAAAAGTATCGATGGTTTCAGCATCTTGCCCAGTCAACCAAATACGAGAGAATAAAATCAATTGAAAGCCAATCTTTTGTGGATCGACCACGGTGGTGTAATTCTGAATCACACCTGCTTCTTCGAGTAATTTGACCCGACGTAAACAAGAAGAAGGCGAGAGTCCAATTTCCTTGGCTAAGTCATTATTTTGCATACGACCATTATTTTGAAGTGCGCGAATGATATTTTTATCAATACGATCTAGTTTAACTAGAATTGACTTAGAAGATGTCTTCATAAAATAGAATATAATTCTAAAAATAATATCTATTATAGAATATTTGATATCCTATTTTAAAGCGATTCAAACACACTAATTTTACTTTCAGGACATAGAAAGGGAAAATTGAAATGTCTGTATTTGCTTTATTTGCCTTAACGGTAATTCCCCTTATTTTCACACCAGGACCCGATATGCTTTTTATCCTGTCACAAGTGATGGGTAAGGATGCAAAAGCAGGCATGATGGCAACAGTGGGGGTGTGCTCAGGTTATTTGGTTCACTCGATTTTAGTGGCATTGGGTATTGCTGCGATTATCGTGTCATTTCCACTACTCTTTGAAACAATCCGCTGGTTGGGGATTGCTTATCTTTTATATTTGGCAACGCATTTACTGCGTTCAGTATTTAGCAGTAAAAAATTAAGTATTGAGAAAAAGTCAGCGTCCAACCCGATTAAAAAAGGCTTTTTTACGGCTTTACTGAACCCGAAAGGAATGTTGATATATTTTGCAATTTTGCCGCAATTTATCGATAAATCAGCGCGTACCGTGAGTCAAGGTTTGATTTTGTCCTTCATTTTTATTGGGCTAATTTTTGTAGTGTATTGTAGTTTGAGTGTGGTCTTTGCACGTATTACACAAAAAACTGAAATTGATGAACGCAAACAAAAGTGGATCGATGGTACATCAGGCGGTTTATTGGCTCTTGCTGCGACATGGTTAATTGCCAATTAAAAACAGCAAATGTAAATAGAAATAATTGCCTTAACTAAAACCTTCGTGAAGGCGGAGGTTTTTTTATATGTGGTGAATATCGACACATATTAAGAATAAGAAAGAGAGAAAAACCCACTAATTAGCTTCGGAAAAGTGAAATTAGCGCTAAATTCATTATGCTTCTATCTTAAATGACAAGTTTAGATATGTTGCCGAATGTGTAGAGGGAAAGCTCTATTTCAGAAAGATTGATCGAAAATTGATATTAAATCAGATCTTTTGATGAGCTAAATCAAGTAAAAAATAATAAAAATCAATGCTTAAAAAATAACTGAATAATGCGTTTTTTTGGATAACTGAACCATTCTTTAAAAAATGTGAACGATAAGTTCAAGGAAATTACGCTTTTTTACAGGTCTTTCGATAATTGTGACTTGACCGAAATGCCGTACACATTGCAAGATAGGGCACCTAAAAAATTTAAAGTGAAGAGTTAATATAACTTTTCTCAACATTTACATTTGCTAAAACAGCCGAGGATTACATGAAGGCTCTTGTTGCTGTAAAACGTGTGGTTGATGCCAACGTTAAAGTTCGCGTTAAGCCGGACAACAGTGGTGTTGACTTAACGAACGTTAAAATGTCAATTAACCCGTTCTGTGAAATCGCAGTGGAAGAAGCGGTTCGTTTAAAAGAAAAAGGAACTGTTTCAGAAATCGTTGTTGTTTCTATTGGTCCTAAAGAAGCTCAAGAACAAATCCGTTCTTCTATGGCGCTTGGTGCAGACCGCGGTATCCTTGTTGAAGCTGACGACAGCCAGTTAGGTGCACTTGAAGTTGCAAAAATCCTAAAAGGTGTTGTAGACGCTGAACAACCTCAATTGATCCTTCTTGGTAAACAAGCAATTGATGACGACTCTAACCAAGTTGGTCAGATGCTTGGCGCGCTTTTAGGTGCTGGCCAAGGTACTTTCGCTTCAGAAGTTAAAGTTGAAGGCGACAAAGTACAAGTGACTCGTGAAATCGACGGTGGTTTACAAACTGTTGAACTTGCACTTCCTGCAATTATCACCACTGACTTGCGTTTGAATGAGCCACGTTATGCTGCTCTTCCAAACATTATGAAAGCGCGTAAAAAGCCGCTTGATACTAAGTCACCTGCTGATTATGGCGTTTCACCTGCAACTAAGCTTAAAACTGTTAAAGTTGAAGCTCCTGCAGAACGTAAAGCGGGCGTACAAGTGAAGTCTGTAGACGAGCTTGTAGATAAATTGAAAAACGAAGCGAAAGTGATCTAATACAGAAGGATAAAAATCATGAGTATTTTAGTTATCGCTGAGCACGACAACAAAGCACTAAATGGTGCAACTCTTAACGTTGTTGCTGCAGCGCAAAAAATCGGTGGTGATATCACTGTATTAGTAGCTGGTTCAGGCGCTCAAGCAGTTGCAGACCAAGCAGCTAAAGTTGCGGGTGTAAGCAAAGTATTACTTGCTGACGACGCTGCTTATGCTAATCAATTGGCTGAAAACGTTGCTAAATTAGTTGCTTCTATCGGTGCGGGTTACACTCACATCCTTGCTGCTTCTACGACAACGGGCAAAAACGTACTTCCACGTGCTGCTGCGCTACTTGACGTAAGCATGATCACTGACATCATTGCTGTTGAAGGTCCTAAAACTTTCAAACGTCCAATCTATGCAGGCAACGCGATTGCAACTGTAGAGTCTGGAGAGTCTGTTGTAGTTGCGACTGTTCGTGGTACTGCATTTGATGCTGTTGCAAGCGAAGGCGGCTCTGCTGCAGTTGAAGCTGTTGCATCTACTGGTGATGCTGGTATTTCTAAGTTCGTTTCTGAAGAAATCGTGAAATCTGAACGTCCAGAATTAACAGCTGCGCGTATAGTTGTTTCAGGCGGTCGTGGTGTTGGTTCAGGTGAAAACTATCACACTGTTCTTGATCCATTAGCGGACAAGCTTGGTGCTGCGCAAGGCGCATCTCGTGCAGCTGTTGATGCTGGTTTCGTACCAAACGATATGCAAGTGGGTCAAACAGGTAAAATCGTTGCTCCTGACTTGTACATCGCTGTAGGTATCTCTGGTGCGATTCAGCACTTGGCAGGTATGAAAGAATCTAAAGTGATCGTTGCGATCAACAAAGACGAAGAAGCGCCAATTAACTCAGTAGCTGACTACTGGTTAGTGGGTGATTTGAACACTGTAGTTCCAGAATTAGTATCTAAAATCTAATTTCTGAACGCAGTTCAAAACGCTCCTAAGCTTATGGTTTAGGGGCGTTTTTATTGTTTGAAGAATTAGTAGGTCTTCTTGGTTATGTTTAATCGATTAATTATACGTAAATGTACATATATAAATTGCAGTTAGATGTTTCATGCTTATGAGGGTAGGGATTCTTAGTTTAGTAGTTTAACATTCATGTGATGTTTCTTATTATTGGTATTAGACACTACTGTAGCGTAAGCTAAACGTATGTTGAAACTTAAATGGTAAGTAAGCAGGCGCAATCGCTTGGTAATAGGATGGAGATTAATAAATTATAAAAAATACAAAGATTTAAAATAAAATAATAAAAATTTATCCTTCAAGTTTGAATCTTAAACTTAAAGCAAGCTTAAAGAATTGTATATTTTGTATTAACATTGCTTTTTTATTGAACTTGCCCTTTAGGCGGAGTCTCCCTTTGAAATTTGATTTTCAGTTACCAATCAGTGTATTGGTGCTGATGATCTGTTGTTTACTTTTTCCTGTTTTACAAAGTATCTCTTTTCCTTTATTTGATGGAATGACTGTTACAGCAGTTGAATCGGTCCAAGCATTGTTATTGCTGTTTTTTGCGATTTTTACTTTTTTCTATATTCGACCACTTGAAATGCAAGATGGAAAGAAACAATTTTGGTTGTGGGCTGTTGCATGGTGGTTGTTGCTATTTGGTCGTAGTATTAGTTGGGGGCGTGACTATTTTCCTGATGTGCCTAAACCGTATTTTCGTTTAATTTCGGTATTCATGATTGCACCAGTCGTCTTTATGCTATTTTCGCCTTATTTGCGTCAAGAAATTGTACATAAACTAAAAACCTTGGCTTTGCCAATTTGGCCATTCGGCTTGGTGATATTGGGCTTATTTATTTCTGATGCAGTTGAGCATAGTCGAAGTCTTAGTTTTTTATTTTTGTACGATTTGGCTTATAAAGATTTCATCGAAGAAGTTTATGAATTTCCGCTTATTTTTGGTTTGTTTCTAACAGCATACCCATGGTTGCAGCATGATCATGTGCCTCAGGAATTAGAGGTCATGCAATATCATAAAGAGTGATTTTTATCACATTTATGGGTCTAAATTTGAAGCTTCGAAAAGAAATATTTTGAACATTAAACAACCTCTATTCGTAGAGGTTTTTTTCACAGCAAATAAAATCAAAATGCTTAAAATAAATACAAAAAATCATGGTTCTAGTGCAAGATGATTGGCACAAAAATCAGGGTTTTTATGCTATACTGTCCGACTTGATTTTTGATATTGGTTCAGTATTTTTTGAACTAATTTTTACAGATTTACGATATATAAATGCGGGCAGAATTCTGCTTGTATAACAAGGAGTATGCATGAGCGTATCGGAAATTAGACCGATTGCCATTGAGGATGAACTGAAGAGCTCATATCTCGATTATGCAATGAGCGTGATTGTGTCACGTGCGTTGCCAGATGTCCGAGATGGTCTCAAACCTGTTCACCGTCGTGTGCTTTTTGCAATGCACGAATTGGGCAATGACTACAACAAAGCTTACAAAAAGTCTGCCCGTGTAGTCGGTGACGTCATCGGTAAATATCACCCACATGGTGACTTAGCTGTATACGAAACCATTGTTCGTATGGCTCAAGATTTCAGTTTACGCTATCAATTGGTTGATGGTCAGGGTAACTTCGGTTCTGTCGATGGTGACAGTGCAGCAGCAATGCGTTATACCGAAGTTCGTATGCGTAAATTAACCCACGAACTTTTAGCGGATCTTGAGAAAGATACCGTAGAGTGGGAAGACAACTACGACGGTTCTGAACGTATTCCACAAGTCATGCCAACACGTGTGCCTAACTTGTTGATTAACGGTGTAGCTGGTATTGCTGTAGGTATGGCAACGAACATGGCTCCGCATAATATGACAGAAGTCATTAATGCATGTCTTGCTTATGCCAACGATCCGCACATCAGCATTGAAGGGTTAATGGAACACATTTCTGGTCCAGACTTCCCTACAGGCGGTATCATTTACGGTAAATCAGGCATTGTCGATGCGTACCGTACAGGTAAAGGCCGTTTGCATATCCGTGGTAAATATCACATTGAAGAAGACCAAAAATCGGGCCGCAGCACGATTGTCTTCACTGAAATTCCTTATCAAGTTAACAAAGCAAAAACCATTGAGCGTATTGCTGAGTTGGTCAAAGAGAAAAAACTTGAAGGTATTTCTGAACTTCGTGATGAATCAGATAAAGAAGGGATGCGTATTGCAATTGACTTAAAGCGTGGTGAAAACGCTGAAGTGATTGTAAATAACCTATTCCAAAATACCCAATTAGAAAATTCATTCAGCATTAACATGGTCTGCCTCGATAATGGTCAGCCTAAATTAATGAACTTGAAAGATATTATTGCAGCGTTTATCCGTCATCGTCAGGAAGTGGTTACACGCCGTACCATGTTCGAACTGCGTAAAGCACGTGAACGTGGACATATCTTAGAAGGTTTGACGGTTGCACTCGCAAATATCGATGCGATCATTGAAACCATCAAAACATCTGCAAACCCTAGCGAAGCACGTGAACGTTTACAAGCGGGCGAGTGGGCAGGCGGTGGTGTTGTTGCATTGCTTGAAAAAGCAGGCGCGGTATCTGTCCGTCCAGATGAAATTGAAGGCGAAGATCCAGCACGCCCATTTGGTTTAACAGGTGCTATTTATCGTCTGTCTCCAACCCAAGTGGGTGCGATCTTAGAACTTCGTTTACATCGCTTAACCGGTCTAGAACAAGACAAGTTACAAGCTGAATATACAGAAATTCTTGGTCAAATTGCTGAATACACGGCAATTTTGAACGATTTCAACTTATTGATGAACGTAATTAAAGAAGAATTGGCTTTAATCCTTCAACAATATGGCGATGCACGTCGTACCGATATCGTGGAATCACGTATCGACTTCTCTCGTGAAGATTTAATCCCTGAAGAGCAAATGGTACTGACTGTTTCTAAATCAGGCTATGCAAAAACTCAACCATTGTCAGACTATGCTGCACAGCGTCGTGGCGGACGTGGTAAGTCTGCAACTTCAATGAAAGAAGACGATTACATCCAGCATTTGATCGTGACTTCAAACCACGCAACAGTACTTTGCTTTACCAATGTGGGTAAAGTTTATCGTTTGAAAGTGTATGAAGTACCTCAAGCATCTCGTGGGGCAAAAGGTCGTCCGATGGTGAACTTATTGCCATTAGATGAAAACGAAACCATCACCGCTATTTTACCTGTGGTTGATGCGCCGAAGAAATTTAAAGAACGCTTGGCTGACTTTAAAGCATTTGTAAAAGCCAATAGTGCACAGCTACAAACCAATGAAGTGATTAACAGTCATTTTGCAGGCTTAGAAGCTGCACTTGCTGAGACTGAAGACGGTGCAGATGATTTATCTGACGCACTTCGTATTCAGTTGAAACAATTGGGTCTAGAGTTATCTACCACTGATCTTGATGATGAAATCATCAATGACTTTGCACAGCAAGCAGAAGCCGTTCGTAAAAACTTCTACGTATTTATGGCAACAGAATACGGTACGATTAAACGTGTTGAGTTAGAACAATTCTCGAATGTTCGTTCTAACGGTCTACGTGCGATTGAACTCAATGGTGATGACACCTTAATTGGTGTTGCTATTACTGATGGCGAACAACAAATCATGTTGTTCTCAAACGAAGGTAAAGCCATTCGTTTTGCAGAAACTGACGTGCGTTCAATGGGCCGTTCTGCCAAAGGTGTCCGTGGTATGCGCGTGACCATTGGTGCGGCAGCTCAAGCTGAAGACGCTGAGGATGCGGATGTCGAGTCGGATGATGACGATACCTCTGATTCAGCTCTCATTAGCCGTATAGTGTCATTGGTGGTTGTTCCGGAAACCGGTGAAGTACTTTGTGCTTCAGCTAATGGTTATGGTAAACGTACACCAGTAGATGACTTCCCAACCAAGAAACGTGGCGGTAAAGGTGTTATTGCAATCAAAACATCTGAACGTAACGGTGAACTTGTTGGTGCGGTAGCGATTGATGCGTCTAAAGAGCTGATGTTAATTTCAGATGGTGGTACGCTGGTTCGTACACGTGCATCTGAAGTGGCACAAACAGGTCGTAATGCTCAAGGTGTTCGTTTGATCCGTTTAGGTGAAAGCGAAATCTTAGTCGGTGTTGTGGCGATCGAAGCAGTTGAAGAAGACGAAACTTTTGAAGAAGTGGAAGCAATCGAAACTGAGCAGCTTGTCGATGACTCAACGATTATTGATCAAAATGACAATGAATCAGGTCTCAATGAGCCTGAAGAAGACTAATTGAAGATTGAGAAAAGAGGGCGCTACGGCGTCCTTTTTTATAGACAGATAATTTTAGATTGATGAGTACAATATGAAATTAAAATATTTTGCAATGGCTTCACTTATTGGGCTGGGCGGCTGTGACCAAATAGGTCAAAAAGCCTTAAATGCAATACCAGACCCAAGTGCTGAACAGACTGAAGTTGCCCAAGCTGCCTATGATCAATTACGTGAAGGCAATTTTGAAAAGCTGTACACCTACTTTGAACCAGAACTCAAAGCGAAGTTTGAACAGAATGAAAAAGAGCTGCGTAAATTTGCACAAGGTATTCCGAAACAAGATTACTCACGCAAAAATATAGTGGCTAAGCACATTGAAAAATCGACTGAAAAGCCGTCTTTATATACGGTCACTTATGAGTACGGTTATACCAATAAAAACCTTGTACAGTACGATGTAAGTTTTGATAAGCCGACAGGAAGTAACAAAATTCGAGATTTTAATATTTCAGTGTTTGGTGAAAAAAATAAATAAAGTTTGGTAAAAAATAAAACAAAGCTGTAAAAAAGGACGCCGAAGCGTCCTTTTTTATAACATAAAATTAAGCGGCATCTTTTAGATTAGCGGCATAATTTTTTTGTTTTTCAGTATCAAATTGGCCTTCCCATTTACTGATCACCAGTACCGCAAGCGCGTTACCAATCACATTCAGTACAGTACGTGCCATATCTAAAATACGGTCAATACCTGCAATGAATGCCAGACCTTCGAGAGGAATACCGACACTGCCGAGAGTCGCCAGCAAGACCACGAAAGAAACGCCAGGTACACCTGCAATCCCTTTAGAGGTAATCATCAAGGTCAGTACTAGAATCACTTGTTGGGTGATTGTCAGATCAATCCCGTAAAGCTGAGCAATAAAGATAGCCGCAATACTTTGATATAGGGTCGAACCATCGAGGTTAAATGAATAGCCAATTGGAATTACGAAACTGGTAATCGGTTTCGGAGCACCATAAGCTTCCATCTTTTCCATAATACGGGGGAGGACAGTTTCAGAACTTGCAGTTGAATACGCGAGAATCAATTCATCTTTTAAGATCTTGATAATGGCCCAAACACTGAAGCCACAGAATTTAGCAACTGCACCTAATACAATGAAAATAAAGAAGAAGATTGCACCATAAACTAAAACTGCGAGTTTAAGCAGTGGCACAAGTGAGCTGAAGCCGAAATTCGCAACAGTTGCAGCAATCAAGCCGAATACACCAATAGGTGCAAACATCATGATCATGTGCGTAACTTTAAACATCGTTTCAGAAACAGCGGTCAACACTTTAATTAAAGGTTGTTTTACTTCCTGATCAAGCGCACCTAAACCTACACCAAACATCACAGAGAAAAAGATGATTGGGAGCATTTGACCACTAGTCAAAGCTGCAAAAAAGTTAGATGGAATAAGTGAAAGTATTGTTTGAATCAAACCATGAGAATGTTCACTGACTTCATGTGTTGTTTCTTGATACTTTGAAATATCGACTTGCGTCAATGCAGACATATCAATGCCGGCACCAGGTTGGAATACGTTGGCTGCAACTAAACCGACTAAAATAGCAACGGTAGTAATGATTTCAAAATAAATAATTGTTTTGAAACCTAGTTTACCTAAGTTACTACCGTGACTTGTATTGGCAATACCTAAAATAAGCATCGACACAACAAGCGGAATAACGATCATCTTAATAAGATTAATAAAAATTGAGCCCAAAGGAGTCAAAAAGTTATTAACTAAAGCATCACGATATTCAGGAGAATAGTGTAGGAAAGCACCAACAAGTATACCTAGAATGAGAGCAATCACGATTTGCCAGGCAAGGCTCACCTTAATCTTTTTCATACATCAGCTCTTATGTCAGATTTGGGAGAAAAAAGCCCACAGTCATCCACGAACAAATGTTGCAGACAGACTGAATCCGCCATGACAAAAAGTTCTGAATAATTTGGGAGATAAATACGATAATATTTTGCAGTTTATATGAGAATACAGCCAACGATTTTGATCAAAACCAAACTGTTTGATCGATAAATTATCATTTTTAGTCGTATAAACGATTTTATTGTTAAATTTAATTTATAAAACGAATAAAATTGAGTTATTAATAAACACTTCACAAAATCTCTGATTTATCTAGAAAGATCGAAAAAACTAAATGTGAGCCTGTATTTTTCATTTTTATATAGAAGTTTGCTTTATACTTGTGAAGCAGATAAATCAGTGAAAATTCTATAAATCACACAGATTATCCGAAATAAATTTTAACTTTATATATTTTAATAATAAGCAGAGGGCTTGTACGGTGTTGAAAAAATTAGTCGTCATCATCGCTTTAATCTTACCTATAACGGCTTGTGAAAAAATTGGCGATTTCTTGATTGCAAAATTCGAATCAAGCCTACCAAGTGAGACAAGCTCCCAGCGTACTAAGTCAGAAAAATTATTCGCAGCACTACACCAACCCCATCAAGACAGCTTTTTGGCATTGGTTGAAGAAAATGTTCGTGATGCGATGCTAGCAGATCCAGAGCTGTTTTCACGTATGAAAAAGCTGATTCCTGCAGGTCAACCTAGCGCTGAAGCGCAAGTGATTCAGCGAATGGCAAATACTCGGCTGGGAGAAGGTAAGACCACAACAATTGTGTATAAATATGATTATCCGCAAAAAGAACTGTATATGAGTGTGGTCTTTGCAGATCATGATGGGGACGATAAAGTGAAAGGATTCTGGCTTGAAAACGCTGCAGAAAAAGAATCAGATGATTTGGTTACTGAGATCACCTCAGATACAGATGATTTTGATATTCAAGTGGATGAAGCATCGACTGTCACGCCAAATGCATACAGCTAATAGATGACAGCAAGAATTTAAATTTGAGACATGATTAGATACAAAGCGTTCGAGTCTATGATGAATAGGTTTGAACGCATTTCGCTTGAGACCAGACATGTCTTACAGCACAAACAGTTTTATCTTTTGGCAAACTTTAAACGCCAGACAGCAAGACATAAAAAAATCAGTCCAATACTTGTGAGATAAAGCAGTTTTGGGATGACGATTACTGTAGGCACACCCATCTGATTGAGTTGAAGGAACATTTGAATGCCTTGGGTCGAAGGTAATGCTTGAGCGAGTATTTGCATCCATTTAGGCATAGCTGCATGTGGCCATGCCGTTCCCGAAAGTAGAAATAGCGGAATAGAACTAAAAACGATGACATGTCCTGCGCGTTCTGGCAGGTCAAGAAAGGTGGCTAGATAGAGCGTCATCGCAATAATACAACTGAGGAAGATGGGTACAGCAATGAACATGCCACAAAAATTTCCACCCCGTGGATAATCGTTCAGCCAAAAGGTAAAACCAAATAAATAGAAGCACCCTAAAGTCCCGATAGTCAAAATACACAAGAAAATGCCAGCTAATTGTGAATAGCTTGGACGCCATGTGGTGTTTTGTCGATAGGTCGCAATCAGCATGCACAGACCCAATAAAATCGTCTGATGAATAATTAAGGGAGCAACCGCTGGGAAAATATAGCTGCCATAGCCTGAAAGTGGATTAAATAATGGAATCTTATGAATCGACAAAGCGGGGCTAAAATCAGATATGTTCTGGAATTTTTCTGCATATTCGACGAGGGTATTTTCCATAGAACTGGCTAAACCTAAGCCAATTTTTTGAGTCTTTAGAAAGTTTGCAGCACTGAGATATAAACCAATTCCACCGGTTTCACCACGGCGAATGCTATTTGAAAGATTACTCGGCAACAGTAAAATCCCGTCAGCTTGCTGACTTCTGAGCATATTTTCAGCCTCAGCAAAATTACCAGTCACAGCTTGAATTTCTACATTGGGACTATTGGCTACAGCACCAATAATCGTATTGGTGAGTATGCTTTGTTCCTCATCCACCACAATGATAGGGAGCGATTCTGCGTGTTCCGCTTGATAGGCAATGGGATAAAAAAAACTGTAAAGAAAAACAGAAAGCACTAAGGTGGTAAAAATCGAACTGTGCTTCACAATATCTTTAAATGTTTGAATATAGTGTCTGAGCAAAGCTGTTATAAATAACGCGATTTTATTCATATGATTTGTTCCTTCAGTACTTTACGTAAAAAGAAGCTGGCGAGAACAAAATAGAACAGACAGTAAATGATCAGGGTGACAAGCGGTGTGATTGAAATGGAGATTGGGCTACCAATGACCCATTGTTCTGTTTGTAATTTGGCATAAGGCGTATAGGGAATAATATTAGCCCAGAATTTTGTAAACATCGGCGCGTTATTCAGCGGCAATGTTACCCCTGCAAAACTCAGTGATGAGCCACCATATACCGCAATAAAACCAAAAGATTTGGTGAGATCACGTGTCGCCAAAACTACAGTAGAACTGATAAAGGCATAGGCTGTATAAAAAAACAATTGCCCGAGCAAAATTAGCAGTAATGAACCCTGAACAAACCACCCTCGAAACACGATTAGCCAGAACATCCACGCCCATGTCCAAGCGGTAAAAATGAAAACATAACTGAGATTTTTAGCGATTAAAGCTTGAAAGACAGAAGTCGGTTTCACCCATTGATTTACAGTGCCATATTTGATTTCTTGACCGACTGAAAATGCGACACAGCAACACAGTAATAAATGCAGAATCGCAGGAATCATGTACGGCTCTAAATAGAACTCATAATTTAAACCTGGATTATATAAAGGTGAAATTTTGACATTGGGTGTCGGTGCATCGAGGTAGGGAATTGTATTTTCTAAATACTGATGACCACTAAAATCGGCCATGGCTTGCAATGTACTTAGCAGCATGGCTGATGAAATACTATTGCCGACACTAAAATAGCTTTGGTTATAGGCAATGCTGACTTCTGCATCTTTTGCTTGAACCAGTCGTTGCTCTGCACCAGCAGGAATATGAATATAGCCCCAAATTTGAGTCTGATTTAAAAGCTTTTCAGCATCATCCATACTGGGTGTAATGGTGGCTACTTTTAAGGTATGGTTCAGCTGCGCAAAATGAGTAATGTTACGGCTTAAACTGCTTTGATCTTGGTCTATGATCGCGATGGGTAAATGATCTGGTTTGCCTTGAGCAAACATATTGGTAAAGAGCAAAATCACAAGGGCAGGGGCAAGTGTGACCATACACAAGTCCCATTTATGCTGCATCAAATAGCGAAACTCACGCAGAATGCCCCTAAACATTATTTACGCTCTTCAATTTTAAACAAAACGCTCATACCCACTTTTAAGTCAGCAATCGGCTGAGCGGGTTTCAGTTGGACTTTAAAACTACGAATGTCATAGCCGCCCGTTTGTCGCGTGGTTTTGATTGTTGCAAATTCACCTTCGGCTTCGATGTGATCAATTTTAAACTCGGCAGATTTGTTTAGCGCCGGTATAAATCCTTGCATGGTCTTGAGTTGATACACTTGAGCATACTGGTCTTCACGGACATTTAAGCTAATCCATAAGCTATCATCTTGAATCAGGCTTACAACGGGCACACCCATCGCAACTAATTCTGAAACTTTGCCATAGGTTTTTGAAATGGTGCCATTGGACGGTGCAAACAATTTGGTTTCAGCCTCAAGTGCATTTGCTTCGGCCAACGCGGCTTGCGCAATCTTGACTTGGGCATCTGCCGAGCTTTGTTGTTGCGGTGTACTGCCACGTTTTGCACGCGCATATTGTTGATAAGACGCTTCTGTCATTTGTGCAGCAGAGACTGCGGCAGCTTGCATTTCATCACGGCGTTGTCGTGAAATGACACCTTCTTTATAGAGGTTTTGACCACGTTGGTAGGTGGTTTGCGCCAATTGTTGCTGTGCTTTTAGACTTTGCCAATTGGCATATAAACTATCAATATTTTCTTGTTGAGAGCCACGTTCAGCTGTGGATTGCAGTGCTTGCGCAGATTGAAGTGCAGCTAAAGCCTGTTGTTTCTTTGCATCGAGTTCGGGGCTGGTTAAACGAACCAGTGCTTGACCTGCTTGTACTTTTTCACCGTCATGCACATATATTTCTTCAATACGACTAGGTACTTTGGTACTAATGTGGATGGTTTCAGCCTCAACTCGACCTTGTAATTCAACCTGCTTGGGCTGATAACTTTTCCATAAGCCAAATGCAATCAATGCCAAAAGCAGAACTAAGACAATGCCAATCACGAGCTTGATCAAAGCAGATTTATTGCGACTTTGCACTGAGCTTTTTTTCGTCTCTGCATCAGTATTGGTATTCACTTTCTTTGGAGTATCCTCAGCAGTATTTGCTGTAGACGAAACGTTTGAACTCGAGACATTGGATTGGGATGTTTCAGCATTCGCAGAGGCATCTTCTTGGTGATCAGTTGGTTCCTGATTCATATTGTTTCCCCTCGGCTAAACTTAGCGAATATAGTCGGTGTGTGATTGATTGATATAGCTTTGGAACTGGTCAATGCTCCCGTGACTTTGTAGCAGTGTTGCGAGTGACATCACGTATTTATAGGCATTAAGCGCCATTTCACTTTGTAGCCCGTTCAATGCATTTTGTGCATCAATGACTTGTGTGGCCGTACCCATATCTTCTTTAAATGAAAGCTGTTGAATTCTTAAATTTTCTTGAGCAGCTTTTAGGTTTTGCTGCAACAACAGGTGACTTTGTTGAGCGCTGGTGACTTCATTAAATGAGCTATAAATCAGGCTTTCAATTTCTTGTTTGGTACGCTCAGTCATTAACTCAGATGCATAGCGTTGAAGTTCAGCAGCTTGTACGGATTTGTTTTTATCAATACCTGAAAATAAGTTGTAGCGAGCGGCAACACCAACGATCCAGTTTTGTTTATCGTCGAGACTATATTCACCAAAGGCAAAGACGTTGGGTTTTTTTGCTGCGCTTTGGGCTTTCACATTAGCACCAGCCAATTGACTGTCCAATTGCATTTTACGCACCAAACTAGACTGATCCTGATAACTTTTTAGTAAGGCGGTTATATTTTGATTGTGTTGCTGATTGATAAATAATGGCGTTGTAAGATCAGTAATTTGGCTGCTTTGCATTAAGTTGTTTAACTTAAATAAGCTAGAGCGGAGATTCGCTTCAGTATTTTGAAAAGTTCTGAGTGCATTATTCTTCGCCACTTCAAATTGCATACGCTGGCCTTTGCTAATAAAACCCTGTTGTTCCATTTTGAGCGCATTGGCATAGTGTTGTTGCATCGCATTTAAATTGAAGCGGCTGCTTTCGACTAATTTTTTTTGTAATTGAGCATTGAAGTAGGCTTGGATTAATTCAAAACGTTGCACATCTTGTTGTTGTTCACTGCTTATCGCGCTGCGTTTGGCTTGAATATTGGCAATTTCCTTGGCGCTAGACGTTAACCCACCGGTATACAGCGGCATCATTACGGAAACGGTAGGGCGGATCACTTGATCATCTAAGACCACTTGGGAAGAATCTGGAATTAATCCGACACCATCACGGATTGGCTGTTGCAGACTGTCTTTTAATGGGTCTGCCAAATCACTCGGTAAGCTTTCATCAATTTTATTATTAATGCCATTACTCAGCGTTTGTTCTAAGTTGTTTTTTAAGGCGCCGAGAGGAATATCGAGTTCATTATGAAAGGCATAGGCACGGACGTTTAAATCCACACGAGGTAAACCAAGGCCTTTAATGGCCTGAGCTTGAAGTTCGGCAGATTGTTGTAGCGCTTGGTTGGCCTGAGTATTATACGAACTAGTGAGTAGACTTTGTTCTGCTTGGTTATAACTGATACTTTGCGCAAGTACCGTAGGGTTAAAAAAGCCACTGAAACAACCAAGGCCAAGCAGTAAACCTGAACGAAATGTATGTTTAATTTTTATAGAATAATCTGTTCGAGGTAAAGGCATAAAAATACACTCACAGCTAGGATGGGTTCATTATAGTCATTGTGATGAAGTTGGGTAAATTCACTAAGTTGTTGTATTGTTTCATATACATATGTAAATAAATTTTATCTTTGTAGCGCACGTCATTTTCGCACATCAAGACCTTAAATTAGCATCAATTCAAGGGATAAAAAATATCAGTAAATCTAATAATTTGAATTAATAAGAATTAATTTTGATCTTTATTGAAAATTTGACTTCAAATGTCAGACAGCATTGGAATATTTTCAGCTTTAACTACTGCAAGCACGCGTCAGATATGGTTAAATGCCATCATTTTATTGTGTTTCACTTTGAAAGGAAAACTCATGCGCGCGTACAACTTCTGTGCTGGTCCTGCTGCATTACCCACTGCCGTTTTAGAAAAAGCTCAAGCTGAAATGCTTGACTGGCAAGGCAAAGGCCTTTCGATCATGGAAATGAGCCACCGTAGTAAAGACTATGTCGCTGTGGCAGAGAAAGCAGAAGCTGATCTTCGTAAGCTGATGAATATTCCAGACAACTATAAAGTGTTATTCCTTCAAGGTGGCGCATCACTTCAATTCTCTGCGATCCCATTAAACCTATTGGGTAAAAACAGCAAAGCAGACTATATCCACACTGGTATTTGGTCTGAAAAAGCGTTGAAAGAAGCACAGCGTTATGGCGACATTAATGTCGTTGAAGCGGGTACGATCATTGACGGTAAACTTGCGATTACTGATCAAAGCACTTGGAACTTATCTGATGATGCAGCTTATGTGCATTATGCAGATAATGAAACCATTGGCGGTCTTCAGTTTGCCAACATTCCTGAAACAGACAAGCCATTGGTTGCCGATTTTTCATCAAGCATTTTATCTGCACCATTAGACGTCTCTAAGTTCGGTTTAATCTATGCAGGTGCTCAGAAAAATATTGGTCCTGCTGGTTTAACTTTGGTGATTATTCGTGATGATTTATTGGATCAAGCGAAAGCAGATATTCCAAGTATCTTGAAATATTCAGCTCAAGCGAAAAATGGTTCAATGGTGAATACACCTTCAACTTATGCATGGTACTTATCTGGCCTCGTTTTTGAATGGTTACTTGAGCTGGGCGGTGTAGACGCAATTTATAAAGCGAATATGGCAAAAGCTGAATTGCTTTATGGTTATATCGATTCAAGCGATTTCTATGCAAATCCAATTGCAAAAGAATTCCGTTCAATCATGAACGTACCATTTACTTTGGCGAATCCAGAATTGGAAAAACAATTCTTGAAAGAAGCTGAAGAAAACCACTTGCTTAATTTAGCCGGTCACCGTTCAGTGGGTGGTATGCGTGCAAGTATTTATAATGCTGTTCCGCTAGAAGGCGTTCAAGCACTGGTTAACTTTATGGATGACTTTGCGAAACGCAACGCATAATCCTAAAGGAATAAAAAAAACCGGCATTTGCCGGTTTTTTTATTGAATAGATTAAAAAATAAAAGTATGTAACACGTATGCACAAATCAGCATACCTAACATAAAAAATAAGCAGGACATTGGCTCGATTTGATATCGAGATTCCATGTGATGGTCAACTTGCGATAAGTTTTCTTCTTGCACGACTTTCATAGATATTCTTTCCGATCTATTTATCGTTAATTACTATTTCTTAAACGCATTTTTAACATAATTATTTGATTAAATAAAGTACTATCTACCATAAACTTACTAAACTATTTATTTTATTTAAAAATAAGCAACTAAATTGCTAAATTTAGTTTCATAAATTTCCTATCTTATTTATTTATATTAGATTTTTATATTTTATCTTTTGCTGATGGATTTATTTTTCGCCATTATTTTGAATTTAATATTGTGGGTAAGTTATTTTAATTTGAATTTAAAAGTAGAATAAATCGACCAGCTTGTGGATAAAAAATATTCAATTATTTAAATATGCAGTGAATACACATGATTAGTGAGAAATAAAAAAACCACACTGAGGCGGCTTTTTTTATTTCTAAGTTCCTCAAAAGCAGTAGCTTATAACCATGCCTGGGTATCATCTGCAACAGCAGAACCATGAATGACATGCATAATCATCGAATGGGCGATACTGCCTTTGAAAGGAATTTCAGGTAATGCATCAAATTTAAAGAAAGCTGCATCACTGATTTCTTCTTCTTGTAATTGAAGTTCACCAGCAGTATATTCTGCTTTAAAGGCGATCATTAAATTACTTGGGAAGGGCCAAGGTTGGCTGGCTAAGTATTGAATATTTTTGACCTTTAAACCCACTTCTTCTTCAGTTTCACGACGAACCGCTTCTTCTAAAGTTTCACCGACTTCAACAAAACCCGCGATCAGTCCATACATGGCACGGACATTTTTTGCATTTTTTGCCAATAAGATTTCATCTTCACCACGGGTAATGACGGTAATGACACAAGGATTGACACGAGGGTATTGGTGATAACCGCAAGTGGGACAAACCATGGCGTATTCTGTGGCATGGACTTGAGTTGCTGTGCCGCAGTGGCTACAAAATTTATGATTACGACGCCATTCTAAGAGTTGAATAGCACGGCTGGCTTGTTCAAATTGTTGAACATTCCACAATTGTAGAAGCTGGCGAATAGGGATGAGTTGTAAGCCATCAGGAATAGGCTCATTTTCAAGTAGGTCACGGGCAATCACTCGATCACCCGTGCCAATATTTAAATCACTTGCGAGTTGCTCAACTTCGGGAAGTTGAAAGTTTTCATCGACCAGCAATTGCTGTTGTTTGAAGATATACGCAAGTGATAATTTAGACATTAGGCTGCTGCTGATTTCAGTTTTTCGCTACTGTCCAATGCTACCTTAAACATGCCCTGTAAAACAGGTTGTTTGTTCTTTAAATTGTCAATCAACATATCTGCGCTTGCCAATGAATCTAATGCTTGATTCACTTCATTTGCATCAATCGCTGTTGAAGATTCAACTCGTTTCACAATGAATTGAGCTGTTGAGTTCAGTGCATTTTGAGCCGCATCTGCATTGAGGAACAACATTGCACCACCAATTTCGCGGAATTGAGTTGCAGTCGCTTCAAGTTGTGTCAAATCTTGGTTTTGTAAATACTGAACCAAAGATTGGCTAGCAGCATCAATTAAAACCTTGGTCTCATTTAACAGAGCAGCGTGTGCTTCATCTAAACGGTCGAGTGAAATATTCATATTATTCACACGAAGTTGTAAGCGGCTAGAAGTGTGATGACGCTCAAGCACACCAATCGAGTTCATGGCAGACAAGATATTGTTCATCAACTGCTGGGCAAAGCTTTCATCTTGTAAAATCTCAGCATTACCTAATGACGCAGCTTGACGCGACAGGTCGTTATACGCTTCATTTAAGTTCAAGACTTTGAAGATATTTGCCAATTCGTTTAATTTCGCTTGAAGTTCTTGGGTTTTTTCAGGCGTCATATTTTGATAGTTAAATTCAATATCATTACGAATTTGCGTCATTTCAGTCGTAACCAATTCACCAATGGTATGCATGGTGTCGAAGTCAGGACCATATAAATGACGACTGAAAACTTGCAATTGGGTGTCGGTAAGAAGGTCTTCACCGATATTTAATTTGCCACGAATATGATAAGAAATGTCATCTTCTTGGCTAATGTTTAGACTTAAGACATTGGCTAAATCAGAAATGGATGCTTTAAAGCGCTCAGTTCCTGCAAAATATTGAGCCATATTGCGTTCAATGCTTACCAAGGTACGTAAACGAGCATCGGTAATTAAGATTTGATCAATTTGATTAAACGCAACAAAAACCAAGTTCCAATATTGTTTACTTGGATGTTTGTCTGAAAGGCCTGCTAAATACGCACCGACCAATTTAATCGCTTGCAAATCCAGCTCAGTTTCTTCTTGTTTAATCAATTTATTCAACGCCAACTTATACAGACGGTGAACGTATTTTGATTTTTCAAGTGCAGGAGCTTGAGGTAAGTCAAAGTCAGGAGTAATACAATCGAGTAGGGACTCAATGTGTTGGCCTTCCGACGTTAGAGGTTTACCCAAAGACAGTTCTAGACGATTAAGACTGTCCAGCAGGAATTGTGGAATTTTAACTTCACGTAGGCAGATAAATTCGATGTAGCGTTTCAGCATGGTCGTGCCTTCGCTCAGCGCGATGACATCTTGAGTGTTAATTTGCGCAGGATTCCCCATGATCTTGCGCATTAACTCTGCTGAATATTGAGCGATTTTTGCCAAACTTGGCATATCAACTAAAGCTAGTACTTGAGCACATTGTTCAAATTGAATCAGTGCATCATCAATCCCGAAAGGTAAAGTTTGATCTTCAACTAAGGTGCTGACTGCTGATTCGACTAACTTGATTGAGTTATCAACCTCATTTTTTATTATCAGCAAAGCCGTTGGATCAAAATGGATAGAGGTTTGGTAAGACATGTATCTGCACCTTTCCTAGATGTTTTATCTTGTTTATTAACCGCCCCTTAAGGCGGTCCATGTTTATGGTTTTACTATAGCGTATGTAAGAATTGTTTATATACAAAAAGTAACACGAAATTTAGATTTTATTTCGCAAAAAGGCAAGGTGTACCATGTTTTTCTTCAAATTGTTTGACCCATGTCTCATGGGCTTCAAGTTCATCTGCTGAAGGTAAAATCACAGGTAATTCTATTTCAACAGCGGCGCGGGTTTGCGAACCATCTTCATTTTGCGAGTGGGTCAGTGCATCGATATCAAAGGAAACCTGACCGCCCGTCATTGCTAGGTATACGTCAGACAGGATTTCCGCATCGAGTAAGGCACCATGGAAAGTACGGTCACGTTGTGGAATTTCGTAACGACGCACTAATGCATCGAGTGAGTTTTTCTGGCCTGGATGCTTGGCTTTGGCCATAGCCAAGGTATCGGTAACTTCGCAAACTTCAGATAAGGCCACAAAACCAGCACGTTTGAACTCCATATCTAGGAAGTTCATATCGAAGGTTGCGTTATGCGCAATGATTTCTGCGCCTTTTAGATAATCAAATAATACATCGGCAATTTCAGCATACAGTGGTTTGTCTTTTAGAAAGTCATCACTGATTCCGTGAATATTTTCAGATTCACCGACAGGTTTTTGCGGGTTGATATAAATATGAATTGAGCTACCGGTCAGTTTGCGGTTAATCATTTCCACTGCACCGACTTCAATAATACGGTCGCCATCTTGGAAATAGAAACCTGTGGTTTCCGTATCCAAAATTAATTGTCGTGGGCCAGATACATCGACGGTTGCTGGTGTAATGACAATCATTGGATGGATTTCAGCAGCTTGCTTAGACTGTATAGGGGCAGCTTCATTCAACGCTGAAGCAGTGTCTGTTGCTTGTTGTTCTATCGCAATGTCATCAATCTGCTCTGCGTCAATAGCTGACTCGGCTGAGATTTCTTCTGCTTCATCATCGCTATCAGCAAATTCAAGTCCAAACGGATCATTTAATAGCCAGTCAGGTTCAGCTTTTTTTTTAGGTGCTTCAGCTGTAGATGCTGCTTGTTTGATGCGTTCGAGGGTTTTTTCTGCGCCTAGATTGGCCAATTGATCAGCCATTTCATTTCCCGGATGGCCTGCATGCCCTTTAATCCAGTTCCATTCAATTTCCCGACCCTGACAAGTTGTATCCAGTAATTTCCACAGATCAGGATTTTTAACATCTTTCCAGTTTTTCTTTTTCCAACCATGAATCCACTCGGTTATACCTTGTTTGACATAGTTGGAGTCTGTCCAAATGATCAGTTTTGCATCGGACGGACAATGTTGAATGCCTTCAATAGCAGCAGTCAATTCCATACGGTTATTGGTGGTTTCAGCTTCGCCGCCGCAGAGTTTTTCTTCTCCAGTTTCACGGATGATATACGCCCCCCAACCCCCTAAGCCAGGGTTGCCTTTACATGCACCATCAACATAAAGCGTGATTGTTTGAGACATAAATCAAATCCGGAGAAAAACAAGCATTCAGAATCGTATATTGTATAACGCAAATGACAGAGAGAAATCCATTTATGGCGATTTTTTTAATTTCTTGTAACATTTATACTGAAATAGCGTTAAATTAACGCCTTGTGTCTGTGTTCTGCTTCACTACAATGGCATATCTAAAAAATAAATTTTATATGAGTTGTCTGGATTTTTTTATGTATAAATCAACTGCGACTGTCTGGCAGCCTACGTTACCACAAATTTTTAAATTTACAGTCTTGGGTTCTGCGCTCGCAGCTCTTGGTCTGACGGGCTGTTCTTCATCGCAAACGACTAAGCAGAACTCAGCAAGTAAACAAGTTGGCTCAAACTTTCTCGATGCCAATAGTTTAGATTCACTCGAAGATTTACTTTCTGCAACAGACATGCGTGCCGTAGAAGGCGATCGCCTTTTAGTACTTAAGCATGGTGATGTCTGGAAGCGTATGACTGTGGGTTTCAAAATGGATTTGAACCACTGGGATACGCGAATTGAAGCGCAGCGTGGTTGGTTTATTTCACGTCAACCATATATTGATCGTTTAAGTGCGCGTGCGTCCCGTTATTTATATCACACGGTTAAAGAAGCAGAACGTCGTGGTTTGCCGACTGAGTTGGCGTTATTACCAGTGATTGAAAGTTCTTATGACCCAGCAGCAACCTCAAGTGCAGCCGCAGCAGGCTTATGGCAATTTATTCCAAGTACTGGACGTATTTACGGCTTAAAACAAACCTCAATGTATGATGGTCGTCGTGACGTAGTGGAATCAACGCGTGCAGCTTATGAGTTTTTAGGTGCGCTACATAACCAGTTTGGTTCGTGGGAATTGGCATTGGCTTCATATAATGCAGGGCCGGGGCGTATTCAACAGGCGATTAACCGTAACCGTGCAGCAGGTTTGCCAACCGATTATTGGTCGCTAAAATTGCCACAAGAAACCATGAACTATGTTCCACGTTTCTTGGCTGTTGCTCAAATTATTAAAAATCCAAGTGCCTATGGCGTAAGTTTGCCGCCAATTGCCAACCGTCCACACTTTCGTGAAGTGGCTGTAGGGCCTGCAAATTTAAATGAAATTGCATCTATTACTGGTTTAAGTCGTGCAGAACTCTATGCACTAAATCCTGGTCATCGTGGCGATGTGATTGATAGCAGCAGCCCAATGCGGATTTTAATTCCTGCGGATGTGAGTCCATCAGTCGATGCACGTTTGAAAAAATTACAATCAGGTGGTTCATCAGGTTATTGGGCAAGTAATTCAACTTATAACTTACCAAAAAATAATGTTGAAATAACACCGTCACGTGTTACTCCGCCGGAATTAAATAGTAAAACTATTCAGCCTGCAAAAGTGACGCCACCTACGCTGACCACACAGCCGACAGTGACAGCTTCTGCCAAACCACCTGTAGTCGCTGCAACGGTAACGCCAAGTATTCCGTCAGGAACGAAAGGCAAAACACCAATGGGATCATCTGCTTTAGCTGCATTTGCATCGAATAGTGATATTCCAAGTGCGCCGCGTATACCAGTCGCTGTAACACCTTCGACTCCTGTGAAAGCCGTGTCTGTCGAGCCACCACTCAGCGCAAATGAGCGTGAGCAAATCATGGCGGCTATTAAAGCCGAAGGTGAGACCAAAACAGTTGATGAGGTGTTAAAACCAGTAGCGACCAAAGCAGAACAAGAAGAAGTCGTTCAGGAAATTAAAGCTATTGCGCCGAAGGGCACTGAAATTGTCGATCCTTATGATGGTAAGATTAAGTTGACAGCGATTCAGACCAGCCAGTCGATTGCGGATCAACAAGGTAAAGAACTGACCAAAGGTTTCTCTTACCCGAAAAGCGTGGCTGAAAATACAGGTGCTGATTCTGAAGAAGCCAAACGCAACCAAGGTAAAAATGTCATTCGTACAGATTCTGAAATTGTAGTTGTACCACCTAAAGGTAAACGCAGTACTTATACAGTTTTGGCAGGTGACACTTTAGCGTTGATCGCGATGAAAAATGGCGTGAATTGGCGTGATATTGCAGCTTGGAACCAAATTTCGCCAGATTCGACTTTGTATGTCGGTACGACCATCTATTTATATGATGCGAAACCAATTGTGCAAAATAATGAAGAATCGAAAGCCAAGCCTATCGCAGATAGCTATGTAGTGAAAGCAAATGACAGCCTTACAGCTGTTGCGAGTCAATTTGGTTTAAGTACGAAGCAACTCGCAGACTACAATGGTTTAACCACCACGAGTGGTTTATATGTTGGGCAGAAATTGTCCTTAAAAGAAACACCTGCATCTAAAGCAAAATTGGAAGCTGACAAGAAAGCAGCTCAAGTTGTCGAAAAATCTGCAAAAGTTCAAACAAAATCCTACACGGTAAAACGTGGTGAATATCTAAAACTCATTGCAGATCGTTATGCGCTGTCAAATCAAGAGTTGGCAGATTTAACAACTGGCTTAACGGCTGGCAGTAGTTTGATGGTGGGGCAAAAAATTAATGTGCCATTACAAGCTGTAGCCGAGGTTGAGAGCAAAGTTGAAAAGCTCGACAGCAAAGTGGTGAATCGCATTGAAAATGTCAAAGTTGATCCTGCGTATAAAGTGGAAAGCTATAAAGTGCAGCGTGGTGATACGCTTTACAGCATTGCGACGCAGTCAAAAATCAGTTTGTCTGAATTGGCGAGTCTAAATGACATGTCGGTAAATAGTGGGCTGATGGCGGGGCAAAGCATTAAAGTACCTGCAAGTTCAACTGTTCCAGAGACTTATGTGGTGCAGTCTGGCGATACACTGACAGGCATTGCTAGTCGCTATGATTTAGGCATGGACTATGTCGCAAATTTAAATGGCATAGAGCGGAGTTCAGGTCTACGTGTTGGGCAGAAATTAAAATTAACAGGTGATGTCGCACCGGTTAAAGTAGAAACTAAAGTTGAGCCGGCCAAAACTGAAAGCAAAACCAATACACGAACGAATTCTGTTGAAGCGACCGATATTCATGTGGTGAAATCAGGTGAAACGCTGGGTGTGATTGCGAAGAAATATCATCTTCAATTGCGTTATTTAGCTGAATTAAATGGCCTAAATACCAATAGTGCGATTCGTGTAGGGCAGCGTTTAAAAGTAGATGGTGAACTACCTGCTGATGTAGCTAGTAAAGCAACTGAAACCAAAAAAACGGAAGCTAAATCCTCTACGAGCAATGTGAAACCAACAAATACTGAAAGCTATACTGTGAAATCAGGCGAGTCTTTAAATTCGATTGCTAGTCGGACAGGTTTAACTGTGGCAGCATTGGCTGAATTAAATAACTTGAACCCCCGTGCAGGACTGCGTGTCGGTCAAAATTTACAAGTCCCTAAAACTATCAGTGAATACCGTATTAAACGCGGCGATACATTGATTGGTTTAGCAAGCCGTTATGGACTTGATACATCAAAACTTGCTGAAATGAATGATATACAACCGTCTGCTCAGTTACGTATTGGTGAAGTCATTAAAGTACCAAACTGAGTCCAAACATTAAGGAGTTAAGTTGAATGTATTCTGCTTCAACTTCGCGTTACGTGTTTGGTGTGACTTTGAGCATACTTTCAACAGGGGCGTGGGCTGCGATGCAGACCACGCCTTTTCTTGCCATACATAGTAGCCCTCAATATCATCAATTACAGGCAATGCCCTATGCCAATCCTCTTGCCAATAAAGGGGGATATATCACGACCTCGAGTATTGGGAGTTTTGATAATTTAAACAGCATGAATGGAAAAGGGCGTTCTGTTGAAGGTATCAATTATCTATTTGATAGTTTGATGAGTTCATCACTAGATGAACCGGGTGTGATGTATCCGTTACTTGCCGAAAAAGTGACATTTGACCCGAAAAAAACTAATTTTGTAATTTTTCATTTAAACCCCAAAGCACGATTTAGTGATGGGAGTGCCTTAACAGCTGATGATGTGAAGTTTAGTTTTGATACCTTCCAAACTAAATCAAATCCCGGTCTACAAATGTACTTAGCAGATTTGGACAAAACAGATGTTTTATCTAAATATCAGGTGAGGATGAGTTTTAAATCTGGACATAATACTGATATGCCCATGATTTTGGCGCAAATGCCGATTTATTCCCAAAAAGATTGGGCAAAAAAAGATTTTACTCAAATTACATTGCAGCCCATCTTAGGCTCTGGCCCTTACACGATTGAGAAGATCGATGCAGGTAGGAGTATTCGCTATAAGCGTAATCCTGACTATTGGGGGCAGAAATTAGCTGTCAATCGTGGTCGGTATAATTTTAACCATCTGAAATATGTATATTACCGCAGCCCAGACATCGCCTTTGAAGGCTTTAAAGCGGGTCAATTTACGTTATATGAGGAAAAGACCGCACGTAATTGGGTGGGAGCGTACAATTTTCCTGCTTTTAAAGACGGTAAAATTGTCAAATATCGCTTTAAACATGAACGACCGATTCCCACAAAAAGTCTCGTATTTAATACCCGTCGTGCGCCATTTAGTGATATTCGCTTTCGGCAAGCTTTAACTTTTGCTTATGATTTTGAATGGCAAAATAGAGCGTTGTTTTATGGGCAGTATCAGCGTTTACAGAGTTATTTTAGTAATAGTGTGTTAGAAGCAAAGGGAAAACCCTCTATCCAAGAGTTGGATATTTTAAAACCGATGTTATCGCAACTTGATCCTATTCAACGACAGGGTGTTTTATCCAATTGGCAATATCCTGTTTCTGATGGCAGTGGATTCAATCGAAAAAATCTTCTGCATGCACGCCAACTATTATTGAATGCGGGTTATCGTTATCAAGACGGCAGATTGGTGGATGCAAAATCTCAGCCTGTGAAATTTGAACTTTTGATTCAGCAACAAGATTTGCAGCGAACCTTAATGCCATTTATACGAAATTTGAAACGTTTAGGTATTCAGGTGCTATTGCGACAAGTAGATGGACCGCAATACACCGAGCGTATGCGAAATATTGACTTTGATATGATCGTGGATGAAATGCCTCAATCACTCACTCCAGCGGGTGAGCAAGCTCAACTTTGGGGCAGTCAAGCAGCTGACCAAGTGGGTAATTATAATTATGCAGGGATTAAAAATCCTGTAATAGATCAGCTCATTCAACAGGTGATCAATGCTCCAAATCGAGAGGAATTGATTATTCGTACGCGTGTTTTAGACCGTCTGCTCAGAGCGGGTTATTATCAAATCCCAATGTTTGGGCAAAGTGAAAACTGGTTTGCCTATTGGCATATGTATAAGCAACCCTATGTTAAACCTAAACTTTCTGTAGGGATTGACTATTGGTGGAGTGATGCAGCTGAAGCCAAGCAAATAACACAATATCTACGGCAGCAATAAATACATCTGAATGACAAGGAATGTGAAAGCAACATGGGCACATATATTTTAAAAAGATTGCTCCTGATTATTCCAACATTGTTTTTCATTTTACTGATTAACTTTGTCGTGATTCAGATTGCGCCAGGAGGACCTGTTGAGCAGGCTATACAGCAAGCAGAATCCTTTCAAGGCATGGGAAACACGGGTGGTGGTGAAACTGCGACGACAGGCAGTAAATACCAAGGTGCAAAAGGCCTCAGTGAAGAAATGGTGGCAAAAATCGAAGCGCAATATGGTTTCGATAAACCATTATTCGAACGTTTTTGGCTCATGTTAAAGGGCTATGTGACGCTAGATTTTGGTACCAGTTTTTTTAAAGATAAGCCTGTGACCGAGCTACTTTGGGAAAAGCTGCCTGTATCCTTATCCCTTGGTTTATGGAGTACCTTGCTGATCTATATGGTGTCTATTCCATTAGGTATTAAAAAAGCCCGTCAACATGGTTTGTTATTTGATAAAAGCACGTCTATTTTATTGGCTATAGGTTACGCCATTCCTGCTTTCGCCTTCGCCATTTTACTCATTGTCTTTTTTGCAGGTGGTTCATATTTCCAGTGGTTCCCTCTACAAGGTTTAGTTTCAGAGAATTTTACTGAGTTAAGTGTGTTTGGCAAAATTGCAGATTATTTTTGGCATATGGCGTTGCCTTTGTTTGCTATGGTAATTGGTGGTTTTGCAGGCTTAACTTATCTGACCAAATACTCTTTTATGGAAGAACTGAATAAGCAATATGTTCTTGCTGCTCGTTCTAAAGGTTTGACTGAATCACGTGTGCTGTATGGGCATGTATTTCGTAATGCAATGCTCATTGTTATTGCTGGTCTACCAGAAGCCTTGATTGGCATCTTCTTTGTGGGAAATCTATTTATTGAAATTATTTTCAATCTAGATGGTCTGGGATTGTTGGGGTTTGAAGCCATTGTACAGCGTGATTATCCAGTCATTTTCGGTACCTTGTTTATTTTTACCTTGATGGGGCTGATCTTAAGATTAATCAGCGATGTCATGTATCAAATGATTGATCCACGAATTAATTTTGATTCGCAGGGGGCAAAATAATGTCTCCGATCATGCAAGCGCGATTTCAACGTTTTAAAGAAAATAAATTAGGCTTTACATGCTTTATTAGCTTTGCCTTGATTTTTATGTTGTCCCTAGCTGTCGAGTTTATTGCCAATGATAAACCGCTCTTGGTCAAATACGATGATTCTTTATATGTGCCCGTATTGAAAAGTTATCCAGAAACCGCTTTCGGTGGGGTATTTGAAACTGAGGCAGATTATAAAGATCCTGTGGTGCAGCAACTGATAGAAGATAAAGGCTGGGCGGTTTGGCCACTGATTAAATTTTCCTATCAAACACCGAATTTAGAACTGGCTGTGCCCGTACCATCTGCACCAACTGCACAAAATTGGCTCGGTACCGATGACCAAGGGCGTGATGTGCTCGCACGTATTTTATATGGATTACGTGTGTCGCTCCTGTTTGGTTTTGCATTAACTTTTGCTTCAGCCATATTGGGCATCATCGTTGGGGCGATACAGGGCTATTATGGTGGGTGGATAGACCTCATTGGTCAACGGATTTTAGAAGTCTGGGGCGGGCTCCCGATGCTATTCATGGTGATGATTTTGGTCAGCATGTTTACGCCGAGTGTGTATTGGCTCTTTGTCATTATGCTGCTGTTTGGCTGGCCCACTTTGGTCGGCTTGGTTCGTGCAGAGTTTTTGCGTGCTCGTAATTTTGATTATGTCCGTGCAGCACGGAGTCTTGGCGTTACAGATAGCACCATTATGTTTCGGCATATTTTACCAAATGCGATGAGTTCCAGTCTTTCACAGCTACCTTTCATGCTTACGGCAAATATTACTGCACTGACAGCCTTAGATTTCCTAGGTTATGGCTTACCGCCTGATGCCGCGTCCTTAGGTGAGTTATTGCTTCAAGGGAAAAACAATCTGAATGCACCATGGCTTGCCTTATCGGGGTTTTTTACCTTAGCGATCGTGCTGTCTTTATTGATCTACATTGGGGAGGCGATACGTGATGCATTCGATCCTAGACGTCAATAATCATCAAGTTAATGTACCTCCCATCGTGTTAGAGGTGGAACATTTACATATTTCACATGCAGCACAGGTCTTGGTTGATGATCTAAATTTTAAATTGCATGCAGGTGAAACGATAGCGATTGTTGGAGAAAGCGGCTCAGGTAAATCGATTAGCAGCCTAGCTATACTCGGTTTGTTGTCGAGTGATCTGCAGGTCACAGGCAGCGTCAGCCTGAGTGGACAGAATATTCTTGGACTGAGTCCTGAACAGCACCGAAACATTCGTGGACAGAAAATTGCAATGATTTTTCAAGAGCCGATGACAGCTTTAAATCCCTTACATCGGGTTGAAAAGATTGTTGATGAGTCACTGTTGTTACAGGGATGGTCGAAGGCAAAAACTCGGCAGCGGGTTATAGAATTATTAAATGATGTTGGTATTCCTGATGCTGAAGATAAGTTAAGACGATACCCACATGAGTTATCTGGGGGGCAGCGACAACGTGTCATGATTGCCATGGCATTGGCCTTAGATCCTGATATTTTAATCGCTGATGAGCCAACCACGGCTTTAGATGTCACTTTGCAAGCGCAAATCTTAAATTTATTAAAGTCGCTACAACAGCAGCGTAATATGGCCATGATTTTAATCAGCCATGACCTGAATTTGGTTAAGCGCTATGCCGAACATGTGATTGTGATGAATCGTGGACAAGTGGTGGAACAAGGAGATGTTCAGGAAATTTTTGAGCAACCGAAGCAGGCGTATACCAAAAATCTATTAGACCATGATTTTGGTAAAGCAATACAGGTTTCACAAACGCAGACACTTTTAAAATTACACCAATTAGGAGTGAAGTTCCCAGTCAAACAAGGCTTATTGAACCGCATCAAAGATTATGTCGTTGCGGTAGAGGCTTTGGATTTAACAGTGGCTGAAGGTGAGTCGATCGGTATTGTTGGAGAGAGTGGTTCAGGGAAAAGCTCCCTAGCATTGGCTATTGCTCGGCTCATAGAAAGTGATGGCGAAATTATGTTAAATCAACACGCCATCCATCAACTTTCAGAAAAACAGCTCAGACCTTTACGTCGTGAATTTCAAATTGTCTTTCAAGATCCATTCAGTAGTTTAAATCCACGGCTAAATGTAGAGCAAACCATTGGCGAAGGTTTGGCCTTACAGCATTTATCTGCAAATGAAATTGTACAGCGTATAGATGAAGCTTTGCAGAAAGTCGAATTAGCCAGCTCATTTAAGCAGCGTTATCCACATGAATTATCGGGTGGGCAACGGCAGAGAGTCGCCTTAGCACGTGCGTTGGTATTACGTCCTAAATTATTGATACTCGATGAACCTACATCGGCACTAGATCGGACGACACAAAAAGCTATCGTGAAGCTACTACGGCGTTTGCAGCAAGAATATAATATGAGTTATTTATTTATCAGTCACGATTTACACGTGGTCAAAGCCTTGTGCCAAAAAGTGTTGGTACTGCGACATGCCAAAGTCATGGAGTTTCAAGACACTGAAGATCTATTTGCACGACCACAAACGGACTATACCCGTAAATTAATTGAAGCCAGCCAATACTAAAATCAAACTTATGGATATTTTGACAAGTGTCATTGTCAAAATATCCTTGACCTTTAGAAAATAATAATTAGAGTAAATACTCAGGACTTATTATTTCATTTTGGACATTGTCATGAGCCATTTAGCTGAAAGCTTTAAAATTCGTAATACCACATTTAAAAATCGCATCATTAAAGGTGCAATGAGTGAAGCATTGGCCAATACCGCAGGCCAACCCAATCACTTACATTTTGGATTATATGAAGCTTGGGCGAAGGGTGGTTTAGGCTGTGCCATTACGGGTAATGTCATGGTGGATTTTCGTGCTAAAAATGAGCCTGGGGTTGTTGTCGCTGAAACTGAGCGAGATTTAGCACAATTAACACAGTGGGCTGAGCTAGGCAAGAAGCACGGCATGGTGCAATTGGTTCAACTTTCACATCCGGGCCGCCAATGTCCAAAAGGTTTAAATAAAGAAACGGTTGCACCGTCTGCTGTGCCATTTAGTCCGATGTTAGCCACAACGTTTGGAACACCGCGCGAACTTCGTGAAGATGAAATTTTAGATATTATTCAGCGTTTTGCACGTGCCGCACACATTTGTGAAAAGGCAGGCTTCGAAGGCGTGCAATTGCATGGTGCGCATGGTTATTTAATTAGTCAGTTTTTGTCGCCACTGACCAATAAACGTCAAGATCAGTGGGGCGGTTCAAATGAAAATCGCATGCGCTTTTTGCTTGAAATCTATAAGGCAGTTCGTGCTGCGACGACAGATGATTTTATCATTTCGGTCAAACTGAATTCTGCTGATTTCCAACGCGGCGGAATTAGCGAAACAGATGTGATTGAGGTCTTTAAGGCAATCGATGCCGCAGGGATTGATATGATTGAAATCTCGGGCGGTTCCTATGAAGCGCCAGCGATGGCCGGTGCTAAAGCAGAAAAACGTAAAGCCAGTACCATTGCTCGTGAAGCTTATTTCCTCGATTTTGCGGACAATATCCGTAAAGAAGTGAAATGCGCGTTAATGGTTACCGGCGGGTTTAGAACCGTGCAAGGCATGAATGTTGCACTAGACAGTGGAGCTTGTGATTTTATTGGTATTGCACGTCCATTCGCTGTTGAAGTCGATTTGGCTGATCGTTTATTGGCGGGGCAGGATGTTCGTTACGGCGTAGACAAAATTAAAACTGGCATACCGATGATTGATAAAATGGCGATTATGGAAATTATTTGGTATGCCGCTCAGTTTAAATCGATTGGTGAAGGCAAACAGCCAAATCCTAAACTTTCACCCTTAAAAGTGTTTTTTAAATATCTTAAAGGAAATTTAACAGCGGTCATTAAAGGGCAAGTCAATTCACGTAAGTCGGCTTAATCAATCATTGGATTATTAGAATAAGGGCAATCGGCATACATCCATGTTATGGTTGCCTTCATTCATATCAATATTGCTTAAAATAAAAATGTCTAAAATTTTAATATTAACGGTCATTCTTTCGGGGCTCAGTTCTGCCCTCTATGCTCAGTCTACATTTCAGACGGGAGATATTATTTTTCATATCTCAAAGTCACAGCAAAGTTTAAGCATTCAAAAGGCCACACATTCGCCCTATAGTCACATGGGTATGATCGTAAATAAAAATAACCAAACGTGGGTGCTTGAAGCCATTCAACCTGTGCAATACACCACTTTAAATCAATGGATCACGCGTGGGGAAAATGCTCACTATGTGGTGAAAAGGCTCAAACAACCCTTAAATGTGCAGCAGAAAACGAAGCTGGTACAAAATGCAGAAAAGTACTTGGGCAAACCCTATGATATTTATTTTGAATGGGATGATCGTGCAATTTACTGTTCTGAAATTGTTTGGAAAGCTTATCAGCATGCTTTAGGAATCGAACTTTCTCCATTACAACAACTGAAACAATTTGATTTAAAACAAAATGAAGTACAGCGTCTAATGCGGCAGCGCTATGGTCAAAAAATTCCGCTGAATGAGCAGGTGATTGCCCCTAAGGCCATTTATGATTCAAAACTATTAAAAGAAATATTTAGAAATTAAGGCAATAAAAAAGCCCAAGTCGCAATGCTTGAGCTTTTTAATGAGTAGTTAAAACTGACTCGAATATGGCGTCCCTACGGGGATTCGAACCCCGGTTACCGCCGTGAAAGGGCGATGTCCTAGGCCTCTAGACGATAGGGACAGTACAGAAAGTAAATTTTAAAACCGGTTATTTTAGTCAAAGTTTAAGACTAAATAATGGCGTCCCTACGGGGATTCGAACCCCGGTTACCGCCGTGAAAGGGCGATGTCCTAGGCCTCTAGACGATAGGGACTTAATAAAATGTACTTCTGAAAATTGGCGTCCCTACGGGGATTCGAACCCCGGTTACCGCCGTGAAAGGGCGATGTCCTAGGCCTCTAGACGATAGGGACGTTTCAGAGGTGGGCGTATATTAGGGTGAAAATCGGGGGGTGTCAAACGCTTTTCTATAAATAAATTCAGTTTTTGTTGTTGAGTGCATAAAATTAAAACAATTTGCTAAAAATGTTTGAAAAATACATTATTTATGTCGATTTTTTCAACACTTGTAAGATTGTAGCAATAACTTCTGGATGCGTTAAATATCCGCCAATATCGTGAGGGTGTTCAATTGATGTCTGAATTTGTTGGTTAATAATGGCGGGTTGAAAATCAAATGGTGCCTGACTCAGTGGAAAAGCGCTGAGAAAATCATCATGTGAATAAAAGTTTAACCAATCGCCTGAAATTGCATCAGGCCGCTGTAAAGGCTGAGGTAAGTGGGCTTGGATGACACGAAAAGCCAAAGGTGAGCCTAAGGTGATAAAGCGCTGTATGTTGAGTTCAGGATGTAGCAGTAAAAAATGATACGCAATCACGCCACCTAATGAATGTGCAATCAACAGGGTAGGTTTCGTTTGATGTAATTGCTCATGCAGACGAGTGTGAACTGCCTGAATAAAGTGTGGATTAGATAAATAGAGATAAGTTTCGACCAAAAATTTATGCAAAAGTGTGGCATGTAATTTTGGGAAATAATTCATTAAAACTGCAAAATCGCGTAGCGCAAGATCTTTGCCAAGTGCAGTGATCGATTTGAATGATTGGCTTAATCCAATAGCATCATTAAGGGTGATGTCAGGTAGATTGTTTTGTACGGCGTGATGCTCAAGTACTTTTGGTGATTTTTCTAGGAGTTCAGTACGATGGATAAACGGAAAATGTGGCCACGTTTGAGGCGTCAAGGTGCTGGCTTGAAGCATATTCTGCAAATGATAACGCGTGAGTAAATCTCCATAAAAAGGCATGCGCATATGGTGCTGTATATATGATAAAAAAGTCTCTTGATGGCTTTGCTTTAAGCCTTGAGACAACAGTGCAAGCCAATGCTGTTCGAGCGAACGTGCAGTTTGTCGCTGTTGATTCATGCCATGGATAAAGATGATTTGCATATTGCACCTCATCGACGGATCAGTTTTTATTCTACTTTTATTAAAATATAGCCATAAAAAAAGAGCAACCGAAGTTACTCTTTTATCGTGTTTGGTATGACAACGCAGATCAATCTTTGTTGTGATACAAGGTGTAGTAGCTGATATAACACGCCACAATGAAGATCATACAGCAGATAAAGCCAGTTAACATTTCTGGGTCAAATACCATACTAATACAGGTAATAAGACAAAATACAAAACCGAGTATCGGCACGATTGGGAAGAGTGGTGCAGCAAAAGCTAAATCTTTTGCAGTTTTGCCTTCTTTATACCACTGACGGCGGAAGTTGAATTGGCTTAAACAAATACTCATCCATACCACCACCATGGTAAATGCCGCGACACCTAACAAGTTTTTGAAGATGGTTTCTGGTGCAAATTGCTCAGACAGTAAGCCCGGCATACCACCGATCATGGTCACAATCACGGCAACATAAGGAATACCACGTGAGTTCACTTTAGAGAACACCGCAGGTAATTGCTTACTATAGGACAATGACCACATCATTCGAGATGCAGCAAATAAACCTGAGTTTGCAGCAGAAAGTAGGGCTGTGATAATGACAAAGCGGATGATGTCTTCTGCATAAGGAATACCAATGTGCTGGAATACTGTTACGAAAGGTGAACTACTTACACCTTCGGCAGATAAGCCAGCTTCTTGATGGGGCAATAATGCAGTAATAACAACAATGGTACCCACAAAGAAAATCAACAAGCGGAAAATCGCCGTGTTAATGGCTTTAGGTACATTTTTCGCTGGATCTTTGGTTTCACCCGCAGCAACACCAATCAGCTCAGTACCAGAGAATGCGAAGTTCACAATCAACATTGTAGCGAAGATTGGGAACAAGCCTTCAGGGAACCAACCTTGTGCAGTGAGATTGCTAAACAGCGGTGCAGCTTCATAGCCTCGATAGCCTAAAACACCAAAAATGGCCAATAGACCCAAAATAATAAAGGCAACAACGGTAATCACTTTGACTAAGGCTAGCCAAAATTCAGATTCAGCAAACCATTTGGTTGAAATCATATTCAAGCAGAATACAAAAGCACCAAAGATTAGGGTCCACATCCACATAGAGCTGTCTGGGAACCATTCCTGCATTAAAAGTGCAGCAGCAGTAAATTCAGTTCCTAGCGTTACTGACCATGTCAGCCAATACAGCCAAGTGATGGTATAACCCGTACCCGGTCCGATATAGCGTTTAGCATAAGCGCCAAATGAACCAGATTCAGGCATATGTACAGCGAGCTCGCCTAAGCAAAGCATCACCATATAGGCGATAATACCGCCTAAAAAATACGAAATAATGGCACCTACAGGCCCCGTTTGTGCAATGACTTCACCCGAACCAAGAAATAAACCAGTACCGATTGCGCCGCCAAGCGAAATCATCACCAGATGTCGAGTACTCATAGCGCGTTTTAACGGCGCAGAATTGCCCTGATGCGAAGCATCATTCGGAGAATGAGATGACTGCATAGAGAAAAAGGAGAATCAAATAATGAAGCGAGTAATTGTAGAGAAGAATGCAATGATGATGCAATCAATTAATATAAATTATAGATAAATAAACTTTAAGTTTGTCAGCACTGACAGAAGAATTGGCGTCCCTACGGGGATTCGAACCCCGGTTACCGCCGTGAAAGGGCGATGTCCTAGGCCTCTAGACGATAGGGACGTTTTGAGGTGCTGTCATAGTATGAATAAACATGATGTGAGTCAAAGAAAAAATTTAAATTTCAGCTCATTTGTCTGTTATTTATACATATAAATCAACGATTAATAAATTGTAAAAAAGAAAGGCTGTGAAAATAAAAAAGCGAACCCAATGGCTTTGGATTCGCTTTAAAGATTAATCATTAAATAAGCTTAATCTTGATTATGATATAACCAATAATAACCTGCATAACATGCCGCCATAAAGATCAGGCAGCCAATAAAGCCTGAAAGCATTTCAGGATCTGCGGCCATACTTAAACCTGTTGCGGTACAGCAGACAAAGCCAAGAATTGGAACTAGTGGGAACCATGGTGTACGGAATTTAAGTTCTGACACGCTATGACCTTGTTTCAACCATTGACGACGGAAGTTAAATTGACTCCAACAAATACTCATCCACACGATCACCATGGTGAAAGCGGCAACCCCCATCAAGTTCTTGAAGATCACATCTGCGCCAAATTGTTCTGACAATAGACCTGGTAAACCACCGATCATAGTGACCAATACAGCAATATAAGGCACACCTGTTTTGCTTAATTTGCCGAAAGCACTTGGTAATTGTTTTTGTGCAGACAGTGCCCACATCATACGCGATGCAGCATATAAACCAGAGTTAGCTGTAGACAGTAAAGCCGTAATAATGACGAAACGAATTAAGTCTTCTGCATAGGGAATGCCCATCAGGTTAAATACGGAAACGAATGGACTACTACTTAATCCGCCATGTCCACCGACATTTAAACCTGCATCGGTATAGGTCAACAGGGAACTGATGACGATAATAGTGCCGACAAAGAAAATGATTAAGCGCCATACCGCAGCATGGATGGCTTTAGGTACATTCTTTTCAGGGCTTTCAGTTTCACCTGCAGCGATACCAATCATCTCCGTACCATTAAAGGCAAAGTTCACGATCAATAGCGTGGCAAACAGTGGGAACAAACCATTTGGCAGCCAACCATGTTCAGTCAAATTGTGGAACATTGGAGCTGATTCATAGCCTTGGAAAGGCACGAAACCAAAGATGCAGGCAAAACCAAGGATGATGAAAATCAACACTGTTGCAACTTTCACCATGGATAACCAAAATTCTGACTCTGCGAATGCACGTGTAGAGCTTAAATTAGAGATCAGTACGCCAGCTGCAAAGATCAGTGTCCATAGCCAAATAGAGGTTTGTGGAAACCACTCCTGCATCAAAATAGCCGCCGCAGTAAATTCTGTACCTAAGGTGGCAGACCAGCCCAACCAGTACATCCAAGACACCATATAGCCGGTACCCGGGCCAATATAATTTGTCGCAAAAGCACCAAAAGAACCAGAAACAGGTAGATGTACGGCAAGTTCACCCAAACAAAGCATGACCATGTAGGCGATTAGACCGCCAATAATATAGGCAAGAACAGCGCCTAAAGGCCCAGCTTGTGAAATAACTTCACCTGAACCCATAAACAAACCAGTACCAATTGCACCACCAAGTGAGAGCATCACAAGGTGTCGAGTCGTCATCGCACGTTTAAGCGATGGACTTTTACCTTCAGCAGACGAGTGTTGCGAAGGTTCAGAGGGAGAATGCATAGTGAAAAGAAAATTGAACGAAAGGTATATTTTATGATTGAATGCAGTGAAATGATTGATAAATCGAATTTTTCTTATAATGTAATAATACTGATCTAAAATTTAAATCTTTAGTGCTGACCATTGGATTAATGGTCAGGAGTCTGATACTCAGCTTCAGAAGTTGCAGGTACTTGAGTTTGTTCAGCTACAGGGGCTTTGTTGTCATCGCGGCTCACAATATACAGATAGAGTGCAGATGGAAATAAGATGGCTAAAACCAAGAGCAACTTTTTAAACATAGGGTGTTCTTACATCAAAATAGATCAAGCTGAAGTATAAACAAAACCAGTCAGGCTGTAATTAATTAAAGTTTACGGTTTTTCTGTTCTAGATTGGACAGGATGACTTGGTAAATGTCGGGGTAGTGTTGTTTAAAGTTCCGTTGTTGCATGATCGTGATGGTTGAAGCATTTGGCTCAACACCCAGTTTTAAAATTTTTTGGGTTAAAGCGAGTTGTGGGGAGCGACCATCAAAATGTGTATTCAGTAAGTTACCATCGGTATATTTTACTGTGAGTCTAATATTAAGTAGATAATCAAAAACATTAGGCAAACCAAAACCGGCAGCTTTGTAGAGTAAATTATATGTTTCTGCACGATAGCCACGGCCGTATGTTTGATGTGTTTTTAATAATCCTAATGCATTATAAAATTCTAATTTGGCAATAATTTCTTGTTCATTAATAGAACCATCGCCATTTTTTAAAATCCTATTGATGGTGTTAAAAGTCACATCGTTTGAGCTGGGTTTGCAATCAGCAGCAATCAGTCGCTTGATATCTTGAAGTGGAAGTATAAGATGCGCTGTGTCACACATTTTTTTAACTTCTTTATTTTTCATTTTACTGTTTTGAATATTTTTATTTTCAAATTCCTGCACTATGGCTGACCAACCATATATGTTTATAAATTTATAATAACGAGATGCATCATTTGTCATCCCTTTGATCTTTTTAAAGTCGTGAATGTTTTTCACTGATGGTGCATTGGTAGCGTGATTTTGTGGCACTGGAGCATTTGCAAAGCAATGCATACTCATTAGCAGGCAGCTGGTAATAACGATGTTTTTCATGGTTTGTGTGCTTTTAATAAATTGTAAACGTCAGGATATTTGGTTGAAAAGTCATTCTGTTCCATTTGTTTATAAACGTTACTATTGGGCTCGATTCCTGCATTCAGTAGTTTTTGAACCAAACTCACAGAAGGGTTACGGCCTTTGATATTGTCTAAAATTAAATTACCATCCACGCCCGTGTAATCGACACCAATACTCAGCAAATAATCAGAAACGTCTTCAAGCCCCCAACCAATTGTTTTAGATTGCAAAGAGCTTTTTTCTTCATACGGGCCAAATTTATACGTAACGTGTGTTTGTAAAACATTTTCCGACTTGTAGAGTTTTAATTTTTCAATGATTTCGTTTTGATCTATTTTGCCTTCTGCATTGGTTAATGCGCAATTAATAATCATAGAGGATGAACGGCCATTGAGTGGTTTGCAATTTGCTTTAAATAAGCGTTTGGTTTGATCGGCAGTACTTAGACTCAGTGCAATTTCGCAAAGTTTTTATTTTTCCCCTTTAGGCATTTTGCTTTTTAGGATGGTTCCATTTTCAAAATCACGAACGATTGACTCCCAACCGTATTTGGTTGCTGTTCGATAATACTGTATTGCTTCTTCGCTCAATTTTTTTGTTTTTTTCGCTTGTATTTGAGTGTCACGATCGTTGGTTTTGGGAATAGAAGATTCTTGGTCATCATTCAATGCTGTTTGATTTGTATGATTGGCATCGTGCTCAACAGTATTTGAAGGATTTATCGGTAGGCTGGCTTCTGGTCTAAAAATGTAGATGAAGATACCGAGACATACTAGGCACAGGCCAAAGATTAAGATTATTTTTTTCATGTTTTATTCTATTTGAAAATGAATCAAGAGCGTTTTGAGGCGCTCTTGATAGGGGAAAGTTTAAAATTTAAATGTGACATCAGCAATGAACTGTCGCCCAATTTCAGATCTAAGTCTGTTGGTCGACTCACTAATACCTGGGGTGGTATAGATATTATGTCGATTGGTAATATTGTTAATGGTTAAACCGAATATTGCTTTGAGGTCTTTAGCGAAATTGAAATCATAAGTGGTACGCATATCCCAACTAAATCGAGGTCTAATCGTATCTGTAGCATAGGCTTCCAACAGGACACCATCATGCTCAACTTTGTTTTTTAGTTTATACGTATCTTTATATTCAGAGTTGTAGCTTAAAAAGTTATTAATCTTTAATGGTAAATTTGAAAACTCAATGTCCCAACCAAAACGAGCAGTCCAAGGCTGATTGAAATTTTCAACAGGACGTTCATTAAATTGGATGAGGCTGCCGTTAAAGATAATATCGCGATCTTCAGCAGTCGTATTACTGTTAACGTTATATGACTCAGAATAGTCTAAATAATTTTTTTCTGATTCAGTGTAATCAAAGCCAAAGTTAAACCCGTGCAGAGAGTTTTTATATACGACTGGCAGCGTATTTCTGAGTGTGAGTGTGTAAATGTCAGCTTTTGCCTTACCACTATTACTATATTCAAAATGATCGATGGTGTTGCTGGTTGTTGGATCAATAAAACGATTTTTTGTGATTTCATCTTTGCTATCACGATTCACCCATTTCAGACCAAGGTTCCAGTTTTTAACTTGGCTATTAATGGCAAACACAATTTCGTCAGCATAAGGGGTCTTTAAATTGGCACGTTGAATATTGGAATTAGCTAATATTAAATCTGATAACCCAGTTTGAGTCCAATAGTCTTCAGTTTGATTTTTTGTGCGTTTTAAATTGTATTCCAAAAATGCAAGTTGATCTTGCAGTTCAGTGGCTAAGGTATAGTTTGCATAATATCGATTCCATCCCGTAGTGAAGGACAGAAGATCATTTTTTAGCGGTTTATAGTTAAAGGCAGTACGAGGTGCAATATTTAAATTTTTCGATAAGCTATCATAATCTGCACGTAAACCTAAACGCGCTGAAAAATTATCCCAAGTCGATGTGTTTTCAATGAAGGTATGCACACGTTGTTGGTCAATATTAACTTTACCTTTTTGATAATACTTGCCATTTGTTTGATATTGGCCTTGATAGTTATTTTCATCCGTTGCTTCATCACAAAGAATATCACCTGCCGTACAGCTAATGCCTGAACTAGATGTAAAAGTCTTAGGCTGATTATACATATAGGCATCGTTAGGCCGTTCCCATGCAACTTTAGAATAGTCATAGCCCATACCAAAGCTTAATTGTTGCATGCTGTTGCCAATCTGAATGGTATCAAACGCATTTTTTAGACTATACGAAAATGTATCTTGGTGTAATTCAATATCACTACTTGTGGCACCTTCACCAGGATTGGAACTCCAGTTTTTAGTTGGTGTTTGCTTCCAAAGAATGCCGGTAGTTGAATCATTTTCACGTGCTTGGCTTAGCGTTTGATAGCTAATATTTTGCTTTAATGTCGAGTTATTGAGTTTGTTTTCTAATTCACCAAAGAATGTCAGTGTTTCAGTATTGCTAATGCTTTTTGAATTTATTCGCTTATCAACGAAATTTAGACTGTCCAAATCCCCTAAATCAAATCCAAACTTCGCTTTGGTTGTGTCCGAAGGTGTGTAAAAAAGGGTAGTCCCTAAGTTGATATTATTACGCTCACTTTTGACTTTACTGCGATCTTCTAAACCACTCATTACTGGTACGATAGATTCACGTTTAGAGGCATAACTATTGATGCCCCATTGTTCAGAGAGTTTGCTGTATAGGTTCAGGCTTAGGCCGTGTTTTTTATATTCTTTATTATTTGATGATGTTGGATCTTCAAACTCTGCAGCTTCTTCTTCATCGGTAAAATGATAACGTGACCAATCACTTTCCGTGTAGTCGTAAGTAACGGAGCCGTGGATTTTGCCAATTTCAGTATTTGGGGCACAAGTTTCAGCATTAACTACACCACCTGTAAATTCGCCGTATGCTGCAGAAACATTACTATCGATCAATTCTAATTTACAAATTAAATCGGTATTTAGGGCCATCCCTTGTGAGCCACCATCAAGCTTGCCTGAATAGGAGTCGCCACTTGCCAGAGGGTCAATGTTATTGGTGGTATTGACGCCGTTAATTACAAATTTATTTCGGTAAGTTTGCGCGCCATTAATAGAAATCTCGGATGGTCGTAGCTCAGCCTGTGAATCTGCAGAACGTTGTTCACGGCTAAACTGCACATTTGGATTAACTTTTAAAAAGTCTGTGATATTTTTCGAGCTATTCGGCGTTTTTTCTAAATCTTCTTTGGTGTATACGGTTTTACCTACTTCTTGCTTGGCTTTGACTTCAACTTCAATCGGCGTCATTTTAAGGTTATTGCTTTGAATAACTTGAGTTGAATCAATTTCATTGGCATAAGCTTGAGATGCTAAAGCAGTCAAAATTGCGATATTAAGAGGAGAATAGGCAAAGCGCATGGCTGTCAATAATTATGCAGATAAAAACGATAGCGATTATCATTAACTTTACAAAAATAATCAATAGAAATGAGAATTATTTGCAATAGGTGTTTTTTTAATACACAGCGATTTCAGTGAATGAAAATTTTAACTAATCAGTAGAGGTGGTGATGTGTATTCAATAGACTTGAATATTCAGCTTGGAGAAAGTCTGAATAAAAATTGGCGTCCCTACGGGGATTCGAACCCCGGTTACCGCCGTGAAAGGGCGATGTCCTAGGCCTCTAGACGATAGGGACGTTTAGAAGATGGCGGTATCTTATTGATCCGCCATCATAGTGTCAAGTAGGTGAGGGCCGAGTTTGTTCAAAATATAACAGAACAGTTCTGCGGTCTTCTGAGTATCGTAAAGTGCAGAGTGTGCTTCTTTACCATCAAACTCAATACCAGCTTGAATACATGATTTTGCCAGCACAGTTTGTCCAAACATTACAGCGCTCAAAGTCACTGTATCGAATACGGAAAAACTATGGAAAGGATTTTGATTTTTTGTTCCTGTACGTGCAATAGCTGCCTGTACAAACCCTAAATCAAAATGGGCATTGTGACCAACTAAAACAGCATGAGTGCAGTTTTGTTGACGACGTACTTCATTCACTGACTTAAAAATACGTTTTAATGCTGATTTCTCATCTTCAGCCATGGCCATACGCATCGGATTAAATGGATCTACACCAATAAAATCCAGTGAGCGACGGTCAAGGTTGGCACCTTCAAACGGATTGATATGTGCATGGTGGGCTTCACCCGGTACAAAATTACCTTCTGCATCATACACAATAGGAATAGCTGCTATTTCCAGTAAGGCATCGGTCTGTGAATTAAAACCTGCTGTTTCGACATCGACTACAACAGGTAAGAATCCACGGAAACGTTGACCAATGACTGGTCGAGTTTCATCTGTCACACTTTTCTCCATTGGATGGTCTTACCCGCATACAACGGAATAATTTTTTCGCCATCCAAGTAGTCTAAACTTTCAGGGATCACTTGATCTTCTTTTACCAAAGTAATGGTATTGGTATTTCGAGGGAGTCCGTAGAAGTCTGCACCAAAGTGGCTTGCAAAACCTTCTAAACGGTCGATTTTACCGACTTGATCAAATGCTTGAGCGTATAGCTCAATTGCTGTTGGTGCACTATAACATCCTGCACAGCCACATGCATTTTCTTTAGCATTTTTTGAGTGCGGCGCACTGTCTGTACCTAAGAAAAATTTAGGGTTCGCACTGGTCGCGACTTCAAGCAAAGTTTGCTGATGGGTTTGACGTTTTAATATCGGTAGGCAATAGAAATGCGGTTTAATACCACCCACCAACATATCATTACGGTTAAACAATAAATGTTGCGGTGTGATTGTCGCAGCGACATTACGGTCTTGTTCTAATACAAAATGCGCAGCTTCACTTGTGGTGATGTGTTCTAGCACCAATTTTAATTTAGGGAACTGTTTTAACAGTGGAGAAAGTACTTCATCAAGGAAACGTTTTTCACGGTCAAAAATATCGACATGGTTATGCGTCACTTCACCATGTAAGAGTAATGGCACTTGGTGTTCTTCGAGTTGCTCAATCACACCATATACTTTACTAATGTCACTGACACCACTGTCCGAGTTCGTGGTTGCACCTGCTGGATAGAGCTTAATGGCATTAACATGCTCAGATTCTTTAATTTTTTTAACTTCACTTGCAGGTGTGTTGTCTGTGAAATAGAGCACCATGCGCGGGTCAAAGTGAACGCCTTCAGGAACATGTGCCATGATACGTTCACGGTATGCATTTGCTTCTTCAACGGTTTTTACCGGTGGTACGGTGTTTGGCATACAAATCGCGCGAGAGAATTGTTGTGCTAAATCAGGAACTGTACGCTTTAGGGCTAGACCGTCACGTAAATGTGCATGCCAATCATCTGGCTGAAGAAGAGTAATCGTATTCACAGCGATTCCAAGCTTGGAAATAAAACAAATGATAATGCAAATAATGTGAAAATGGTAACGAGATTTATGTACAAATGACTGAACAGATATAAATAAAGAATAAAAATTGTGGTATTTTTAAATGACTAAAAAAATTAGATAAATGCTTGGAAATGGAATACAAGTATAACCTTGCAAAGTTGCAATACGATAAAGAAAAAATAGAGGAACTGATTACACGGCAAACTCGTCGTGTAGGGGAAATGTTTCCTAAAAAACTGGAAACTCAATTTTGGACTTTAAACCTCGATCGTGCGCAAACCAACATACGTCATTTTTTTTGGATGGGAGTGTTGATCTACTTTGTGCTCACGATGCTGATCATTCCCGGAGATTACTGGATAATTAATCAACAGCATTTTGTGCATGATTTTATTCGTTGTTTGCTTGGTCAGCTCAATGGTGCGCTGTGTCTTTTGGCTTTATATACCTTTGCCCGTTACGACCGTCTGAAGCCTTATTTTTCACATGCCAGTATGTTTGTAGTGTTTTGGGCTGTTATTTCAATGTCTTGGCTCACCATGACCGTGTATACCGAAGCACTTAAACATCAGGCCATGATGATCCTTTGTATGATTTACATCTTGAGCTATATTTTGACGGGGGTAAAACCGGTCCAAATGTTGATGTCTGGATTGTTGGCTGCTGTGGTCACCATGTTGATGCTTTTTTCATTAGAAGTGAAATTTGATGTGATGGTGTTGGGGCGTGTACTGATTGGAAGCTGTGTATTGGGTTTTGCAATCAGTAAGATGCTCTGTGCGCGTGAACGGATGATATTTTTGAATATGCTGCGCGCGGATATTAGTGAAAAAATCCATCGTATTCATACCACTGAGCTTTTGCATTTAAGTCAGCATGATGAATTAACCAAGATTTCAAATCGACGTACTTTTGATGAAATGCTTGATACCTTTTATGAGCAATCTCGACGTAATAACACCTCGCTTGCTGTGCTATTTATCGATGTTGATCATTTTAAAAACTATAACGATTTCTACGGTCATCAAAAAGGCGATGATGTAATTTCAACCATTGCCAAAACCATTAAAAATGCCATTCGACATATGGATTTTGTAGCGCGATATGGGGGTGAAGAATTTGTGGTTTTATTGCCTGAAACCGATGCGCATGGTGCTTATGCGGTAGCGTCAAATATTTATAAAGCAATCGATCGTTTAGAAATTCCACATGCCAAATCACAGGTTTCAAATCACGTCACTATTAGTTTGGGTATTACGGTATATCGTGCTGAAAATATGACGAAGGATGAACTGTTAAATATTGCCGATCAGGCGTTGTATCGTGCGAAACAATTAGGCCGGAATCAAATTTACTATCAGTCGATTCGTTCAGCACATGTGGCTTAATGTTTAATAAAATTGAGAACTTCTCTGAAATCGGCAATAAAAAACCGCGCAAAATGCGCGGTTTTTTATGACTCAACAAATCTTATTTGTTTTTGTCTTTTAATTGAGGCACTGCAGAACCTGTACCTACTGCAAGTAAGCCAGAGTTTGTGTAGATACCTAATTTAGCGCGAGTATCTGTGATATCCAAGTTACGCATAGTCAATTGACCGATACGGTCAGCAGGACTAAACATAGAGTCACCTTTCTCCATAGTTAAACGCTCAGCTTCATAAGTGAGGTTAGGAGATTCAGTGTTTAGAATAGTGTAGTCATTACCACGACGAAGTTCTAAAGTCACAGTACCAGTGATTGCTTTAGCAACCCAACGCTGCGCAGTTTCACGAAGCATTAATGATTGAGAATCGAACCAACGACCTTGGTAAAGAAGACGACCTAAACGCAGACCGTTAATACGGTATTGTTCGATGGTGTCTTCGTTATGAATACCAGTCACTAAACGTTCATAAGCGATATGAAGAAGTGCCATACCCGGAGCTTCGTAGATACCACGAGATTTTGCTTCAATGATACGGTTTTCGATTTGGTCAGACATACCTAGACCATGACGACCACCGATACGGTTAGCTTCAAGAATGAACTCAACTGGGTTTTCGATGCGTTCGCCATTTAATGCAACAGGGAAGCCTTCTTCGAAAGTTACAGAAACTTCTTCAGCTTTTACTTCTACGTCATCTTTCCAGAACGCAACGCCCATGATTGGGTCTACGATTTTGATACCCGCATTAAGGTATTCAAGATCTTTTGCTTCGTGAGTCGCACCTAACATGTTTGAGTCAGTCGAGTACGCTTTCTCTTTTGACATTTTGTAGTCAAAACCATTGTCGATCAGGAACTGTGACATTTCTGCACGGCCGCCTAGCTCGTCAATGAAAGTTTGGTCTAACCAAGGTTTGTAAATTTTTAGCGATGGGTTAGTCAACAGACCATAACGATAGAAACGTTCAATGTCGTTACCTTTATAAGTCGAACCGTCACCCCAGATGTTTACGTCATCTTCTTTCATTGCGGTTACAAGCATCGTACCTGTAACTGCACGACCAAGAGGAGTCGTGTTGAAATAAGGCATACCACCAGTTGAAATGTGGAAAGCGCCACATTGAATAGCCGCAATACCTTCTAAAGCAAGTTGTAAACGACAATCAACTAAGCGAGCTTTAACTGCGCCATACGCTTCCGCTTTTTTTGGAATCGCATCGTAGTCGTCTTCATCAGGTTGACCTAAGTTTGCTGTGTAAGCATAAGGTTCCGCACCTTTTTGTTTCATCCACAAAAGCGCAGCTGAAGTATCTAGACCACCAGAGAAGGCAATACCAACTTTTTTGCCAACTGGGACATTCTGCAAGATAGTTGCATTATCAGTCATTGTTAATCCTAACGATATAAATATAGGCACCGAGAATGGGTGGCCTGAAAGAATACATATATGTGCGCGATTGTAGCACTTTTCTGCGGGGTTTTTCTAAAAAATCATGAGATACAAGCGATGAGGTGGAAAAAAATGATCGTTGAAATCTATTGGTGAATACTTCATCCAGTTTTTGCGGGCGGAAAATGCGTTTTCTGAATGGAATAGGATGTAAATATAAAGAAATCTATTTGATTTAAATTAATGGTCATACCATTATTGGGTTAATTTGGTTTTTATGCTTTTCATTGAAATGAGACTGAGGTCAAACAAAGCGTGGTTATTAGACTAAAGTATATTTTATAAAGTTTAGTTGTAAATAATAAATACAAAACAGATATTTAAAAGTTGATATGGAGGTTTTTAAACGGAAAAATAATGTTTTTGTATTTTATATTGGTCATACCAAAAACAAGAAAAGCTTGAATGATTGAGTTGAAATAATTAAAAATTGCGGAGTATTTCAGCAATAGTATGAGTTTTTATGTGTTTAATATTTATATTGGTCATACCAATGATAAAAAGACCACATGCTGATATTGCTCAATAATTAAATCTTAGTAAGCATTTCAAGGAGATGACAATGCTTCAATGGCAGCAAATATATGACCCAATGGGGAATATATGGATATCAAGTTTAATTGCGCTCATTCCGATTATCTTTTTTTTCTTGGCGCTTGCTGTATTTCGTTTAAAAGGCAGTGTGGCAGGTACGATCACCGTTGTACTGGCACTTTTGGTGTCTTTATTTGCCTATGACATGCCTGCGCTTATGGCATTGGCTTCGATGGTCTACGGTTTCTTCTACGGTTTATGGCCGATTGCATGGATCATTATTGGTGCGGTGTTCCTGTATAAAATTTCAGTCAAAACAGGGCAGTTTGACATCATCCGTTCTTCGATTCTTTCCATTACTGAAGATCAACGATTACAGATGCTGTTAGTTGGCTTTGCTTTCGGTACTTTCCTAGAAGGTGCGGCGGGCTTTGGTGCCCCTGTGGCGATTACCGCAGCACTATTGGTAGGTTTAGGCTTTAAGCCTTTATATGCGGCAGGTCTTTGTCTGATCGTCAATACTGCGCCAGTGGCTTTTGGTGCGATGGGTATTCCAATTATCGTTGCTGGACAAGTGTCTGGTGTTGATACGATGGAAATCAGTCAGATGGTTGGTCGACAGCTGCCATTTATGGTGCCGATTGTACTGTTTTGGATTATGGCGATTATGGATGGCTGGCGCGGTGTGAAGGAAACTTGGCCTGCAGTTGTGGTTGGCGCGAGTAGCTTTGCGATTGCACAGTACCTAACCTCGAACTTTGTCGGTCCTGAATTACCAGATATTACCGCGGCGATTGCCTCTTTAGTGTCATTAACGATTTTATTTAAATATTGGCAGCCTAAACATATTTTTCGCTTTGCAGATCAAGATGCGACGATGAGTGAAGATGTTGCTGCACAAAAACAGCAAAAATATAGCTTGGGTCAAATTGCAAAAGCGTGGTCGCCATTTGCGATCTTAACGGTGATGGTTACGATCTGGAGTATTAAACCGTTTAAGGATTTATTTACTAAAGACGGTGCCTTACATGATTTAGTTATTTCGATCAAAGTGCCATTTTTACATCAATTGGTTCAAAAGATGCCACCTGTCGTACCAGAAATGAAGGACTACGATGCCATCTATAAATTTGACTGGTTTTCGGCAACAGGTACGGCAATTGTCATTGCTGCGATCATTACCATTATTTTCTTAAAAATGAAGCCGAAAGACGCGATAGTGACCTTTGGTGAAACCATTAATGAATTAAAAATTCCAATTTATTCGATTGGGATGGTCTTGGCTTTTGCATTTATCGCCAACTATTCTGGGATGTCAGCAACATTGGCATTAGCACTTGCGCATACAGGCCAAGCCTTTACTTTCTTCTCACCATTTTTAGGATGGCTTGGTGTCTTTCTTACGGGTTCAGATACGTCAGCCAATGCACTATTTGCTGCATTACAGGCAACCACTGCACAGCAAATTGGTGTGCCAGAAGTATTACTCGTTGCTGCCAATACCAGTGGTGGTGTGACAGGAAAAATGATTTCACCCCAGTCCATTGCAATTGCATGTGCAGCAGTTGGTTTGGTGGGTAAAGAGTCTGATTTATTCCGTTTTACAGTAAAACACAGTATAACGTTCACAATCATGATGGGGATTTTAATCACCCTACAAGCTTATGTGTTCCCTTGGATGATTCCATAACACGCATTGTGTAACAACGTTAAGGAAAGCAGATGAAAGTCTCTGATAAAACTGTTCAAAGTCTTCGTGTATTGATTGAAGAAAGCAATATGCAAGTTGGAGATCGTCTGCCTGCTGAACGGAAACTGTGTGAACAACTAGGCGTCTCACGCACCTCTTTACGCGAAGCGATTTCTCAATTGACCAGCATGGGCGTGTTGGTCAGTAAAGTCGGTGCGGGGACTTTTTTAAAGCAATTACCAGCGACTTGGTCGAGTTATCAAATTGTGCAGCCCATCAGCAGTTTGATTAGTGAAGACCCTGCCTACCGTTTTGATGTGCAAGAGGCGCGCATTATTTTGGAAGGTGGTACTGCATGGTATGCGGCACAACGTGCTACATCAGAGGACTTGGCACATATCCGACATTATTATGATCAGATCAATCATTTTCAGGCTTTAGGTAATGACGATGAAGCAGCGCGTGCAGATGCCAAATTTCATTTAGCAATTGCTGAAGCTTCACATAATTTAGTGTTGATTCAGATGATGCGTGGTCTATTTGATCTGTTGCAATTTAATGTCGTTTTAGGTCGTCGAAAAGTTTATAGCGAAGCACACCGATTTGATCAATTGCATGATCAGCACTTTCAAGTCATGAATGCAATTGAACGTCGTGATCCTGAAGCTGCACGTAAAGCAGTCTGTGGACACATTGAGTTTGTAGTACAACAGGTGCGCATGATTGATGAAGAAGAAGCTCGTCGTCAGCGTGCCAGTCGATTAAACAGGATATAAGCATGATTATTTCTTCTGCCAATGACTATCGTGAAGCGGCACGTCGTCGTTTACCGCCATTTTTATTTCATTATATCGATGGCGGGGCGTATGCCGAATATACCTTAAAGCGTAATGTAGAAGATTTATCAACAATAGCGTTGCGTCAACGTGTGCTAAATGACATGTCACAGCTGAGTCTAGAAACCCAACTGTTTAATGAAACTTTATCGATGCCTGTGGCTTTATCACCTGTGGGTTTAACAGGGATGTATGCACGCCGCGGCGAAGTTCAAGCAGCCGTTGCTGCAGATAAAAAGGGCATTCCATTTACGCTGTCTACCGTTTCAGTATGTCCTATTGAAGAGGTGGCGCCAGCGATTCAGCGTCCCATGTGGTTTCAGTTATATGTGCTACGTGACCGTGGCTTTATGAAAAATGCCTTAGAACGTGCCAAAGCTGCAGGCTGTTCAACTTTAGTGTTTACCGTGGATATGCCTGTTCCGGGCGCGCGTTACCGTGATGCGCACTCAGGGATGAGTGGCCCAAATGCAGCAATGCGCCGTTATATGCAGTCGTGTTTCCACCCACACTGGGCGTGGAATGTGGGTTTATTAGGTCGTCCGCATGACTTAGGGAATATTTCTAAATACTTGGGCAAACCAACAGGTCTAGAAGATTATATCGGCTGGTTGGGGAATAACTTTGACCCATCGATTTCATGGAAAGACCTTGAGTGGATTCGTGAATTTTGGGATGGCCCAATGGTCATTAAAGGCATACTTGATCCTGAAGATGCCAAAGATGCTGTGCGTTTTGGTGCAGATGGCATCGTGGTGTCAAACCATGGTGGCCGTCAGCTCGATGGTGTTTTATCTTCAGCGCGTGCATTGCCGCCAATTGCCGATGCAGTAAAAGGCGATATTAAAATCCTTGCGGATTCGGGTATTCGTAATGGTTTAGACGTGGTACGTATGCTGGCGTTGGGTGCGGACACCTGTATGCTCGGTCGTGCTTTTGTTTACGCATTAGGTGCTGCGGGTGGAGCGGGCGTTTCAAATCTTTTAGAACTGATTGATAAAGAAATGCGTGTTGCCATGACTTTAACGGGCGCGAAAACCATTGCAGATATTACAGAAGATTGCTTGGTTCGTTTAGAGCGCGAATTGGCTTAGCCGTTAACTTTGATACGCGTAAATGTCATCTGCAATTGTTCGAGGCAGACTTACATATTTAAAGTAATGTTTCTGCGAAGATAATATTTATCAGAAAGTATTTGACGAGTTTTGCAGATGACAATGGTTTTGCCTACTTTTCCCAAAAGAAAAGTAGGTCGAACCGAAGGTTAATTCCTAAATATAAACAAAACTGAAATTACTCCGCCGTTATGAATGCTTTAAAGCCTGAACTGTATAAGCATTCATCCATAGGATAACCAATATGCAACCCCATTCAGATTCACAGCAAACTATTCAAAAACTCATCACTATTGTGGGTAAACAACACGTTTTAACTGACGATAAAGACACACGTTTATACCGCCAAGGTCGTCGTTACGGTGCAGGGAAAGTACTGGCTGTTGTTGCACCAGGGTCATTACTGGAACAGTGGCAAGTACTACAAGCGGCTGTTGATGCAGATTGTATTGTGATTATGCAAGCAGCCAATACAGGTTTGACCGGTGGTTCAACGCCTTTTGGCGATGACTATGACCGTCCTGTGGTTCTGATCAGCACGCGTCGTTTGGTTGGCATTCAGGTGATTAATGACGGTCAGCAAGTCATTTGCCTACCGGGGGCAACATTAGACAAGCTTGAAAAAGATTTGGTGCCATTTAATCGTGAACCTCATTCGGTGATTGGTTCTTCGTGTATTGGGGCATCGGTTTTGGGTGGCGTCTGTAATAACTCAGGGGGTGCTTTGGTGCGCCGCGGTCCTGCCTATACAGAGCTTGCACTGTATGCACGAGTGAATGAGTCAGGTGACTTAGAGTTGGTCAATCATTTAGGTATCAATCTTGGCAATACGCCTGAAGAAATCCTCACAGCGTTGGAAAATAAAAATTATCAAATCAATGACATTGTGAATAATTCAAGTTGCTGTGCCTCTGATCAGCGCTATTCACATGACGTAAAGCAAGTTGATGAAAATACGCCTGCACGTTTTAATGCCGATCCAAGCCGTTTATTTGAAGCTTCAGGTTCAGCAGGTAAGGTTTGCGTCTTTGCCGTGCGTTTAGATACTTTTGAAAAGATTCCAAGTCAGGTGTTTTATGTGGGAACCAATTCACAAGATGATTTAACAGAAATTCGTCGTTTTCTACTAAAAGATCTTGCACGCCTCCCGATTGCAGGTGAGTACATTCATCGCGTGGCATACGATATTGGGGCTGAATATGGCAAAGATTCTTTTGTATTTATTGAAAAATTCGGCACCGCAAAAGTTCCTGCTGCTTTTGCCATGAAAGATAAAGTCGATGGCTATTTAGAAAAACTGGGTTTGCAAGGTTTATCGGATAAAGTTTTACAACTCGTCACTAAATTTATGCCGAATCATCTGCCAAAACGGATGAATGAATTCCGTGATTTATATGAACATCATTTGATGATTCGTATTGAAAATCAGGATGTTGATCAAGTTGATGCGTATTTGAAAATGTATTTTTTAGATAAAACGGCAGGCAATTATTTTAAATGCACAGACGAAGAAGGGCGTAAAGCATTTTTACACCGTTTTGCGGTGGCAGGTGCTGCAATTCGTTATCGTGATACGCATCGTTCGGAAGTGGAAGATATTGTTGCGCTGGATATTGCGCTACGTCGCAATGATCGTGAATGGGTAGAAACTTTGCCGAAAGCCATGGATGAGCAAATTATCCATAAACTCTATTATGGACATTTTCTCTGTCATGTTTTTCATCAAGATTATATTGTGAAAAAAGGTGTAGATCCTTTGGCAATGGAACATGCAATGTGGCATTTACTCGATGATCGTGGTGCTGAATATCCTGCGGAACACAATGTTGGACATTTATATGTTGCCAAGCCTGCATTAAAAAATCATTATCAAAAGTTGGATCCAACCAATAGCTTTAATGTCGGGATTGGGCAAACCAGTAAGCTGAAGAATTGGAAATAATGCTTTTAAAAATAACACGCCGTGATGTGAAAGTTCACGGCTTTTTTTATGGTTAGAGGATTTATATATCAGGCGGTATTGACCATAAAAGCGAAGAATATTTTCTAAACTGTCATCCCAAAATATAAAAAAACCGCTAAAGTATTATGCAACAAGTTGCAAAGCCAAAATAAGGATTCAGCATGACAACGACTAGCTATGCAAATATTTTAAAGCCTTTACATTTGGGTTTTACCACGATTAAAAACCGTGTCGTGATGGGGTCCATGCATAGTGGGCTGGAAGATCGTTTTTATAATTATCCTAAGCTTGCAGCTTATTTTGGTGAGCGTGCGAAAGGTGGTGTCGGCCTGATTATTACAGGCGGTATTTCGCCAAACCGTCAAGGTTGGCTGTTACCTGCTGGCGGTACCATGAATACGTTAGGTGATATCGCTCCGCATCGCTTGGTGACCCATGCCGTACATAAACATGGCGCCAAAATTTTAATGCAAATCTTGCATGCTGGGCGTTATGGCTATCAGCCTTTTGCAGTGTCAGCAAGTCCGATTAAATCTCCGATTTCACCGTTTAAACCGCGTCAATTAACGGACAAACAAATTCTTTCAACCATTGATGATTATGTCAAAACGGCAAGCCTTGCACATAAGGCCGGCTATGATGGTGTAGAAATTATGGGTTCAGAAGGCTACTTGCTGAATCAGTTTTTAAGCCGTCATGTCAACCAACGGACAGACCGTTGGGGTGGTGAAATTGAAAATCGTATGCGCCTTGCGGTTGATATTGTAAAATCAATACGTGCTGAAGTGGGTGAGAAATTTATTATCTGCTTCCGTTTGTCATTGCTTGATTTGGTTCATGATGGGAACACCATGGCAGAAGTCATTACTGTTGCTAAAGCATTGGAAGCAGCAGGTGTGACGTTATTGAACACGGGGATTGGTTGGCATGAAGCACGTATTCCGACAATTGTGACCTCAGTGCCTCGCGCAGCGTTTGTGGACTATACCGCTGAAGTCAAAAAACATGTTGCGATCCCTGTCATTGCGTCCAACCGTATCAATATGCCAGATACTGCTGAAGAAATTTTAGCTTCAGGCAAGGCGGATATGGTGCAGATGGCACGTCCATTCTTGGCAGATCCGTTTTGGGTAAATAAAACGGCGACCAACCGTGTCGATGAAATTAATACCTGTATTGCCTGTAACCAAGCCTGTTTAGATCATACTTTTAAAAATCAGCGTGCGACGTGTTTGGTCAACCCACGAGCGGCATATGAAACAGAATTGGTTTATTTAAAGACCAAAAAACCGAAGCGTATTGCAGTCGTCGGTGGTGGCGTTGCTGGGATGTCTGCTGCAACGGTAGCGGCAAGCCGAGGCCATGCGGTGACACTATTTGAAGCTGGTGCAGAGGTAGGTGGTCAATTTAATTTGGCGAAAGTCGTTCCGGGCAAAGAAGAATTTCACGAAACGATTCGCTACTTTAAAGTTCAAATCGAAAAAACAGGGGTTGATTTGCGTTTAAACACGCGTGTAAACCGTGAACAACTTGAACGTGAAGGGTTTGAGGAGGTTGTTATTGCAACAGGTGTGGTTCCTCGCAGCTTAAAAATTGAAGGTAGTGATGCACCGAATGTCTTATCTTATGCAGAAGTGCTGAAAGGCGCAGCTGTGGGCAATAAAGTTGCTGTGATTGGTGCAGGCGGCATTGGCTTTGATGTATCTGAATTTTTACTCAAACCACCACATCAGCCACAACCAATGCCTTTAGCGGATTGGCAGCGGGAGTGGGGTGTTGATCCGAATCCAAACTATGTAACAGAAGGCGGTATGCAGGCTGCTGAAATCGAACCTCCCGTTCGAGAAATTTATTTATTACAACGTAAAACAACTGCACTTGGTGCAGGGTTAGGTAAAACATCAGGTTGGGTGCACCGTGCACAATTAAAGAAAAATGCGGTTCGTATGCTGCGTGGTGTTCAATACAAGGCCATTACTGATGAAGGGCTTTGGGTTGAACATGCAGGGCATGATCAATTATTACGTGTAGATACGATTGTTGTTTGTGCAGGTCAGGAATCGGTGAAGCATTTGATGCCTGAACAGGGTGAGAAAACCCTTGCCAATTACCATATTATTGGTGGTGCAAAACTAGCAGCAGAGTTAGATGCGAAACGCGCAATACGTGAAGGTGCGGAGCTTGCGGCTAAACTTTAAGGATTTGGCGAAACAATATTCATTTGAAAGGTTTAGTTGTAATTTTTACTTGTCAGATGAATAAAACCTCCGTATTATGGCGCACATGGAAGCGTGGCAGAGCGGTTTAATGCACCGGTCTTGAAAACCGACGAGGGCGCGAGTCCTCCGTGAGTTCGAATCTCACCGCTTCCGCCAAATTCAAAAAAGCCCCTGTAGTGATACAGGGGCTTTTTTTTGTTTTAAATTTTAATTTGAGACGGCAATCTTATTCATTAGTATTTTTAAGGAATGTTAAAAATGAGTATCAGACTTAAAATTCAGGTCAGATATTAATCCAAGGATTGTCAAAGGTTGCATTAAAAGTAAGAGAAAAAATGATTATAGATTGATATTGTTGAATTTAATTTTTAATAGCCTAGTTATTTAAATCTTCCACTAACATTGGGCAGAGTTATGATCGCTTATTTTGAAAAAATATCAATTGTATTTTATTTGATCAAATGTTTAGAAGTGTCACGACCCCTTGGCAAGGGATAAAAAAGTGCTATATTGAAATCACAGTAGGTCATAACCAAGACGCTACTAATAGGTTGGACGGATCAATGACAGCTCGTTGAGTTTAGTAATATTTAAGATGTTTTTGAATATTACAGACAAGAAATCAGCACTAGCCTTCCAACATAGAGCCCGCAGCAATGCGGGCTTTTTAATGTCTTTCAAAATGTGAAAATATAGTGTTTTTGTCAAACAATAATTAAATAGTCAATCTATGTTATTGATATATATTTACTAAAGTAAAATAAGTTTACATTGCCATGAAATCTAACATTTACAAAGCAGGTTGTTGCGTAAAGGTGTGATATAAAAAATTCAATTATTAAAACAAGTAGAGACGTCACTATGACACAGATGATCGATATTAAAGTGAAGGACCAATTTAGTCAGGTTTATGAAGCACAAGCTTTGGTGCGTAATCCTTCAGAAGAAGATTCAAGAGCGCTATTTCATCGCATTGAACATATCATTATTGCAGGTGAAATCATCCTACCCAGTATCGAACTACTTTTTGAAAGTCAAAAATCGGACAGTATTTACAAGCTTTTAGAAGCTTAAATTGAATGAATAAAAAAACTCACCTTAATGGTGAGTTTTTTTATTTTTAGAGATTGAAATTTAAGCTGTTTGATCTGCTTTAAATTGATTCAAAATATAAGACAGTAACTGATAGCGTGTCATTGGGTTGCTAGAAGACAGTTCAACATCTTGTTTACGCACTTGGATTTCTTGAGTTAAAACCCCAGCTTGAAAACGTTGCACGATCATATGATCTTTTGATACATCATGATCGGTCAGCACCAGTTTTGGTCCAAGGTGCAGATGTCCAATCGCATCTAGACATTGTTCAAGGCTGCTATATAGGTTGAAAAGGATGAGTGCCTGATCATTAGAATAATTGGCTAAGTTCATTTTTATTATCCATGGTCAAAAATTATTGAGCAGGAATAGTGTATACGAATTGAGCAACATTAATCTGTATGGATTATTTTTCATTTAATGTCTGTCTAGGTGACTTTGGTTAAATCATTGAGACAGCTTAAATCTTTATGAAAAATAAGTTGGAATTCGCTTTAAATTAAAGAGGCTTGAATAGCAATGGGACATCATAACGGGCAAATTCCTCAATGATACTGTTTAAAACCAATTGAGCTTGAGGTTCCGCTGCTGTAAAGGTGAGTTCTTGGTTCGTTTGGCTGTTGAAGCATTCGACTTGTTCTATACGCCAAATTGTTTCAATGGCTGTATTTTGAATGACCACCCGTCGAGGCTGTAATTCATCACTAATTTTTCGTGGCATGACATAGGTAATGGCCAATTGAACATCGGGCAATTCGTCTGGTGAGGTTAAGAATGTAAACACCCAATTGCCAATTTTGCTGAGTTGCATTGGATTATCGAAAGAATCAAATTCTAAACAAAATTGTTGTGACATTGACATGCTCAAAGGCTGGGAGGTCGGTTTAATTCTTGCGATTTTTTACTGTTGATTGACATTAGGGGAAGGTCGTATAAAACAGCAGTTAAAACCTTAAAAGAAATAAGTAAATCAACAAAGTTAATATAATTCAATTTCTTATATTGATATGTTTGAAAAATAACTCACCTCATTAAGTTGTTTTTTGAATGAGAAGTGAGGAAAAGTCTCTAAGTTAAACCAGTTGTTGCAGATTTTTTAGACTGTAATTAATTTGCTGTAATGCATGTTGTAAGAGTTTAGGTTGAATATTGGATTCATTTAGACAGGTGATCCATTGCATCTGGCAGGCTTTTAATTCTGCAATGTCCGTGGCCTGTTGAATATTAAGCATTAATTTTTTTGCCATCAGCCCACAATAACGCTGTAAGTAACTGCACATAAAGCTCTGTAACTCATCAAAATCATGCTCGATGAAATCAATGATTTGTTCTGCTAATACAGGGTTGTTTGATGTTATGTTTTCAGGTATGGCTTGTGGGAGTTGATGGGGTGTAGAGCCCATCGCCTCCATTGGTAGGTTGTTCGTCAGTGCGTGCTGAGTCTGAGTCTGAGGAACTTCCATTGTAGGCATTGAAAGTTCATTAAAAGTCACATGTTCTTGCGCTGTGAAATCGGATGCAAGGCTAAAGGTATTGAGATCGGACGTATTGCTAGGCGCTTTTTTAGGAGTATTAAAAGCAGAAAAATCTGAGCTTTGAAGGCGTAGATGATCATGTGCTGTAATTGGCTGAATCAGCCCAAGTTCCATCAGTTGCTCGAGCAAGGACACTTCAGCAATCCGCTGCTGATAATGCACTGGCATTTGGTTAAAGTCATCACTACCAATTAAGAGTAGCAGACGACGTTGTCTAGCATTTAATGCGAGCTGTCGGTCTTTTAAAGTTTGAAAACCCAGCTCAGTTTTTTGATAGTTGAACATGCCTTAATTCCATAGCTCAAAAGAATTAAGGCAATCCTATGCAGTGATAATGACAGTAATATTAAGAAAATATTAAACAATCAATGATTTATAGAGTAATGACAGCAGAGTTTTCTAAAGCTTTGCGTAAATATGGGTCTAAGTCATCTTGACGTAATAGCCATTGCACATAGTCCGCAGGTAATTCTGCAATTGCGGTACCACGGTGTTTACCAAAATTAATACTGCGTGGAATGCGAGCATCTTCCGAAGCTTCGTATAATTCTTCGATGCTGTTGATTTTTAAGTGATGCACAATATGCATCAAAATATTGGCAGTTAAAATGATATCCATATCTGCGCGGTGAGCTTTACGGATCATTTCACGTGCTTTTTCACTGCCTTTGGTGATCATATATATCAAGGCAGAAATATTATGCGCTTCTGCATCAGGCCAAACTCGACGAGCAAGGGCAAGGGTACAAATGGCTTTAATTTTTGAACCATCTACACCGCATTTTTCGAGCGCTCGAATATCGTAGTCGATATTATGCCCAATGATATATGTCGTCTCTGATGGGAGTTCAAAACTGCTGTAGTGGGGCTGACCTTCAAGATCTGATTCTAAAATATGATGTACAGCCATTGCTGCAAAAGAAATTGCTTCATCACAACGATAAAGTTGATCAAAAATTTTAGATTTATCTAAGGTGATTTTGGCATCTGCCACCTGAATTGGAGCATAGGCAATCTCGATGGGTTGTCCATTTAGTGTATGGGTTTCTGTGTCGAGAATGATGGCTTGCATGTCCAGTTCCAGCATGTTGAATAATGTTTATGAATGTACATGATCACATCCACACTGACAAACCCATGCTGTGATTATTTGTAGGAATATTATGAAGATGGCTGCGCAGTGTTTAAATAATCTGCTTTTATCGCATCTGCCGAAATAAAACCTTTACAGCGGGATAAAGCTAAACCATCTTCTAAATCGACTTATTTTAAAGGCTTTTGCCCATCGTGATATCCAAAAATGTCGCTAAGTGGATTAAGCACTAGAGTATGTTCACGATCAATGGCATGGTGGTTTTTCGGCTTTACTTTTGTGCATATGATTGTGTAGTTGGCAGGGGGGGCAGCATTTTTGTTGATTTTACATTTTGCTTTAACCTCCGAAAAATAGCCCAATCTGTATCCAATGATCAGAAATATAAGTTTATCCATTTTTCTGAGATCGGGGTGGCTGATGTATTCGGATACTGTTGATTAATATCAAGTTAAAACAAAGTGTTAATTCAAGGTTATTTTAGTATATTAAAATAAGAGTAGTTGCTTAAAAATTAGGCTTGAACAAAAGTTTGTTCCATGTATTTAATGATTCATATTCAATGAAAAATTGACTTTAAAACAACAAACAAAATGATCATGGAATGAAAATGCTGCGTTTAACGGTTTTAGTCAGCAGTGCGCTATTTTTAGCAGCCTGCGGTAATGATAGTAATGACCAACAATTTAGTAACCCTGAAACAAATGCTGATCTCAATCAGATCAAAAATCCAGTGGTAACTACAACCGCCTATAGTCAAGACAATATGTCTGCTGTGAGTGCAGACAGCCGTTTGATGACCTATAAAATGCTAGGAGTAGATGGCAAAGTTGTTCAAGCCACAGCCTTAGTCTTTACCCCAAAAACTGTTGCTCCGGCAGGTGGTTGGAAAATTGTGGCTTGGGCACATGGAACGACCGGTGTGGCTGATAAATGCGCTCCGAGCCGACAAGGTTTGCAAGGCACTGAATATTTATTGCAAATGTTATTGGCAAAGGGTTATGTCGTTGTGGCACCCGATTATGAAGGATTAGGGGAACCTAGTGGACGTGAAAACCATCCTTATCTGAATCTAAAAAGTGAAGCCTTTTCGATTACCGATGCCGTTGTCGCTGCTCGAAGTTATTTAACCAGCCAAGGTAAAACGGTGTCGAAGGATTGGGTGTCAATCGGGCATTCTCAAGGTGGTCAAGCCGTGTTAGGTGCAGCTGAATTCGCATCGCGTGCTGACTTAAACTATAAGGGAACGATTGCCATAGCACCTGCAAATAATCTTGCGCTCATTCTTGACGCAGGCGAGAAGTTAGCGGAAGGTAAACCTGCAACTGTGCAAAGTATGATTTATGCACCTTTAGACAGTTTTACTGCGCAGATTATTGCGGGTATGCAAGGGCATAAAAACAGTGTGGATTATTCAAAAGTATTTAGTGGACATTTGGCTGCGATTGCACCTCAGGCTGAAACAGTGTGTTCAGGTGAGTTAACCAAGTTAATTCAAGATGACATGCTCAGTTATGCGAGTCAGACACGACTTTGGATAACTATGGACGCATGCAGTCTGATTTCTTAACTTTAAAGCCAATCCAAAACTTTATGAGTGAAGGTTCACAGCCTTTAACGACAGCGGTGAAAACGCCGATCATCATTTATCAAGGTAAAGCCGATCAGACCATTCCAGCAGATGCGACTAAATTTATGATTAGCCTTGCTAAGCCGGGAACATCGATTGACTACCGTGAGCAAGCGACAGCAGATCATATCAGTATTTATACCGATAATCTGGCAAATTTTGTGCAAGATGTAGAGACTCTCATGCCAAATCAATAAGTTGATTTGACTTAAATAGTGCTCGTGCAGATTCAACACGGGCATTATTTATTTAAAAACAGCACAAACTTCCCTCTCTTATTTCTAAAACTTCATGCTACAATACGCGCCAATCTTAGCACGGCTTAAAAGCCCTAATTTAATAGGACCTCGCTAATGTTTGCCAACACCTCTATTGCTCAATTTGACCCTGAATTAGCTCAAGCGATCTCGAATGAAGATGCTCGCCAAGAAGCGCACATTGAGTTAATCGCTTCAGAAAACTACTGTTCACCTGCAGTAATGGAAGCTCAAGGTTCAAAACTTACTAACAAATATGCAGAAGGCTACCCTGGTAAACGCTACTATGGCGGTTGCGAGTATGTAGACGTGATCGAACAATTGGCCATTGACCGTGCTAAAGAATTGTTTGGTGCTGATTATGCAAATGTTCAACCACACGCTGGCTCACAAGCAAACTCTGCAGTTTACCTTGCGCTACTTAACCCAGGCGATACAGTTTTAGGTATGAGCTTGGCTCACGGTGGTCACTTGACTCACGGTGCTAAAGTTAGTTTCTCTGGTAAAACTTACAACGCAATTCAATACGGTTTGAACCCAGAAACTGGCGAAATCGACTATGAAGAAGTTGAACGTTTAGCTGAAGAACACAAGCCAAAAATGATCGTGGCTGGTTTCTCTGCGTATAGCCAAGTTGTTGATTGGCAACGTTTCCGAGATATCGCGGACAAAGTTGGTGCTTACTTATTCGTAGATATGGCTCACGTAGCTGGTCTTGTTGCTGCTGGTGTTTACCCAAGCCCAGTACAAATTGCTGACGTAACTACAACGACTACACATAAAACACTTCGTGGTCCACGTTCTGGTTTAATCCTTGCGAAAGCAAATGAAGAAATCGAGAAAAAATTACAATCAGCTGTATTCCCAGGTAACCAAGGTGGTCCTTTAGTTCACGCTGTAGCGGCTAAAGCGATCTGCTTCAAAGAAGCAATGGCGCCTGAATATAAAGCTTACCAACAACAAGTTGTTAAGAATGCGCAAGCAATGGCTGAAGTATTAATCGCTCGTGGTTATGATGTTGTTTCTGGCGGTACTAAGAACCATTTGTTCTTATTATCTTTAATTAAACAAGACATTACTGGTAAAGATGCCGATGCTTGGTTAGGTGCTGCTCACATTACTGTGAACAAAAACTCAGTACCAAACGATCCACGTTCTCCATTCGTGACTTCTGGTATCCGTATCGGTACTCCTGCTGTAACAACACGTGGTTTTGGTGAAGCTGAAGTACGTGACCTTGCAGGCTGGATCGCTGACGTTCTAGACAGCAAAGGTGACGAAGCTGTGATTGCTGCAGTGAAAGAAAAAGTTGCTGCTGTTTGCGCTAAATTCCCAGTTTACGCAAAATAAAACAGACTTGAGAAAAGCCCCCTCAAGGGGGCTTTTTTTATGTCATCAGAAAAATTCAAAAGTTATCTAAACATTTATATTTCTGATATAACGGAATAAGAGATAACAAAAAATTTGCCCATCGCTATAGATCTGTTGGCAAGGTCGCAAAGGAACTTTATATGAAAAAACCCAATATTATTCTTTCAGAACAAGATTTACATCGCTTAGAAACCATGTTGGAGCATCAGTCTAAGTTGACGCCGACGATGGAGCATTTGGAAGATGAGATGGCGCGCGCTGAAGTGGTTGCTCCACAAGATGTCCCTGCCAATGTGGTGAGTATGAATGCCAAAGTTCTCATTAACATTGCACCTGCGACAGAAGCAACCGAAATTACACTGGTCTATCCACATGATTTTCGTGGCGATAAAGGTCAAGTCAATGTTTTGGCTCCAGTGGGCGCTGCCATTTTAGGTTTGGCTGAAGGGCAGGAAATAGAATGGCCGCAGCCTGATGGTCATACCATGAAAGTCAAAATCATTAAAGTGCTCTATCAACCTGAGCGTGAAGGGAATTATCTATAATTCCGCTGTGATATACAGATAAAATCCGCACACAAAGCCATCGATACCGATGGCTTTTTTATTTTTTCTTTATTGCATTTTTAGATATGAAATGTGTAAATGTTGTTAAGCAGATTTCATTACAACCATAGCAGTTTAACTTGGGAAAACTGTCAAATAATTGACAGAGTCATGGGCACGAAGTCGGCACACTTTATTTCAACAACACCATCGTTGCTTAATAATTTGAAGAATAAGGTAGAGCCCTATGACACAATTAGAATCGAATCATTACAATCCAGACTATCAATATCAGCATATTGAAGTAAAACCCGTAACCGGTCGTATTGGTGCCGAAATTTCTGGCATTCAGTTGTCTGGCAATTTAGACAAAAGCGTGGTCGATGAATTTAATCATGCACTATTAAAATATAAAGTTGTATTCGTGCGAGGACAGCAAGATCTCACTGATTTAGAACAAGAAGCCTTTGCACGACTTTTAGGTAATCCGTTGAATCACCCAAGTGTGCCACTCAAAGATGGTACAGCACATACGTTGTCAATTGACTCACGTGGTGGGCGCGCAGATTCGTGGCATACCGATATTACGTTTTTGCCCAATTATCCTAAAGCCACAATTTTAAGAAATGTAGTTGCACCTGAACATGGTGGCGATACAGTTTGGGCCAATACCGTGACGGCTTATGAAGATTTAAGTCCGGAGCTACAAAAGTTGGCGGAACAATTACGCGCTGTGCATAGCAACAGTTATGACTATGCGACGCCGAAAGGTCAGTACAATGAAGAAGGTCGCCATTTATTCCGTACCGCGGTAGAAGTGGAAACCGAGCATCCATTGGTGCGTGTACATCCTGAAACAGGTGAAAAAAGTTTGGTTTTGGGTCACTTCTTTAAACGCTTCAGTGGATATAGTCCGGCACAGTCACGTCGTTTATTTGAACTGTTTCAAGAGCAAATCGTGCAATGGGAAAATGTTGTGCGTTGGCGCTGGGCGGTTGGTGATGTTGCCATTTGGGACAATCGTGCAACGCAGCACCGTGCAATCAATGACTATGGTGATGAGTTACGTATCGCCTCACGTGTCACCATTGAGGGTGATGTACCTGTCGATGTAAATGGTCAGCCGAGTACGGTGTTGAAAAACATTCAAAACACCGACATTTCAAACTTGCGTTCTGAAGCTGGCCGTATTTATGAGAAAGCATCTTAAGTATTAGAGCGTCATTTAAAACAGCATAAAAACAGATAAATAATGCGAAAAACAATGGTTTTACATTTTTCAGCACTTGCCTAAGATCAATGAGATCTTAGGCATTTTTTTATAGACGTGAGCGATCAAAAGAACACAGCCCAACAGCATTTGTTGCAAATTTTGCGTAATGAAGACATCTTTCAGGGCTTTAGCGATCAGACTTTAGAACAGCTTGTGCAACAGGTGAAATATTCACGGTTTCATTCGCAGCAGCACATCTTAAAACAACAACAAATCGTGCAAGATATTTATATTTTGCTTTCAGGTACGCTACAAATTGGTTGGTTGCAAAATAATGGTGAATTGATTGTAAATGACTATATCCGTCGCCAGTCGGTATTTAATTTTGTCGCACTCTTACAACAAAAGCCTTTGAGTTATGATTATTTTGCTGCGACACATGTTGAGGTGGCGATCATTTCTGGAACAAGGTTTTTAGCGGTTTTACAGCGTGATCCACAGGCGCTTTGGAATGTCGTGCAATCTCTCAGTCGACGTATGTATTTGATGTTTGAGCATAATCGTTATTTGAGAACGGCAACGCTAGAGCAGCGCATCGCAAGACATTTGATTCGACTCTATGAACAATATGGATGTCGGCAGGAAATTCCCCTGAAACTCAGTCAGCAGGAATTTGCAGAGTCATTTAATATTTCACGGCAAACCTTGAATAAACATTTACAGCAATTTGTCCAAACACAAGTGATCGCGTGGAATTATGGACAAATCGTGATCTTGAATCTTGGGCGTTTAAGGCGAATGAGTGAACTTGATGAATAACTAGATTTAAAATTTGACGAGAAGCCATTATCGCAAATGGCTTCATTAACCTTATCTAGATTAGTGCTTACTGATTTTATCCAAATATCCCATCATAAAAGCAGAAAAAACAAAGGTTAAATGCATGATGATGTACCACATGATTTTGTCATTGGGGATGTTTTTCGCATCCATAAAAATACGCAATAAATGAATCGAAGAAATTGCCACGATTGACGCTGCAACTTTAAGTTTTAATGAATTGGCATCCATGGTGCCGAGCCAGTTCAATCGATTGGTCGATTCATTTATTTTCAGTTGGGAAACAAAGTTTTCATAGCCTGAAAACATCACCATTACAATCAGTCCGCCCACCATAGTCATATCGACCAAAGAGAGGATGACTAAAATCAGGTCAGCTTCTGAATATTCTAAAATATGGGGAAGGACATGAATGACTTCTTGGAAAAATTTAATCGCGAGCAGTAGCAGTGCAAAGGATAAACCAAAGTACACGGGAGCCAGAATCCAACGTGCTGCATACATTGTGTTATGGAAAAAACGTTCCATTTAAGCCTCTAAAATATTGATTTAATATTTGGTTCTAAAGTATATGGATTAAATTTTACGATAATTTTGATAATAATTCATGTAGAGTCAGTTGTTTAATTTAAATCTAGATTGAATCTTTGGGTATCTTAAGCTTGAATTCATCTGTGTAGGTCATCATATCCATTCAAATGATGCCGTATGGCTGCTTAGGCGGATCTATATGCAACGGTTGAATTTAATGACGAAATTTGACCGATGAAATAGATGTATTTTTTGCAAAATACTACAAGACTTTTATGGCAAAACTTGTAGTATAAAAATGATTTTATTGAGTTTAATTGGCTATGTCACAAATTGATGTATTGGTGCCGTTAAAGGATATTACGGTAGATCGGGCGGAAGTGCTTTCGATTAAGCGGAATGACCTTGTGCCATTACTGACCGATCAATATCGTCTAAATCATTATGCAGATCAATTAATTCAAGCACAGTCGGTGCTACTAGACGGTGTTGACCCTCAGTTGACGAAGCAACTCAGTCAAACCATTGAACAGTTGATTCAAGCCTTAGCCAATTCAAAAAAATATTTAAAAACACGCAAATTTAATGCCTTGCAAAAATGGTTAGGCATTGATTTGGAGTATGGCTCAGGACAAGTTGAATATTATAAAAATCTGGATCAATTACTTGATCGGGCAAATCATCTGAGCCAAAAACTACAATTAGAAATTCAAAAGTCCCAAGCACGTTTTAATCAACTACAAGGCTTACGTGAGCAAATGGCACGCTATATCGTCGCGGCTGAAGAATTTTTGCTGGAATACCCACAGTTTGTTAAAAATCAGCATCCGCTTGATAACTTTGCAGAACGCTTATCGAAAAAGGTGAATACGTTGCAAACCTTACAAGCCAGTAATGATATTGCAATTACACAAATGCAGCTTTCTCAGCAGCTTTCTTTTGGTTTATTAGATCGATATAAGGAAGCTCAGCAAGTGTTGATTCCGGCATGGCAATATCATGTGAAACAAAGTCGTCAAAGTAACTCGACAAGTTCATTGGAAAAGCTTGATAATAGCCGTGAAAATTTGATTAAAACTTTAAAAAAATCATTAGAGAATTCCTCTAAGTCTTAGAAATATAAGGTGAGTTATGACCGATTTAGATGCCAAAAATTTACCCGTTGAAGTAAGTAAAGAATTGACTGAAGAAAAGTTTCAGCAACTCAATTTACAGGAAATTGGCTTACAAACTTCCGATTTTCACGAAGTCGAAGCTGCACGTAAGGAATTGGCAGATTTAAGTCATAATAGTGTTGCCGAATATGGTAAAAACATTGCCACCAAGACGTCGACCTATACCGATGAATTATTAAATTTGGTGCAAAATAAAGATCTGGATGCGACAGGTCAAAAGCTCAATCAGGTGGTACAAGTCGCACAGCAATTGAATACCACGAGCATTTTAAATAAATCGAAAAGCTCAGGATTTTTTGGTGGTTTACTGAGTAAATTTAAAGGTGCCAAGCAAAGTTTTGATCAGCACTTTAATACCACTAAAGAGCAAATTGATGCTTTAGTTAAAGAAATTGAAACTTCGCAAAATGGCTTAAAAGCGCGTGTAAATACCTTAGATAAAATGTTTGAAGGCGTACAAGACGAATATAAACAATTAGGTGTGTATATCGCCGCAGGTAAGTTGAAAGAGCAAGAAATTCAACAGGAAATTGCAAGCTTAACCACTCAAGTTCAAGATCAAACCACTACGCAAAAAATCTATGACCTCAATCATTTGGCAAATAATCTTGAAAAACGTGTGAGTGATTTACAGATCTTGCAACAGTCTGCGATGCAGACCTTGCCGATGATTCGCATTATTCAATCCAACAATTTGATGTTGGTTGATAAATTTTATGCTATTAAAAATATCACCTTACCGGCTTGGAAAAACCAAATTAGCTTGGCGATTTCATTGCAGGAACAAAAGAACAGCGTGCAATTGGCAAATAGCATTGATGATGCGACCAATGACCTGTTAAAACGCAATGCAGATTTGTTGCATCAAAACTCTGTCGATACAGCGAAAGCCAATCAGCGTTCAGTGATTGATATTGACACACTTGAACATGTGCAAAATACCCTCATTAAAACCGTTAATGATGTGATTCAAATTCAGAAAGAAGGTGTACAAAAGCGTGAAGAAGCGACGACACGTATTCGTGCCTTACAAAATAATTTGAATCATTTAGTAATTGAATCGAGTGGTTCAAACCCTTCTTCATAAGCTGTGAGGGAGGTGAAAATATAATCTGAAGGAGTATGTCTTTGCCTCCCATTGATGAATATGCGCTAAATCCGCAGCAACTGAAAACAGGGCTTCAAACCATTAAGAAGCGTCAACGCAATTTGACGTTATTGACCTTAACCAGTGTTTCAGTACTGATCGTTTCGGCTGTGATGTTGTTTATTCAGCATGATATGGTTTATAGCTTTTTTGGCCTAAGTTCTAGCGTACAGCAACTGCATATCCCTGTTAGTGCAGGTGATTTGGCATATCAACTCGGTGAGTCCTCCGACTATTTTTCAAATTTTTTATCCTTTATTGGTTGGTTATTTCTCAAACTCATCGTTTCATTTATTGGCGCATTTTTCTTGGTTGGTTTTCTAAAAAAATTTCAATTTTTTAGAATTCGATTCCAATCTTTTGTATTGAAATTTGTCGGCTGGATTTTATCGTTTATTGTACTTTGGTCAGGCTTAACCTATGTGCAATATGACCTTAATCATGATGATCGTGCAGCAGATCAAAGATTGGTACATTATGAAAAAAATATTCAGGAAAGCCAGCTGGCTTTCGAAATGGAAGATGCACAATTGGCAAAACCCGTGCAAGCCTATTTACTTGCACAAGCTGCTTTGATGCATAAGCCTGTAGATCGTGCGACAGCAATTCCTTTGGTGCAATCCTTAATCAATACCGAGCAACAAAATCCAGCAAAATTCCGTGAATACGGTTTTCAGCCTGAACAGCTCTGGGCGATGCAAAATCAGCTATTTGATAAAACCATGACACCGATGGCGCAAAGCGTGGAAAAACAAGTTCAGCAAGCCAATGTAGTAGAAGTTGTTGTACGTTGGGTGTTGATCGTCGTGATAGTACTCACGCTGGTTTTGAGCTTAATTTTGTATCTGCTTTCTCAGCAGTTCAAATCACGGATTATTCGAATTGAGCAGGGACTTCATTAACAGGCATATTTTCTTTTTAGATAACTGCATTGCTCAGAATAAAAATCCCCATCACATTGTATGGGGATTTTTATTCTTAGGTAGATTAACTTGCGCGATGAAAAAGTTGTCGGAGTTCCTGTGTAGAAAAAGTCTGATCATTCACTTCGCCATCCACAAGGTAAAAAGGAATGGGGTGCTGTCCCTTTGATTTTACATATTGTGTAATTTCATGCTGACGGTCTGCAATATCTTAATGTTGAATTGAGCGCAGTACTTTTGAGCCATCTAAACCAATGCCTTCAATGATGCTTTTTAAAACCTGAATATCAGCAATATTTTGACCGTGTGCAAATAATGCATGGAATAAGGCTTGAGTCAGGGCATATTGATCCAGAATATTGTCCAAGGCCAATATAGCTTGATGAGCCAGTTGACTGTTTGGCATACGTTTCATGTACTCAATATTGACAATCACATCTTCGCTATAAGCGGCGAACTTCGTCATTTCGAGTTTTCGCTTTGCTGCACTCGCACCATACTTATCGGTTAAATACTGCAGCACATCTAAGCCTTGTTCAGGAATTTCAGGAACGCGTTGAATCGGCAATAGCTCTACACGGGTTGCTGTATGTTCATTCCAGTTTTGTTTTAACTTTTGAAATGCGACATAACTCATGGGATAAACAATATCAAAGACAAATTCAATTTTCATTATTCTGCTCACTGTTGATTTTATACTTGTAGATCGATGGCTGATTGATGCAAGGGATTGATTGTGGCTTTATTGATGGAACTCAAAAGCAGTCAAATCATCTGATATTTCCTTTGATTTAAAGCCGACTTGCTGAAATGAAACTTAAAGCTTTATAAAGATTTTGTAATTGATCAGGTCGTGCGTATGTCTTGCATAGGCTTGGTGTAATTTCAATAAAAAAGAAAAAAATGAGGGATTTATCACGATATATGTGTACGAAGTAAATCAATTTAATGTTATTATACGTATATATATTTATGATTTAGAAAGAAATTTAATCATTTGATTTGTAAAATCGATTAATTTTATAAAAACAAACCGTTTCACCTATTTAATGGTTTGTTCTATCATTCTCTCATCAAATAAATTTACTCCTCTGGAGACGTTAGCAATGTTAGATCAAAATACTTCTGCTCAATTAAAAACCTTACTTGAACGCCTTGAAGGCCCGATTGAAATCGTCGCGACTTTAAACGGCACTGACAAATCAGACAAAATTAAAGAATTGGTAACTGAAGTTGCTGCCTTATCTGATTTAGTGACTGCACGTTTTGACGGTAACAACAGCCGTGCGCCAAGCTTTGGTATTGCAAAAGCAGGTGAAACACCACGTGTATTCTTCGCAGGTCTACCGATGGGCCACGAATTCACTTCTTTGATTTTGGCATTGTTACAAACCTCTGGTTATGCACCGAAAGTTTCTGACGAAGTACTGAATACCATTAAAGGTTTAGGTCTTAAAACTGACTTTGATGTGTTCGTATCACTCAGCTGCCATAACTGTCCTGACGTGGTTCAAGCCTTGAACCTAATTGCGATCTATAACCCGGGTACAACTGCAACCATGATTGATGGTGCATTCTTCCAAGAAGAAGTGGAAGAACGCAAAATCATGGCTGTGCCGATGGTCTTCCAAGACGGCAACCATATCGGTCAAGGTCGTATGACCTTGGAAGAAATCATTGCCAAATTAGACACCAACTCTGCCGCAAAAGATGCTGAAAAGCTAAATGCTAAAGATGCCTTTGATGTCCTTGTGATTGGTGGTGGCCCTGCGGGTAATACCTCTGCAATCTATGCAGCACGTAAAGGCATTAAAACAGGTATCGTGGCTGAACGCATGGGCGGTCAGGTCATGGATACGATGGACATTGAAAACTTCACGTCGATTCAAAAGACTCAAGGTCCTAAGTTTGCTGCTGAAATGGAAGCACATGTACGTGAGTACGGTGTGGACATTATGAACTTGCAACGTGTATCTGACATCAAAGGTGCAGATCAAACTGCCAATGGTCTAGTTGAAGTGACTTTAGAGAATGGTGCAAAACTTGAATCTAAAACAGTGATTCTTTCAACAGGTGCACGCTGGAGAGAGATGAATGTTCCGGGTGAACAAGAATACCGTACACGTGGTGTTGCATACTGCCCACACTGTGACGGTCCATTGTTTAAAGGTAAACGTGTTGCGGTGATCGGTGGTGGTAACTCAGGTGTAGAAGCGGCGATTGACCTTGCAGGTATTGTTGAACATGTAACGCTTGTTGAGTTTGATACCAAGCTTCGTGCTGACCAAGTCCTTCAAGACAAGTTAAACAGCTTGCCGAATACGACTGTGATCATGAATGCATTGTCTACAGAAGTAGTTGGTGATGGTTCACAAGTGACTGCACTGAACTACAAAGACCGTGCAACAGATGAAATCAAAACGATTGAATTGGCAGGTATCTTCGTACAAATCGGTTTGTTACCAAATACTGATTTCTTAAAAGAAACAGCGGTTGAACTTTCAAACCGTGGTGAGATCGTAATTAACGAGCGTAACGAAACCAATGTCAAAGGTGTATTTGCTGCAGGTGACTGTACAACAGTACCGTACAAACAAATCATCATTGCAACAGGTGAAGGCGCGAAAGCTTCATTGTCTGCTTTTGATTACATCATCCGTTCGGGTCAATAAAAGAAAGGCCAGTGTGTTTCGAGAAACACGCTGGCCGCGCTGAATGTTGTCATTTGAATATTATTTTTCTTAATATTCTCGTTTTACAGGAACTTTGGATGCTAACACCGGAGTTCCTTTTTTTGTCTGCAAAATTAGGATTCAAAAATGTCCCCACACATTTTGAATCCTATTCGTTGCCCAGCTATTTTTGTTTTACAACCTTATTTTTATACTTTCCCCAAGGTTGTTTCTCTATAAAATATAAAGCGGAGTATGCAATTAATATACCAATCACATCACGAATTTAAGATTTAAATAAATTCAAACCTTTAAACTTCTCCATTAACTGCTCATCTGTCTCCATGTATTCAGGATGAGGCACAATGCACTCAATCGGACAAACTGAAACACAAGTTTGGTGCGCATAGAAACCGACGCATTCAGTACAACGTGCGACATCGATTTCATAAATCTTTGAGCCTTCATAAATGGCATCATTGGGACATTCAGGTAGACACATGTCACAATTGATGCATTTGTCTGTAATCAACAAAGCCATAAAGTAAACTCAAGCCTGATAAGCTAAAGTTGAAGCCGAAATATCCACTGTCGAATTGGGTAAGTTACGAATCAGTAAGGCGTATCGCATATCCACATCGGCAGGTACAGGAATATCCACGATATGACCTGAACCTTTGGCATCGTCAATTAGATTACCTTTTTTATCTTTCATTTCAGTTAAAACGAAGGTGATGTTGCCTGAAGTGGTCATCAGTTCTAAAGAATCACCTACAACAAAACGGTTTTTCACTTCGATTTTAAGAGAGTCACCATTGCGTTCTAAGACTTCACCTACAAACTGTTGATGATCAAAACGTGAAGAGCCGGTTTCATAGTTTTGATATTCACTATGAACATGGCGGCGTAAAAAACCTTCGGTATAACCACGGTTCGCAAGACCTTCAAGTTGTGACATGAGAGCTGGGTCAAATGGTTTACCAGAAAGGGCATCATCGATGGCTTTACGATAAATTTGAGCGGTACGCGCACAGTAGAAGTAAGACTTGGTACGGCCTTCAATTTTTAAAGAATGAATGCCCATTTTGGTTAAACGGTCTACATGCTGTACAGCACGCAAGTCTTTTGAGTTCATGAAATAAGTGCCATGTTCATCTTCTTCGGCAGCAAACATGTCTTCTTCATTGCGTTGTAATAAAACCGGCTCGCCGAATTGGTGTTGTTCTAGGGCGTGTTGCTCATCGGCATTTTTATTATTGCAGCATGATGATTCTTTAATTTGTGTGACTGGAATAACATCACCAGTTTCATCTTCAACTGCATCGTGAATTTTATAATCCCATCGGCATGCATTGGTACATGCACCTTGGTTTGCATCACGTTTATTCATATAGCCAGAAAGTAAGCAACGACCGGAGTAAGCCATACATAATGCACCATGTACGAAAACTTCAATTTCCATATCAGGTACATTGTGTTTAATTTCTTCAATTTCTTCGATTGATAATTCACGTGACAGAATGACACGTGTCAGTCCCATATTTTTCCAAAATTTAACCGTTGCCCAGTTCACCGCATTGGCTTGTACAGACAAATGAATGGACACTTCTGGAAAATGTTCACGCACCATCATGATCAGACCAGGGTCAGACATGATCAGTGCATCAGGATTCATGGCAACCACAGGTTCAAGGTCACGGATGAAATTTTTCAGTTTTGAGTTATGCGGTTGGATGTTTACCACCACATAAAACTTTTTACCTAAGGCATGAGCTTCTTCAATGCCAATTTTTAAATTGTCATGGTCGAAAGCATTGTTGCGTACACGTAAGCTATATCGCGGCTGACCTGCATACACGGCATCTGCGCCGTAAGCAAAAGCGTAGCGCATATTTTTCAATGAGCCAGCAGGTGAGAGGAGTTCGGTTACGTGTTGAATCGTCATGTCAATAAAGGCATAAAAAATTTATGGCTTTATTGTAGTGATCTAAAAAAAGGATTCAACCAAGTATTTTAGTTGGGTTTTCAAGATATTCCGTTTTCCAAATGTTTTAAAATTTGGCAATCATTGATTTGGCTGGTTTCATTACAACTGGCACGGAGCTTACTTAACTGTATTTTAAAATTTTCTAATTCTTTAATTTTTTCAGAAACTTGACGAATGTGATTGTCAATTAATTCATTCACGGCATGACAGCTTTGTGTAGGTGATTGCTCAAGTTCAAGCAGGGTTTGAATCTCGGTGAGAGAAATATCGAGGTTTCGACAGCGCTTAATAAAAACCAAACGTTTGTACATTTCTTCATCATAATAGCGATAATTGTTGTCTGCGCGGAAGCTAGGTTTCAGCAGTTTTTTCTTTTCATAAAAGCGAATACTGTCAATGCTTACCCCAGATTTGGTGGACAATTCTTTAATCAAATAATGTTTTTGTACGTTCATGCTTGACCTTGGAGTGAGTCCATAGTTTTGAATAAGAGTAATACAAATCCATTGATTTTAAAATTGGAGCACATTTATGGCATGTACATGTAGTCATGAGCCAGCACCAAACAAACCCAACAGTAAATTTCGTATCGCACTTTGGATTGCCTTAATCATTAACGCCATGATGTTTTTGGTGGAGGTGATTGGTGGGGCTTATGCACATTCTTCTGCGCTTTGGGCGGACTCGCTGGATTTCTTTGGTGATGCTGTAAATTATGGGGTTTCATTAGCCGTGCTTGGCGCCAGTTTATATTGGCGTGCAACAGTCGCCTTGGTGAAAGGTTTTGTCATGACAGCGTTTGGGATCGTTGTGATTGCCAAAGTGCTCTATGCTTATGCCAATGGGATCGCTCCTGAACCGATCACCATGGGTATAATTGGTATCTTAGCTTTAGTCGCTAATGTCATCTGTGCATACGTCTTATATGCCTTCCGTGAAGGTGACTCCAATATGCAATCCGTTTGGCTATGTAGCCGTAATGATGCGATTGGTAATGTCGCAGTGATCTTGGCTGCAGTCGGGGTGTTTGGTACAGGCAGTCTATGGCCAGATTTGATCGTGGCCGCAATCATGGCGATCTTAGGTTTAACGGGTGGTTATCAGGTGATTCGAAAAGCACTGCAAGAGCGTAAGCAAAAAGATATTCTGAGTACCCATTGCTCTTAAAATACTTACTCTTAAATCCACCGTTAATGGCATTCATTTTATCCATGTTTTTAACGCAGATGAATAGTCGTTAAATCGCTAGTTGAAATTAAAATAGCCGTCAGTTTTATACGAAATTTTCCTGACTGCTAATTCGATAAATCATCTGAAATCAGACTGTATTTAATGGGGTGCTCAGGTTTTATCTACAGACTCCCATTAAGTTATGCTTTACAATAGCGCGCGAAAATCATGTTTAAAAATTAGGTTTTCTACCTTAAAAGCTTTATGTTTAGGCTCCATTGGTGCATCAGGTAAATTAAATGTCGAAAAAGCAAGACATCATTAACGTTGCGCTCCAACTCTTCAATTCTTATAGCTATAACTCGATTGGTATAGATCGAATTATTGGGGAATCGGGCGTTGCTAAAATGACGTTTTATAAATATTTCCCCTCTAAAGCCAAATTAATTGAAGAATGTCTCGTGATTCGAAATCTTAATTTACAGGAATCACTTGAAGCTGCTATTGCAGAATGTGATCCAGAAGACCATCTTTCACATATTAAAACCATTTTTGCTTGGTACGATGCTTGGTTTCATACTGCAGATTTCAATGGTTGTATGTTTCAAAAAGCAGTAGAAGAAATATCTAAAGTTTATCCGTCTTCATTGCAACCTGCGATTGACTATAAAGAGTGGCTCAAATCAAAATTAAGTACTGCCTTACAAAATCTGGGCATTCAGCAAACTGAACAACTCGCTGCATTTCTGAGTAGTATTTTGGATGGCATGACCATCCAAGCCCAAATTGACCCCAACCAAGTGCATTTAGCAGAGTATTGGAAGCGAGTTGAAACCTTAATTCGTTTGGAATTGGCTGCTTAAAAATTTGTTTGTAGGCATCTAGGTTTTAAATCTAGCGACGACTTATTTGTATTGATTAACCATCAATTTTTTTCACATGACTTAAGATTCTAAGAAAATAAAAAGCGCGATTATTTGGGGTAATCGCGCTTTGCTGACAATTGTGCGTTCAAATCATTCACTTTGTTAGCTTAAGTCAATGATTTGATTTTCGAACGTTTTATACGTTTTCTCTCATTTATATTTTTACCCTCTGAATGCTAAATTCATTCGGTTTTTGCAGCAAAATAGACAGACTTGTCTGTTTTTTTTGAATTATAGGGGATCTTAGGTGAATTACAAGACAGGAAAGAAAGGGTTGTGTGTTTTTTAATCTGACTTGAGTTTAAATTAATCTACTATTTTTAAAGATAATATTAAAAAATTAATCACTAAGCTCGGTGCTAATTAGACGATAAACTATTTTTACACTTGTGTGAATGACGTTGCTTGTTGGATGCAAGTGCATGGTCTAAGACCATTTGGTGAATATTTTATATGCAAGAAGTATTTAGTGAGTGGGTTCTCAGCTTTTTAGTTTTAAGTGAATTTTTGAATCGTGGATTTTACATAACGAAACATCTTCTATGGTTTTAAGCATTAAGTTTATTGATGAATTTGACTAAACTAGCAGCAAAATTATTTCCATGATTACAATTTAGAATTTTTATTATGTTAGGCAAAATATTTGCTGTATTAGAACAATTGGGTCTATCCGCCCAAAAACGTGCCATTCATGTGCAATTTTCCAACCCTGCGTTGAATGACGAGCTTTTTATTCAACGTATTGATGGGGAGCATGTCTTAAACCAAGGCGTGCAAGCGACTTTGATTTGCCTATCTACGAATGCACTTATTCCATTAAAACAATTTATTGGCGCACAAGTCGCCGTTGATCAAGTGACCGATCAGGGCGAACTCTTCCGTACCACGGGTATTATTACCGAAGCCACCCAAGGGCAGAGTGACGGTTCACTCACCCTATATAAACTCACTCTAGAAGACGCAACGTCGCTATGGCATAAACGCCGCAACAGTCGTGTGTTTATGAACAAATCGGTGCGCGATGTCAGTGAAACTCTCTTTAAAGAATGGCAAAGCAAAAGTCCGCTCTTTGCTGCCAGTCTAACGCTAGATCTAAGCGGTTTAAGTCAGAACTATGATGTACGACCTTTCATCATGCAGTCGAATGAAAGCGATTATGACTTTTTAACGCGACTTTGGCGCAGTGAAGGCATTAACTGGCTCATCGATGAAGCACAGTTGAAAGTGCCGCATTCCTCAGCCCAAATTGAAAAACAAAAACTCCGCCTGATTGATGACAATAGCCAATATCAAGCACTCAGCCGTCGTAGTATCCGCTTTCATCGCTCTAGCGCCACTGAAAAACAAGACAGCATCACCAGCTTGATTGGTGAACGTAGCATTCAGCCGACTGCGGTACACGTACAGCGCTGGCAAGCTGATGGACTCAGCCAAGAAGAAGGCGCAGGCTCAGTTCAAAGCAAACATCAGCATAGCCAAAGCCAAGACAATGCCAGCTTAAGTTTGGAACAAGCATGGCATATCAGCCCTGCATGGATGCAAGACTTAAAAGGTGAAGACCAAGCCACCGCCTCATCCAATAGTCAGATTGAAAAACTGAATCAAAATCTAACACGCTTTCATGAGCTGCAATCTAAAAAATTCAATGCACAATCGACCGTGCGTGATACACAAGTGGGTTATTGGTTTGAACTGAATGAACACCCTGAAATCGATCAACACAGTGGTGCAGACAAACAATTTTTAATCACAGAAAAGAAATTCTATAACCAAAATAACTTACCCAAAGACCTTACTGAACAAGTCAATCAACTGATTGAACAAAGTCAGTGGAACATTAAACCCATCCATGAACAGGCCGAGCGTCAGGCCAATCAGCTCACATTACAACGCCGCAATATTGCGACTGTTCCTGAATATAACCCACTCGAACACCGTCCAAGCACCCATCCGCAACGTGCTAAAGTCGTTGGACCAAGCGGTGAGGAAATACATGTCGATGAATGGGGACGAATCAAAGTCCGCTTCTTATTTACCCGTGGAGATGACCACAGCCATGATGGCGGTGCAGGCAGCAATGACAATGACACGGACTCTGCATGGGTAGATGTACTGACTCCATGGGCAGGTGAAGGTTATGGAGCACGATTCTTACCGCGCATTAATGAAATCGTGGTCATCGATTTCTTTGACGGCAATATCGACCGACCATTTGTGGTGGGGCGTATACATGAGGCACAGCGCAGTCCGACCCAATTTGATGGTAAAGGCAAACTGCCAGACACCAAAAAACTGGCTGGAATAAAAAGTAAGGAAGTCCAAGGTGAAGGCTTTGGACAACTGCGCTTTGATGACACCACAGGACAAATCTCAACACAATTACAAAGTACCCATGGTGCCACCCAGCTCAACCTAGGGAACCTCAGTCATCCCAAAGAAACCGCAGAAAGTGAGGGAAGAGGCGAAGGCTTTGAACTGAGAACCGACCAATGGGGCGCAGTGCGTGCAGGACAAGGGCTCCTTGTCAGCACACACCCACAACAACAAGCAGCAGCAATGCACCTCGATGCACAAGCGGCGAAAGAACAAATCGAAGCCAACTTAAACAGCAGCAAAGCCTTAAGTGAAGTGGCGAAAAAACAGCAAACTGACCCACTTGAAGTCTTAGATAACCTGAAAAACTTCCTTGGACAAATTGAAAAAGGCAGTAAAGAAAAAGCTGATGCCTTTAAACAAGCCTTAATGATTTTATCTGCACCAAACTCAATTGCTGTGAGTAGTCAGGAAGATATTCATCTTTCAGCCGATGGACAGATCAGCCAAAGTGCAGGCGATAGCATCAATCTCAGCAGTCAAAAATCCTTGATTGCCCATGCACAAAGCAAGATCAGTCTATTTGCAGCACAAGAGGGATTACGAGCTTATGCAGGCAAAGGCAAAGTTGAAATCCAAGCCCAAGGAGATGGGGTTGATTTGATTGCACGAAAGGGTATTCAAATTATTTCAACGGAAGAAAATGTTGATATAAAAAGTCCAAAGGAAATTATTCTTACCGCTGGTGGATCACAACTTAAAATTACCAGTGCAGGAATATTTCCAACAACTGCAGCGAAATTTGAGGTAAAGGCGGGGCAGCATAAGTTTGTGGGCGGACAACAAGTTAATTACAGTTTACCCGCATTAGGGGATCTAAAGAACTTTTTAGAGCTGAATTATCATTGGCCTGATTTGGAACCTATGAAAAATGCACCTTATCTTGTAATTTTTGAAAGTGGTCAAGAGTTTAAAGGTCATTTGGATGATAAAGGCTTCGCAAAAATTCCTAATATTCCCCTCAATGAATCTTATACAGTCTGGTATGGAGAAGATCAACGCGAAGTTGAAATTGAAGTTCTGGAAGATAATGCATTAGAAACTTTTACTGCTCAAGATGAGATCGAGCTTGAAGAATTATTAAAAGATTGGGATTTAGAAGACTAAATAGGTTTTTATATGGTTGATTTAAATAAAGATGATGTCGCAACAATTACTCAGGCTATAGCTATAGGTTTTTCACCGGCAGGTATTGCACTTGATGTGGCTGATCTAGCTAGAGCATCCTATAACCTATATCAAGAAAAATCAGATGATCATTACTTCGAAGTTGCGTTGTGTATTATTGGGTTTATTCCTGGACCTGGAGATGGAGTCAAAGCAGGTCTAAGAATAGTCAATAGAAAGCCAGAAATTTTGTTTGAATTAATTCGTTTTATTATGACGCACTGTAAAATTCATGGAGATCCTGAAAAATGGTTGGCAGAAGTAATCAGTGATAAGAAAATAAGGGAATTAATTCGAAGTGGTAAGCAGGCTTCTATTAATGCTTCGAATAATAATATTGATAGTAGATGGGCAAAGTATTGGGTTAATCAAAGTATAGAGCTTACGTTTAATTTCTTAGAGAACTCAATATCATCACTAATACAATTGTTGGCAAGAAAAGTCTTGCATTGGAAATCCAAAGTACCAAAGACTTCTGCTGATCGAAGACAAAACAGTAATGGAAATGGTCATCAAAATAGTTCCGCTCATGGTACGACTTACAATGGAAAAACAGGGCAAAATGGAGATGGCAAAGGCACTAAAGGCCGTACACTGTCAAAGACCGATATTTCAAAAGTTTTATCTAATTTAGAAGTTGGAGGTGTAGGTGAACATATGGCTGATTATTGGGTTGCTAATAAATTAGGAATCAAGGTTTCCCATGATTCAGGCAGTAAACCCAATGAAAAACTACAACGCACAATGACTAAACTGCATGTAGGAATTCATGATCAAGGAATTGATGCGATTTGGAAGTCTGATAAAAAAGATCTTGGTATAATGAATACCAAGACCTATGCCGTGATTGAGGCCAAAGCAAGTTTAAGTATGGGGAAGGGAACAGGACCAGGTTCTTTATTGAATGATTTAGATAAGCAACAAGATACAAGAGATCGACATAAAGAAAGGACTGATGCCAAAAAAGATAAACGTTCTGAAAAGAAACTTGTGCCAAAGCAGAAGTATTTGAGTAATCAGCAAATGAGTGAAAAATGGGTTGAAGCACGCTTATCTATTGTAGAAAAAAGACAAGTTCTACCTAGTTACAGCCGTCATTTACTTTATTTTAATTATGCTCATCCTGAAACTGTGGAGCATTTAAATACGTTAGCCGTTTCTATTCAAGATCAGCAACCTATTGATCATACAAAGCATCTAAATGAACATACACCATCAAATTTTTGGGGTGCAGCTAAAATTGATGAGGCTCTGAACAATCGAGTTACTCGAGCAAATACCAAAAATGGTTATACGAAATAAAATTAGATGATTAAAATGAGGAATCAACAATGTTAGATTTTACAGAACGACGTAGACAACAATTTCTAACTGAAGACTATTATAAAAGTGCCTATGATTTTTATATAGAAGACGTTGATTTTTGGAAAGAAAGTGATACGTTTGAAGATGATCAATACAATTGTGGTGAAGATAGGCGTTGGACGCTTATAACACATGATTATTCTTTTCTACTTTACCTTGTATACACAGCAGGAAAATCTATAGGGGAAGTTATCCCCTTATTTGAAAAAGTTATAGAAGGTTTTGAAAAACAATCTGAAGCCTTAGCTATCTTCCATAAGTCAAAAAAACCTTCTGTCATTCCAACTCAAAATGAAACGTTAAATATACTTGGTCTGGCTTTTTTATTAAATCGAAATGATTTATTTGATCGTATACATTCATTAGTCAATGGTGAGGGTGAAAGTCATACGTGTGAAGATGAAATTATTAATAAATTTTTTAAACTTAATGATCCTTCACATCCAACATTTAACGAAGGAAATTTATTTGCATTAGGTTATTCAAAATTATGTGATGTGATTGATAATGTGCTAGTTAAAAATAATAAAGAAACTGCTGTTAAATATTTAGATGAATACTTAGCTGATTGGTATCAAATGAATAAAAATGCACTTTGGTTTAATAGTCATTTAGAGCCTGCAGAAGAACTAAAATATTGTGGTTATTGGTCTTTTGAAGCAGCTGCTTTGGTTTATTTACTAGACTTAGATGATAGTTCCTTACATAAGCACTTGTTTTATCCTAAAGATATAGTTGCATGGGCTCGTAAAAATAATACTCAATCTGAAGTAACCCAAGAGAATCTAACTGTAATAAAAGTCAAAGCTGGCGAAAAATCCCCAAAAACGGGCTATTGGACAACCCCTGCACAAGAAGATTCACGCGTTCATGTGTTAAGAGGTGAAATGTTACCAACACTTTCTGAAACAGATTGGGGTGAAGTGTACTGGTATTTTAATGGTGAGGAATAAATAAAACATGCCCTTCGGGGCATTAATTTTAGGATTAATATGAATTTCGATAAATATAAAAGACAGATTTTTTTAACTGAAGAGTATTATTTAAAGACTAAAAAATACAATGAAGAAGGAATACCCTTATATTTAGAAAGTGATGCATTTGAAGATGATCAATATAATTGTGGAGAAGCTTCAAGATGGCAATCTATTACATGGATCTATCATTCTTTATTATATCTTCATTATACTGCAGGAAAGCCAATAGAAGAAATATCTCCATTATTTGAAAAAGTAATAGAAGGTTATGAAAAACAAGCAGAAGCATTAGGAGTTTTTAAAGCAAGTAAAAAGCCAGTTGTTATTGGTGGTGAAGGTGGTTTTATTGCATTAACTACAATTAGCTTAGCAGTATTGCTAAATAAAAATAATTTATTATCTACAATTAAACAATTAATCAATGGCGAGGATGGAGGAACTTTTAGTGAAGATGAAGTGATTAATAAGTTTTTAAAACTAACGGATTCTAATCATCCAGATACTGAAAGAGATGGGATATATAGTTATAATTTTTCAATATTATGCGATGTGATTGATAATGTAATAATTAAAAATAACAAAAATCATGCGATTGAACTGTTGGATGAATATTTGGCTGAGTGGTATCAAATGCATAAAAATACACTTTGGTACAATAGTCATTTAAATTTAGATAATTATTCATATGTTGGTTATTGGGCTTTTGAAGCAGCAGCTCTTGTTTATTTACTAGATTTGGATGACAGTTCTTTACATAAACATTTGTTTTATCCTAAAGATATAGTTGCATGGGCTCGTAAAAATAATACTCAATCTGAAGTAACATAAGACAAACTAACTGTATTAAAAGTCAAAGCTGGCGAAAAATCCCCAAAAACGGGCTATTGGACAACCCCTGCACAAGTGGATTCACGCGTTCATGTGTTAAGAGGTGAAATGTTACCAACACTTTCTAAGGCAGATTGGGGTGAAGTGTACTGGTATTTTAATGGTGAAGAATAAATAAAATATGCCCTTCGGGGCATTAATTTTAGGCTGAATATGAATTTTAAAATCGATCCTAAATTTTTATATTTATTAGAACATTTTAGTTCTAAAGAATTTTTTTATAGCATGAGAAATAACTATCAATCTTTTTTAGATCGTTTGGAATTGCTGTTTGCCGTTTGTATGAGAAATCTACCCTGTAATTATCTGGATTTTCCAATGCCAGAGCAAGTTGACATCAATTGGGGAGGGACGGTTTTACCGCTTTTAAGAAAAACCATGGATACTTTAGATTTTGCTTATATAAGAATAAAAGAAGGCGATCTAACATATTTAGATTGCGCATCAGAGATTCGATCGAATGACAAAGGTATGAGTGAGTTTTCAAAAAAATGGATGGATGAACTACCTCATGAAAATGTGAAAGAATGTTGGGATTTTTATACAAAGGCTAAGGCCGAGGCATTCATTATTGAAAATACCTATCCAACGTATTGGAATCAAGAAAGTATTGTTGATGAAATATTTGATATTTCAAAAATTAATATTCCTGTGTCATATCCCATTTATCGTATAAATCAAAGTATTAAAGTAAAATCGAATGAAAAAGTTGCGATAAAAGGTTTATATATTTCCGAATTTGTGCCGAACCGAATAGAATTTATGGCTCATAGTAATGAAGATGATAGAGGTTTTGGTAGTGTAATTCCCACTACAATAGATCCAGAAACTTATGAAACATATTATGAGAAAACAGATTGGTACTTGATTGAAAGAGTCGCAAATGAAGGGGGCAAGTTTACCGATCGAAGCTGAAATGATTTGTGTTGTCTGATGTGTGTTGATAAATGATAGCGAAATAACACATATGATTTATCCAAAAGATTTGGTTAAATTTTCCCGAGAATTTGTACCTTCCAAAATGATATAAGTAACCCATGTGCAAAAACGCTAAGAAGCGAAGTAGGACAAATTTGCCCTAAAATAGGTGAATGGTATAGTCCTGCGAATAACATGGAAAAACGTTATTTTAAACAGGGTGATGTTATGCCTGAGATTAAAGATAACCCTTGGGGTCTAACGATTTGGTATCTGACTGAATAAGTAGATGCCATTCGAGGTATGTTGGAATGGATGGGTATGTGTACTGGCAGCTTGATGGTGATAAATAGGATAGAGTTTCCTTTTGGTTCTTCGTTTCTAATAGATAATATTTTAAATTTTCTTTGATTATTATTTTTAATTAAATAAATTAAAACCCCATATTTTTTAAAGGATAATGATGAATTTTTAAAAACGAATTTAATACTTATCATACTTTCAGCAATAATTTTAATAGGGTGTAATACTAATTCAACAAAAACTTATGTGTTGACCACAACATCTTATGGTTATGATGCAAGATATATTCCTTATATTGTTGAATTAAATGGAGAAGAGTTAGGTGGAGGGCTAGGTAGTGGAACGAAAAGATCAGCAGTGATAACAGGAACTCAATATATTAAATGGGGAGAAGGTAATAGCTCTAAAAAGCATATTGCAACCAATGTCCCCACATTGACGAATGAAAATTTAAAAGATAAAAAATATTTAGCTGTACATATATATCCAGATGACAGTGTGGAAATTAATTTATCGAATGAATTACCTGATGCTACTGAGAAAGGTTTAGAGTGGAGAGCAAAAATTATTGATGAATTGAAGGTAAAAGAAGAAAAATAGCTGTATCAGTCATTAGTGGCATATAGATAAAAAAAAAGCGCATGATGACATGCGCTTTTTAATTTTCAGCTAATTATTTTTCAACGAATGCACGTTCAATCACGTAGTCGCCTAGAACGCCCATCTTAGGAGATTCTTTCAGACCGTGCTGGTCAAGTAGTGCAGCAACGTCGTCTAGGAATGCAGGTGAACCGCAAAGCATTGCGCGGTCAGTTTCAGGGTTGAAACGTGGAAGCCCAATTTTTTCGAAAAGTTGACCAGATTCAATGGCAGTAGTTACACGGCCTTGAGTATGGAATTCTTCACGAGTTACCGTAGGATAGTAAACCAATTTTTCTTTCGCGCCTAATTCACCAAAGAATTCGTGGTTAGGAATTTCATCTAAGATTAAATCTTGATAAGCCAATTCCGAAATGAAACGTGTACCATGTACAACGATGATTTTTTCAAAACGTTCGTAAGTTTCAGGGTCACGAATTACAGAAAGGAACGGTGCAAGACCTGTACCTGAAGAAAGTAGGTATAAGTTTTTACCAGGGTTTAAGTCATCTAGAACCAACGTACCTGTAGGTTTTTTAGATACTAAAATTTCATCGCCAACTTTTACTTTTTGTAAAATAGACGTTAAAGGACCATCTGGAACTTTAATAGAGAAAAACTCTAATTCTTCTTCATAGTTTGCGCTTGCAATAGAATAAGCGCGCATTAAAGGCTTACCATTTACTTCAAGGCCGATCATCACAAATTGACCGTTTTTAAAACGTAACGCAGTATCGCGAGTGGTTTTAAAAGAGAATAAAGTGTCATTCCAATGGTGGACGTGAGTAATCTTTTCGACGTTAAAAGCAGCCATTAAAGGTCTCAATAAAATTATCAAATTAGAACAGCTTACTATTCTAATCTAAAATCATTCTCGATAAACTGAATATATTTAATTGAACTTATCAGAAAAAGTGATTATGTCTGAGCTTAAAATGCCAATTATCGGGTATATGAAATCTCCCTACCGAGAAAAATTTGGTATTCCACGTCAGCCGAATTTGGTGCAAGTCGAATCTTATATTGAAATGCTAGAACCTTATAACGATTTATTGGCTTTCGAAGGGATTGATGATTTTAGTCATCTTTGGCTGATTTGGCAGTTTCATGAAAATAAAAATGCAGATTCGACAAAATTTCGTCCGCAAGTTCGTCCTCCGCGTTTAGGTGGTAATCAAAAAATCGGGGTATTTGCGACACGAAGTATGTACCGACCGTCACCTATGGGCTTGTCGGTTGTGCAGCTCAAAGGAGTGAAAAAAGTCGGAAAATCGGTATGTGTCTATGTGGTCGGTAGTGATTTGTTGGATGGAACACCAATTTTAGATATCAAACCCTATATTCAATATTCAGATGCAGTTATGGATGCGCAAAGCGGTTATGCGCAGGATGAGCCAGAAAGAAAATCTGTGATTTGGTCAGAGCACGCTGAGCAACAAAAACAGGTATTTTTGAATAATGGCAATTTAACCGAACAATTAACAGCAGAACTGGAACAAGTATTGAGTTTAGATCCACGTCCTGCTTATCAGCATGATGATGAACGTGTGTATGGCATGTTATTTGGTGGATTGAATGTAAAATTTCAGGTCTGTGATCTACAAATTCTGATTATTGATATATCTCAATAAAAAAGGAGCTTTTAGCTCCTTTTTTATTAAATGTGTAAATTATTTATTTGCTGCAAAACTTTGTTTGATTGCGTTAAGAGCAACATCGTTATACATGCTGCAAGAGTTCTCAGCTAATTGTTTAAACTCTAAAAATTGAGTTTTTTGAGTAGGATTTGTTGAAGTATTTATCCAATTATCAATAATCTTAATTAAATCCTGCATATTGTATTCCACTCCTTTAGGAGATGGGTAAGCGTCATAGAAACGATTTTTATATTGAGCTACGCCATATTCACTCTCATCATCAGCTACGGTATAGGCTACAGTATCTTTCATGATGTATTTTTTCGCAGTAATATCTGTACTAAGATCAGCCCACCAGTCAGCTAAAAAACTTTGACTTTCACTATCTGAGGAATCTGTTAAATCTAAATACTGTTCACTATTTGATACTTTATTTAATTGTAAACAGCGAGAACCAGCGGGAAACTTAATATTTGAAATAGCTGTTAAGTATTTGAGAGCATCGTTAGAAATATAGTTGCTTGAATCAGTAATATTATTTTTTATGATCCAATAATTATAGGCATCAACTTGAGAGGCAATGATTTCACCTTCAAGATTGAAAGATTTCATTGTTGTTGTAATTTTTAGACCTGATGAATTAATAGAGGAATGAGGACTTAGCGTCCACACATTATTTGCAATGGATATATTGCCATTCAGATAGCCATACGAACTGTGTAGAGATCCTTCATCATACAAGCCATTCGTTGTGACCATAAATGAATCGCTACTTTCTGAAGTATATAATTTACCATTATCGATAGTTGCAGTATCACTTTCGTATGACAGCACATCACTTTCACTGTCGAGTTCAAAAGTTGACCACTGTTGGAAAGCAGCATTTGGTACTGGTGGATTTTCACTGGAATTATTATTAGATGTAGAGCTTCCACCGCCACTGCCGCAGGCAGTTATGCTAAGAATAGTCATCGTATAAATTGCTAATATTTTTATTTTCATCATAAATCTTCTTATATCGTTGTTATAAAGCCCTGAGAGGCAAATTTATTATAGCTTAAATTTATGAATGTTTTTATTAATAAAAAAAATAGTATGCTTTCAGAAAACCTATGTGCAAAACACAAATGACACAAGCGTGCCTTTAGAATTTTTTTGCTATAGTAGTTCTATGTTTGGGGAACATAGAACAATGACTTTTAATTTTGAAATTGACACTTCTTGGTGTTTAGACCAATTACAAAAAGATGGACGAATTACTGAACGCGACAAAATGCTGATTCAAACCACGCACCGTCAGCGTGAGCAGTTGAAATGGCATCCTCTACAATGGATTGCCAATTTTAATTTAGTCGATCAGAGTCATTCGCAGTCTACCTTAACACTCAATAGACTCTGTCAATGGTTGGCAGAAAAGTCTGGTGTGCCGTTTTATATTATCGATCCTTTAAAAGCTGATGTGCCTGCTTTGACAGCCATTATGTCGCAGGAATTTGCAGTACGAAATCGCATTTTAGCGGTTGAATTACAAAATGAGCATGTGTTGATTGCAACGGATCAACCTTATAAAAATGAATGGATTGCCAATTTAGAAAGAACAGTTTTACCACGAAAGATTCAACGTGTATTACTCAGTCCAGATCAACTACAGCGCTACTTGGTTGAATATTACCAAGTGAGTCGTGCGGTCAGTAATTCGCAAAAATCATCGAGTTATGACCGTGAAAATAAAGGCGTTGAAGCGCTATTACAATTAGGTGATACACAAAATCCAGATGCCAATGATCAGCATATTGTGAAGCTTGTCGATTGGGTCTTACAGTTTGCCTTCGAACAAGGTGCAAGTGATATTCACCTCGAGCCGCGTAAAGATACAGGAAAGGTGCGTTTTCGTATCGATGGCGTATTGCATACCATCTACAACATGCCCGCAAATACCCTGACAGCCGTGGTCTCGCGAATTAAGATCTTAGGTCGGATGAATGTGGCTGAAAAACGTAAACCGCAAGATGGACGTTTAAAAACCCGTACAACCAAAGGCCAAGAAACAGAGCTGCGTTTATCGACGTTGCCAACGGCCTTTGGTGAAAAGTTGGTTATGCGTATTTTTGACCCTGAAGTCTTGGTACGTAGTTTCCAACAGCTCGGTTTTGAAGGGCGTCTGTTAGATGATTGGAAGGCCTTAACCAGTCATAGTCACGGTATTATTTTAGTGACTGGTCCGACGGGTTCGGGTAAAACCACCACGCTTTATTCATCGCTCAAGCAATTGGCAACTGAAGAAGTGAATGTCTGTACGATTGAAGACCCGATTGAGATGTTAGAGCCGAGCTTTAACCAAATGCAGGTGAATACAGGGATTGATTTAGGCTTTGCTGATGGTGTACGGGCTTTAATGCGTCAAGACCCTGACATTATCATGGTCGGGGAGATCCGAGATCATGATACGGCAAATATGGCAATCCAAGCTGCATTAACAGGTCATTTGGTGCTTTCAACTTTACATACCAATGATGCACCATCGAGTTTGACGCGATTACATGATCTGGGGATTCAGCCTTTTTTAACGGCAGCGACCATTTTAGGGGTTTTGGCACAACGTTTGGTTCGTCAACTCTGTCCACATTGTAAGCGTGAGACTTTTATCAATGAACAAGAGTGGAAACATTTGACCTTTGAATATGCGATACAAATGCCTGATTTTGTCTACGAGGCGGTGGGCTGTGATGAATGTCGTCAAACGGGGTATAAAGGCCGTGTGGGGATTTATGAATTTATGCCGCTCAGTATTGAAACCAAGCAATTGATTGGTGCCAATGCAGATTTAACCCAATTACGTACACAGGCACGTAAAGAGCATGTCGAACCATTACGAATTGCAGGTGCGCGTAAAGTACTTGCAGGTGTGACGACTTTAGAAGAAGTTCTGCGTGTCGTACCGCTCAACTAATGGTTCGATCAAATAAATAAAAACGTCTTTGCAGCTTAAGATTCGACTCATCTTGCTTTGTTTAAATAGCGCTATCGAAATAGACAAAGTAAGAGAGATCGAAGATGAAAACATTCACTCAATTGGTATGTGGTTTAGCATTTGCAGGTGTGGCATCGGTTGCAGTCGCGAATACAGCAGTTAATCAAACAGCTGTTGCACCGATGAAAACCACATCAGTGAAACATGCCTTAGGCTTAAAAGATGACAGTAAGGTTCAATTGAAAGGTTATGTTGTGAAATCGATGGGCGATGAAAAATATCAGTTCCGCGATAGCACAGGCAGCATTACAGTGGATATTGATGATGAACTTTGGCAAGGCAAAGCAATTTCAGCTAAAACACCGGTAACGCTCATTGGTGAAATCGACATTGATTACAAACCAACAAAACGCGTTGAAGTGGATGTCGATCAAGTAAGATTTTAATTTAGCCTGTCATTCAATACAGTGCTGCTCCATGAAAAAAACCACGGCTTGCTGTGGTTTTTTTATGTTATGAGCAGATATGAGCAAAAGTTCGATACACTGAAGTCGTGACCATAGAAATAGGGTAGGTAAGATGCGAATTTTATTGGCAGAAGATGATGCATCCCAAGCAGACAGTATAAAAACATGGCTTGAAATGGATGGCTATAGTGTCGATTGGGTTGATCGCGGCGATCACGCTATTTTGGCTTTAGAACAACATCAATATGATTGCATACTTTTAGATCGTGGCTTACCAAAAGTAACTGGTGATGAAATTTTAAAACGTATCGTACAGTTGCATCCGTTTACACCAGTTTTATTCATTACTGCTCGGGACAGTATTGCAGATCGTGTTGAAGGTTTAGATCTGGGAGCCCATGATTATTTGGTGAAACCGTTTAGCTTAGAAGAGTTGTCAGCAAGGGTACGTGCCCAATTACGCTTGCATCATCAGCAGCGTGATAATTGTCTGACTTTTGGTGATTTAAGTTTAGATGTACATGCCAAAACGCTGCGTAAAAATGCGGAATTGATTACGTTGACTTCGCGTGAATATCAAATTTTGCATAAGATGATGTTGAATCCAGAGCATATTATGACGCGTAGCCAACTCGAAGAATCACTCTATGCTTGGGGCGATGAAGTTGAAAGTAATGCGATCGAAGTTTTTATTTACCAATTGCGTAAGAAGATTGGCAGTGATTACATTAAAACCTTAAGGGGTTTGGGTTATCGCATGAATCTTCCGCAACAAAGTTAAGTCTATGAGTGATAAAAAAAGCATTTCCTTACAGTCGCAACTGATTAAAACCTCACTGCTCAGTGCAATTTGGGCGGGAGCAATCTCTCTGTGTCTGATGTTGGGATTTGGTTTGTATCACATCATGAATGTACACGATGCCCTGATGGACGAAGTGGCAGATATGCTTACTGCTACTGATCTAACGCTGAAGCAAGACGAACAAATAGATGAACTGAGTGAAGAGTTTGATATGCAATATCAACTCATGCAAGGGTCGCAAGTCTTAACCACATCGGAACAACACACAGCATTTGAACATCAGCCCAATTTAAAACAAGGGTTGCATTATCAATGGAGAGAAGGCGCGCTTTGGCGTAGCTATGCACTTCAGGACGATGGATTAACCGTACAAATCGTTCAACCGATGAAAACACGGCTGAGGGAAACGCTGCAAAGCGTACTAGGCTATGCAGGGATTCTGTTGATTGTCTGGTTAATCCAATGGCTATTACTGCATATTTTGATTAAACGTCAATTGAAAGTTTTACAGCTATTTTCAAAACAAATCGCTGAAAAAAATGTAGATGACCTACAAGCCATCGTCTTACCTGAACCTGTATTACAGGAACTAGAGCCGATCCAAATACAGCTGAATTTTTTATTAAGCCGATTAGATCAAGCCTTAGAGGCGGAACAGCGTTTTACCTCAGATGCCTCACATGAATTACGCTCACCATTGTCTGCGATTCAAATGCGACTTCAGGTATTAAAACGGAAATATCCTGACATTCAGCACGATTTATTGAGCATACAGCACGATGTTAATCGAGGGACAAGGGTTTTAGAAAATCTACTGATTTTGGCGCGGCTCGACCCGACGCAATCGGAGCAATTAGATAAAAAACAGGACGACTTAGAACAGCTGAGTTTACAAGTCATTGATGCTTTACAGCCGTTTATTGAAGAAAAGCAGATCGAATTGAAGCTACAGAGTCACACTGTACGGTTTGCTATGAATGCCGAATTGATGTTTAGCTGTCTGCGAAACTTAGTCGATAACGCCATCCGCTATAGTCCTGAGCAAGGACAGGTCAAGATTGATTTAACGGTAACAGCACAGCAGGCGGCTTGGACGATTGAAAATCAAGGTGCAGGACTGACAGCCGCAGAATTGCAACGCATTGGCGAACGGTTTTACCGCGTATTAGGAACAAAGACACAAGGTTCAGGTTTAGGCATTTCAATTGCACAAAAAATTGTACAGTTACATCAAGGTCAATTCAGTGTGGATGCCTCTGAACTGGGCGGCTTAAAGGTACAACTCACTTTTCCAATCCGCTAAAAACACGATTTGCTCTATTGAATTTGAACGAAAGAGTGTTGTGAGAGGAAGATGAGTGTTGCGATTTAAATTAAGTTTGAGTAGCTATAAAACTTAATTTAACTAAGTACAAAACTTAAAAAAGCAGTAAGCGAATGGCTTACTGCTTGTGTCCACGATTATTTTTATTGCGCTGATAATTATTATTTTTATCAGAAATTATTTGGTCAAAATAAGGCGATTATTTCGTGTTAAACGTAGTCGATATTCTTCACCTGCATGCATAATTCGAATTTCACGTCCTAAGGCAAAAAGGTTGTTTGAATGTAGCATAGGCAGTGAGTGGTGTGCTTCATTGCTACGAGTAAAAAGGCTAAATGGTGCGTTCATTCCGTCGACTCCGTGGTGTATTTCTGAATGGTTTAAATGATAATCATTATCGAATAGGCCTGTCAACGGTAATTTTAGGATTTTATAAAAAAGATAAATTTGCTTACACTTGGTTATCAATTGGAACAGAGCAGAGAGCAAGGAACTATGTCGAAACCGCAAATTGATGTCGCCATTGCGATTTTATTGCATCAAGACAAAGTACTGGTGGGTTGGCGTGAAGCAAAACAACATCAGGGCAATAAACATGAGTTTCCGGGTGGTAAAGTCGAGCAGGGTGAAAGTCCTGAACAAGCGTGTCGTCGTGAAATTTTTGAAGAAGTTGGCATCGGTTTACACGACTGGCATGCTTTTGATTTTATTCAACATGAATATGATGATGTTATTGTGAAATTACATTTATTTCATGCCACCGTCCCGCATGCGTTGCTGAATGAAATCCAAAAGCCATGGGCCTGGTATTCGCGTCAACAACTGATGAGCTTGAATTTTCCAAAGGCCAATCAAGCTATTTTGCAGCGTTTATATTGGCAGCAACAGATCAAAATCACTGCTGATCTACCAACATTTGAAACGCTTCAAGAGACGCTTTTGTATTATTGGCGAGTCGATGCCAGCGCAGAAAATGCAGAGGCATTAAATCAATTACCAACAGTGATTTTAAAACAACTGATGATTAATGAAGATCTATGGTCATTGCTCTCTACAGAGGTGCAAGCACATATTTCGGCTTTACATCTTAAGCAGTACCAATTGCTGAAAAAAAATAAAGGTGATTTACAGCTTGGGAAGCGCTATATCGCAGCTTGTCATGATCAAGTTTCTGTGCTGCATGCGCAAAAAATTGGCTGTGATGCTATTTTTATGAGCCCAGTTCTGGCGACACAAAGTCATCCTGAGGCGCAAGGAATGGGATGGGCGCATTTTTCTGAGATTGCACGAAGCATAGAAATCCCTGTTTTTGCTTTAGGTGGAATGCGTCCTGAATTGCTACCTATTGCACAGCAACACCATGCTTATGGGGTGGCCGGTATTCGCAGTTTTTAAATTAAAAACTGATGTTACGCAGTAACATCAGACGCACAGTTTGCTTCAGATAAAAGAATGATACACGGTAAGGTCATCCGCAAGTGTTTGAGATAGGACTCCTTCTAATCAAAAATGGTTTTGCGATACTTTGAATAATTTGACGCTAGTGAACGAGTTTTGTCGGTGAGGTGCATTGCACCGCAAGATGGTTTCCTTGCGAAGCACGCTTCTCATTTTGCCTAATGAGAACCATTGTTTTGTAAGAGTACCTCCAGCCGAAGGCTAATCCCTTTATTCAAACCCTAGATGTAAGACACCGTTGAATAGACTTAAAATTCATTTGGCTCTAGACTAGCAGATTTGCACTTAGTTTTACCTAATGAGGTCCCACAACTCTGTTGCTAGCTCATTAGGCTTCCTCATCCAACGCCATTCTGTTTCTTTAAGATGATAATCAAAATACTCTTTTGATATACCGTTGAACTTTGCTAGCCTTCTTTTACAAAAGCTCCAGAATGATTCTATTCCATTTATATGACATTGTCCTCTGGCAAATTCATTCGCTCCATGATTTACTCTAAAATGCTTTGAGTAACCAACATCTACCAAACCATTGTATCCACGCCAACCATCACTATAAATTACACTTTCAAGTGCAACTTTACCTAAGATAACTTGTTGTAATGTAGTCTTTTTACAATCAGGGACTATTTCTGTATAAACTCGACCATTCCTTTCAAATATTCCAAATACAGGTTGTTTTAAAGTACCTCGACCTCGCTTCAATTTCCCATGAAAACCACGTTGTCTTTTTGCTCCAAAATAGCTCTCATCAACTTCAATAGAACCTACAAACTTTGCTCTTAAATCTGTTTGATGATCGTAGATTGCTTCTCTAAAAAGCATGTACCAATAGTTGATGGTATTACGGTTCAAGTTAAGCAATAAGGCTGTTTTAGAAGCAGGAATATCAATGCAAAAGCACTGAATAATTTTTTTAATCTTATAGTGACTTAATTTACTGTTTTCTATCATGATTCTAGAATAAAATATCTATTCTGCTAGTCTAGAGCCTTCATTTTTAATATGCGAAATTACTTTTAGGTGCGTAACATCAGTTAAAAATACGTGCATTGAATTAAATTTGTATTTGAAAGTCGATATTCAGATTTAAAATAACTTTTAGAAATAAACTTACTTTTAGTATGTAATGAATAAAAAAGCCTGATCTCAATTAAGATCAAGCTTTTTTACGGGGTGCTTAAAGAGCTTTAATTGCTTGTTGTGCTTTTTGAATGGTGCTGCTTTTCTTTTGCATTTGACCGGCTTTTAAAACAACATTCCAAAGCTGTTGTTTCATCGGCTTGGTTTGAGCATAGCTTAATCCACGCAGTGCCAACGATTCTGCATTCGCAGGCTGATTTTTTCGATTGGCGATCATTGCCAAATATAAAAAAGTTTCCGCAGATTGTGGTGCCAAACGCTGTGCTTGAGTTGCCGCACTTTCAGCTTCATTCCATTTTCCATTGGCATAAGCGGTTTGCGTAGTTTGCATCAATTTTTTGAATGCAGGCAAGTCACGACCATCATCAAATTTTTGAATTTGGGTTTTCTGCTCAGGAATAACGATGCGTTGACGTTTAATTTCTGGATGGTCATATGGCGTAATAATGACCCCAGAAGAGTCATGGATATCTGCCTTTTTTTCAGGTGGAGCAGGCGGCTTTTGCTCAGGTTCGACTATGGTTTGGCAACCAGCCAAAATGATCGTCAAAACGCTCAGAATACTGAACGTTTTTAAAACTTTAATGTTTTGCAATTTAATTTGTATACTCTCCACTTGAGATGATGCGAGGTTGATCAGATGAACCCTGGTCATTATCGACATCACTTTCACGAATGTAGTCACCTAAACTATCATTTTGTTCCTGAGTTGGCTGCGTCTCTTCAGTATCAACTGTGTAAGGTTCTACTTCATATTGTGTCGAACCACATGCCGTCGCTTGATTTGGAATAGAGTTGCGCGACAGAGGAATATACATCGCACCTGTACAATGCTGTGCAGATAAATTACCTGAATAACGGTCTAACCAATGCCACTGTACGCTGTCTGGTTGACGTAAATTAACTGGCTTTTGACGTAACTGCTTCATGACATTGGTCCAAACCGGAAGTGCTCCTGACGAACCAGTTAAGCCTGTAACTTTGTTGTTGTCTAAACCTAACCAAACCACACTTAAGTAATTACCTGAATAACCTGCAAACCATGAGTCACGCGTATCATTGGTTGTTCCTGATTTACCTGCAAGTTTAAGTGAAGCCGGTAATGATGCATAAGCAGAACGGCCTGTCCCTGAACTCATCACTTGTTGTAAACCGTAGTTCAAGATAAAGGCTGCATCAGGTGCAATAGTCGGTTGTACCGTTAAGCTATAACGATCTAATAAACGACCATTGGCATCGACCACTGAACGAATAGCTTTCACTGGATATTTGAAGCCACCGGTTGCAAAGTTTCCATAGACACTCATGACTTCCATCGGTGACATATCAATAGCACCGAGGTAAATCGAAGGGTAGTTTGGAATATTAGACGTCACACCAAACTTTTTCAGATGGTTAATAAAAGTCGACATACCGAACTCTTGACCTAAGCGTACCGCAGAGAGGTTATAAGAGTTTGATAGGGCATCGACCATTGGTACAACACCATGTGCACCACCACTATAGTTTTTCGGTGTCCAAGCTTTGCCATCACTTTGAATGCTGATCGGACTGTCTTCGATTTGACTCGCCCAGTTATAGCGGTTGGATTCTATCGCACTGAGGTAAATCACAGGTTTTAGCAATGAACCAACTTGACGTTTAGCATCCATTGTACGGTTAAAGCCAGTAAAGTCCTGCGTTGAACCCACTGCTGAAACCAATTCACCATTTTCAGGATGAGACACCAATACCGCGCCTTGTAATTCTTTTAAGCGTGCTGGATTGGCATTGCTTAAACGGGCCACAGATTCTTTAAATGCAGTTTGTACACGGGTTTGTGCAATCGGGTCCATCGCGGTGAAAATACGCAGACCTTGATTGGTCAAATCGCTTTCTTGGTATTCAGTACGCAGTTGACGACGCACGATATCCATATAGTCTGGGAAGCGAGAAGGGCCCAATGTTGGTTTTGTAATGACATTTAATGGACGTGCAGACTCAGTTTCATATTGTTCCTGAGTTAAATAGCCCATCACCACCATATTGTTCAACACAATATTACGGCGTTTAATCGCACTTTCAGGGTTTTTCCACGGATTAAATAGAGTTGGACCTTGAACCAAACCGACTAAATACGCCTGCTGAGCAATATTTAGTTCACGTAGGGGTAAACCAAAATAGAATTGTGAGGCTAAACCATAACCATTGATGGAATAGTTACCGTTTTGACCTAAGTTCACTTCGTTTAAATAAGCTTCAAGAATTTCATCTTTGTCATAGTGAAGTTCAATCAGCATGGCCATTAAGGCTTCGTTGGCCTTACGCTTAATGGTTCTCTCAGGCGATAAATAAAAATTTTTCACCAATTGCTGAGTGAGGGTCGAACCACCTTGACGTTTTCCGCCTGTGACATTACTCACAATGGCACGTGCTGTACCACGAATCGAAATACCATGATGTTGATAGAAATTGCGGTCTTCGGTAGCAATTAAAGCTTGGATTAAAGGCTTAGGCACTTTATCAAGTTTGATCAGCACACGGTCTTCATTGTGCTGAGGATAAATACCACCAATTAACATCGGCTCTAAGCGGGCAATACCACTACTTGAAGGCTTGGTTGCACTCACTTCAGTGATTTGATCTTCACCAAAGGTCACTTTAAGGACTTGTTCAGGGTCGACACTATCACCAAAGTCAAAACCACGCGTATGGATATAGGTCACATTGCCAGAAGTAACGTAACTCCCTGTTTTCGCATAGCTATCTTGAGCGTTATAGCCCAAAAGTTTCAGTTCTTGGTTGAGGTCTGCTTGGCTTACAGGCGCATTGGTATAAATTTCTAAAGGACGAGCAAATACCTTGGCTGGAATGTCCCAACGTTGACCTTCGAATTTATCCCGTACAATATTATCTAGACGAATAAGATAAATGCTGAACACGAGAAATCCGCCGATAATCAACAGCGAAAAAATCAGTGCAATTATGCCTATGCCACGTTCAGACTTCATAAATAGTGATAATACCCTGAGAAATTTTGCTAATCATGCGAAGCTTTTCAGTATTTTGCAATATTTAAACTGTTATATGTATGCAAAATATTGGAAGCTACTTCACTAAAGTCGAAACTTTAAAGTTTTTTTAAATCATTTCTGTTAGTGATATGATACCAATGAGGCGAAGCGGAGCAAAAGCGCAGGTGCAAATTTCACATAAATCATTTCGAAACATTGGGTTGATTGGTCGTCCAGACAAATCATCAGTGATCGAAACCCTATGTTTGATCCACGATCATATTTTGAGTTTGGGATTACATCCTGTATTTGATACGCAAACAGCGCAGCTGGTTCCCTACAATAATACTCAGACGGTCAGCCGTAATTTATTGGGTGAAGTTGTCGATTTGGTGATCGTTGTCGGCGGTGATGGTTCATTGCTTCATGCCGCACGTGCCTTGGTGAAATATAATACCCCTGTGATTGGGGTGAACCGTGGTCGTTTGGGCTTCCTGACCGATATCAAACCGACAGAAGTGATTTTCAAGTTAGATCAAGTGCTCAAAGGTGAGTTTCAGCTAGACCGACGTTTCTTGTTGGAAATGGAAATTCGCTCGAAAGGCGAGTCGATTTATGATGCTGTAGCTTTAAATGATATTGTGCTGCACTCGGGTAAATCGGTACACATGATCGACTTTGAACTGAATATTGATGGGCAATATGTATACCGCCAACACAGTGACGGTTTAATTGTTTCGACACCAACCGGCTCTACAGCTTATGCATTATCTGGTGGTGGTCCGATTGTCCACCCAAGTATGGATGCGATTGCCTTAGTGCCAATGCATCCTCATACTTTGTCGTCACGTCCGATTGTCGTGGGCGGACAAAGTGAAATTAAAATTTTGATTCGTGAAAACCGTGTTTTACCAATGGTCAGTGCCGATGGTCAACACAGTGTATCATTGGGTGTAGGCGATAGTTTACATATCCGCAAACATCCATTTAAGCTCAACTTATTACATCCACCCGGTTATGACTTCTATATGGCATGTCGTACCAAGCTAGGCTGGAACCAAGATTTTGACTCATTAAAGCAGGATTAATTATGAATATTGAACAGATGCTTGCCGTACTCGATCCTGAAATTGTTGGTCGATTAAAAACGGCAATTGAAATTGGTAAATGGCCAAATGGCGTAGCGCTGACTCAAGAACAACGTCAAATTTGTATGCAAGCGGTGTATGCATGGGAAATTAAACATTTGCCAGAAGATGAGCGTAGTGGTTATATCGACCGCGGGACCAAAGAAGAAGATGAGCATTGCGACTCGCATGTGGAAGAACCTGAGTTCAAGCCGATTCGTTTCGTTTAATCCGTTTTCTGTCTGATTGAAAAAGCCAGCTTAATGCTGGCTTTTTATTGGCTTGATGCATGCCTAAATTTTTTGCTTCATACTGCTTATTTAAGCGTGACGATTTGCCCACATGGTTTTGGCAGTTTGCATTGCATCATCAAAACTTGCGACGGCGCCCATGGAATACAGTGCAATTCCCATGGTTTCGATGACTGCGATTTCACCATATTCATGTACCTGTTGACCGTCCCAAACGGCTTTAAAGACGGCCAAATCGAGTTCTTCTTCGACGGGACTGCGGTTGTCCGTCAGTTTAGGCAATTCATGTTCATACATTTCACCATCCTTGATGCCGCAAATTAAGGTTTTTGCATCGGGGTTACGTTCGAATTCACCACCTTCACCCTTAATGACAGCACTATTTTGATAACCCAATTGGAATGCCGCACGTTGGTGTGATCCACGATAGGCTGGGTGGAAAATCGCTTGCATGGTGGCTTTGGCATTAAACGGATTTATTAGGCGGGCAAGGGTGTGAATTGGGGAACGCAAACCCATCACATTGCGCAGTGAAATTAGATCACTGAGTATTGGCGAAATGACGTCGAGCGGAATATAAGCAAAATGACGCTGATTGAGCTGCTGTTCCACATCTGTATCATTTTGGCAAATAGGAAAACCCAAATACTCTAATACTTGTTCTGTATAAAGGCGGTTAATGGTATGACCTGAAGCGCCATGCATTACGACATTGTAGCCGTGTTTTGCCAGCGTTAATGCGGCCAATAAAAACCAAGGATAATGTTTGCGTTTACCTGCATAAGATGACCAATCTAAATCGACATCAAGCTTTTTAAACTTGAGCTGATCACGTGTGGCTTGGACAAAGCCTGTCAGTTCATCGACAGATTCTTCTTTTACACGCAATAACATCAGGAAAGCGCCCAATTGAACGTCTAAAACCTCATCTTTTAAGATCATGCTGAACGCTTGGTAGGCTTCATCATAAGTGAGCGAACGTGCACCATTCTTTCCTTTACCCACAATACGGACAAATTGCGCAAAAGGATGTTCAAAATCTTTGTAAATATTTCGTTTATTGTTCATGCAAATACTGGGCTTAAAATTAGGACTTAAGGATAGTTTACTTCTATAGTTGGTATTTTTCAGCCTGATAACAGGTTTAAAAAAGGATGTCTTTAGACTATCGTCTAATAAACTCGGTCTATTATTTAACCGAAATTAACATTTGTGGCAGAACAAGCCCTTAAAAAACAGGTAAAATTTAACCTACTTTAGTATGTGTTTCATCTCCTGATCAATGCGCTGATTTTATATCAGGTCCTGATGTGATTATTTAATCACCATACATATTTCGTTTTTCTGTATTTGGCTAAGTCAAATACCTTTGGTGCTCTTTTGTCGAAGACAAAGGGGTTTTGGGCTGTTTATTTTTTGAAAATAGACAAAAACTGAATATTTCTTTGAAGCAGAAATATATCGTGAAGTAATGTCATGGCTAAAAAACCAATTTATAAGTCACTATATTTTCAAGTGATCGTTGCCATTATTGCGGGTGTTTTGGTGGGGCATTTCTCACCAAGTGGCACGCAAATTATCAATGGTACCGAGCAATACGTAAAAGGCTGGGGTGAATTGTTCTATCCACTAGGACAAGGTTTCATCAAGCTGATTAAAATGATTATTGCACCTGTGATCTTCTGTACCGTGGTAAGTGGTATTGCAGGTATGGAAAGCATGAAATCTGTGGGTAAGACAGGTGGGGTCGCTTTACTATACTTCGAAATCGTTTCGACCATCGCACTCATTATCGGTCTTGCAGTGATTAATATTGCAAAACCTGGTGTAGGCATGAACGTAGATCCAGCATCTTTAGATACTGCAGGTATTTCTAAATATGTTGAATCTGGTGCAGCACAATCTACCCAAGAATTTTTTATGAATATCATCCCAAACACCGTTGTTGGTGCGTTTGCTGAGGGTGAGATTCTTCAAGTTCTATTATTTGCCTTATTATTTGGTTTTGCATTGCATAAACTTGGTGATGCAGGTAAGCCTGTATTGAAGTTTATTGATCAAATTGCACATGTATTCTTTAACATTGTAAACATGATCATGAAGCTTGCGCCAATTGGTGCCTTCGGTGCGATGGCTTATACCATTGGTAAATATGGTATTGGTAGTTTGGCGCAATTGGGTCAATTGATCATCTGCTTCTATATTACCTGTTTGCTGTTTATTTTCCTTGTACTTGGCTCAATTGCACGTATTTGCGGTTTCAGTATCCTCAAAATGATTCGTATGATTCGCGAAGAGTTACTGATCGTACTGGGTACGTCTTCTTCTGAATCTGTACTGCCACGTATGTTGAAAAAACTCGAACTTGCTGGTGCAGAAAAATCTGTAGTGGGCCTTGTTATTCCAACAGGTTATTCATTTAACCTAGATGGTACGTCTATTTACCTGACCATGGCAGCAATCTTTATTGCACAAGCGACCAATACACCGCTTGATATTTCGCATCAGATCACGTTGTTGTTGGTTCTACTCATTTCATCTAAGGGTGCTGCGGGTGTGACGGGTTCAGGCTTTATTGTGATGGCTGCAACATTGTCTGCTGTGGGTCATATTCCTGTTGCAGGTTTGGCATTAATTCTTGGTATTGACCGTTTCATGTCAGAAGCACGTGCATTAACGAACCTTGTAGGTAACTCTTTGGCAACGATTGTGGTTGCGAAATGGGTGGGTCAATTAGACAAAGAAAAACTGGATTTTGCTTTGGCAAACCCTGAAGAAATTGACCGTCAGATGCAAGAAGAAGGCAATGCACATCATGCCTAAGGCAGATGCTGTGATGTAAAAGATGTCATTTAAAAAGGAAGCTTCGGCTTCCTTTTTTAATGCAGGACTAAAGCCAAATTTGAACGCTTTAGTTTTTGGGCATGACGGCCGTTCTAAACTGCAATAGGATGGAGTTAAACAAAACAACAAACTTAACCAAGGAAGAAACACATGCTGGCTTATGATGCAGACTTAGAATTATTTCGAGATAACTTTCGCCGTTTTATGGCAGAGCATGTCGCACCACATTATGAGCAATGGGAACGTGAAGGCATTATGCCGCGATCAGTATGGAATGCCTTGGGTGAAAATGGCTTTTTATGTGTCGATGTGCCTGAAGAATATGGCGGCTATGGCGTCCCAACGCATTATTCACTGATGTTAGTTGAAGAATCTGCTCGCGCAGGTTTTAGTGCATTATCGACAGGTATTTCATGCCATTCTGAAATTGCAGCGCCTTATATTTTGCACATTGGTTCAGAAGAACAAAAACAATATTGGTTACCGAAAATGGTCACAGGTGAGGTGGTCGGTGCTATTGGTATGACAGAGCCGGGAGCAGGTTCGGACTTGCAGTCTATGCGCAGTAGTGCAATTTTGCAGGGTGATCATTATCTGCTCAATGGCTCGAAAACTTTTATTTCAAATGGTCAACATGCAGACCTTGTGGTATTGGCTGCGAAAACTGATCCACAAGCACGTGCCAAAGGTGTGTCATTACTTTTAGTCGATACACATTTGGATGGATTTAAGAAAGGTACCAACCTCGACAAAATTGGTCTGCATGCGCAAGACACTTCAGAGTTGTTTTATGACAACGTCAAAGTGCCAAAAGAGCAACTTTTGGGTCAAGCTGGACAAGGCTTTGCTTACTTGATGCAAGAGTTACCGCGTGAACGTACCGCAATTGCCTCGACTGCAATTGGTGCGATTCGCGGTTCCATTGATGTGGCAACGCAGTATGTTAAAGAGCGACAAGCGTTCGGACAGGCGATCGGACAGTTCCAAAATACTCGTTTTGTCTTGGCACAGGCTAAGATTGACGAATTGGCTACAGCGGCATTTTATAATCAAAATGTTGAACTTTATATGCAAGGCAAACTTGATGTTGAAACTGCAGCAGCACTCAAGAGCTTTTCTACCGATATGCAAATGAAAGTGGCCCATAATCTACTTCAATTATTTGGTGGCTATGGTTATATGACCGAATATCCAATTTCACGTTTCTTTGTCGATGCACGTATTCAGCAAATCTACGGTGGCACCAATGAAATTATGAAAGAAATCGTGGCACGAAGTATTTTAGGTCGATAAACAATTTATCAGGCTGAAATTAAAATAGCGAAGTGAAGACTTCGCTATTTTTTTTAGGATGTATTTCTATAGAGACGATGTATTTCTATAGATTTGCTTATTTGAATTAGATTGTGTGTTTAATTTTGCGTGAATATTTTGAAACCTATGATAATGACGGTTGCCCCAAAACTTGCAAACAGACTTCAATAAATTCAGGTGTATCTAAAGTACTGCGAGACGATATATATAGGTTATTATCATTCACAACCGATTGATCCGACACCACCACACCTGCGTTTAACAAAGCGGATTTAAGTGTTTCAGATTGGGCGAAATGGCGACCTTGTATGACACCAGCTTCTAGTAACAACTGTGGACCATGGCAACTGCTCAAGATCGGCTTTTGGCTATCTGCAAAATTACGTACAAAATAGATAAAACGGTCATCTAAAGCGAGTTTCTCTGGGGAATAACCGCCGGGAATAAATAAGGCATCAAAATCATGCACAGAGGCATCGTCGATACTTTGGTCAATGGTGATCTGGGAACGGCGTTTAATGCCGTAAACGATTTTTCCAACCTGATCTTCGATATTGATAATGCTGTGCCGAGCGGCTCGAAAGGCCTCCACAGGCTCAAGATACTCAATATCTTCAAAATCGTAGGTCACTAACACTGCAATTTTCTTGTGCATACTTGTACCTATGGGGCTGTTATTTTTTTTCTGATATTTAGACTACAAAGCAATGATAAGAATTACCTGTGTCTTTTGTAATAAATGCGTCAATGACTGTAAACACTAGATGAAAGTGCCTATTAAGTCACTGAAAAAACGATCAATGACCAAGTGTTTATATAGATCATCTTTAAGTTTCAAATTATTTCTATGCCATGAAAACCAAGTTTTGAAATTTTTATTTTGCTTCAAGTATTGAGAGCAAAATTTAAAACTGAAATGACCAATGAAACAAATTGATTGATGGGCTTATACAAGGAGATGGATCTGAGGCAAATTTGGAGGAAAAGAGAAGGGCTATTTATTGTGCTGCTCAAGATGAATGATCAATAAAGCCGTCAAAAGGTAAGATTTGCCTTAATTATGGCTTTACCTATCAGTTTGGCTGTTTTGGCTCTTAAGTTAAGCTGATGAAGCTTTAATCAACTGTATGTTTTTAAGGCTGAAACCATCAAAGTCGTATTGCGCAACATTTGAAAGCTAACTATTGTTATACTGTTTGCAAAATTTTTTTGAAGGGCGACATAACAATGATCAACGATGATCAAAACACTCCGACTTCTCTGGACTTAGCTCAAATTCGTGAAGATATCGACTCTGTTGATATGCAGATTCAACAACTTATCAACCGTCGTGCGAAACTAGCTGAAGCTGTGGCAAAAGCAAAATTTGCTGCAGAAGAGAATCCATTGTTTTATCGTCCTGAACGTGAAGCGCAAGTTTTACGTAAAGTTATGGATCGTAACGAAGGCCCATTGTCTGATGTGACAATGGCACGTTTATTCCGTGAGATCATGTCGGCTTGTTTAGCTCTTGAAGCACCGCAAAGTATTGCGTTCTTAGGTCCAGTTGGGACATATACACATTCGGCGGTGTTGAAACACTTTGGTCAAGACGCTGTTGTTCGCCCTCTTCCAACGATTGATGAAGTATTCCGCGAAGTAGAAGCAGGCAGTGCGCACTATGGTCTTGTGCCTGTAGAGAACTCATCTGAAGGGGTAGTGAACCACACCCTAGATTGCTTCAAATCTTCACATCTGAATGTTATTGGTGAAGTGGAGCTGCGTATTCATCACCAGTTCCTAGTGTCTGAAAACACACGTAAAGACAGCATTAAACAAATTTATGCTCATCAACAAACTTTGGCGCAATGCCGTGGTTGGTTAGATGCACATTATCCGGGTGTAGAACGTGTTGCACTCAGTTCAAATGCAGAAGCTGCACGCCGTATTCGCAATGAATGGCACTCAGCAGCAATTGCTTCTGAAGTCGCTGCAAACATTTACAACCTTGAAATTTTGCATAGCAATATTGAAGACAATCCTGAAAATACTACTCGTTTCTTGGTGATTGGTCGTGAGAAAGTACCGCAATCGGGCAATGATAAAACTTCATTGTTGATTTCTGCGCATGACCGTGCGGGGGCCTTACTTGAAATTCTTGCACCGTTTGCCAAGCATAATATTAGCTTAACAAGTATCGAAACACGTCCTGCATTACCCGAAAAATGGGCTTATGTATTCTTTGTGGACTTGGAAGGTCATGTTGAGCAAGAAAACGTGAAAGCGGCAATTGAAGAAATTCGTCCGTTAGTAAAAGAAATTCGTGTATTGGGTTCATATCCGATTGCTGTTCTTTAAGATCACAACTGTGATCAATTCCATCAGGAGTTGATCACCTTCATCATTTGAAAAAACTGGAAGTGTAAAATGACGTTTGTCCCAGCCAATGAAGGCATTGCAAAGCTAAAGCCTTACCAACCAGGTAAACCAATTAGTGAACTTGAGCGTGAGTTGGGTATTACAGATATCGTAAAACTCGCATCAAATGAAAACCCATTGGGTTGTTCTGACAAAGTGAAAGAAGCGGTTGCTGCTGAACTTGCAGAAATTGGTCGATATCCTGATGGTGGCGGTTTTATTTTGAAAGACCAAGTTGAAAAACAATTTGGTATTGCACATGACCGCATTACGTTGGGTAATGGTTCAAACGATCTTCTAGAAATTTTCGCTCGTGCTTTTGTTTCAGAGCAAGACTCTGTGGTGTATAGCCAACACGCATTTGCTGTGTATGGTCTGGTGACACAAGCCATTAATGCTGAAGCGATTGAAGTGCCTGCAAAAGGTTTTTCACATGACCTAGATGCAATGGCTGCGGCAATTAAAGACAATACTAAATTGATTTTTATTGCGAACCCAAATAATCCAACAGGTACATGGTTTGAAGAAGCTGAATTTGAAGCGTTCATGCAAAAAGTACCTGCAAATGTGATTGTGGTTTTAGATGAAGCTTATGTGGAATATTTCCCAGAAAACTTCAACAGCTTGAAATTCTTAGATCAATACGCAAACTTAATTGTGAGCCGTACCATGTCAAAATGTTATGGCTTGGCTGCGTTACGTGTTGGTTTTGCCTTGGCTTCAGTTGAAGTGACGGATTTCCTCAATCGTATTCGTCAACCATTTAACGTGAACCATCTTGCGATGGTGGCTGCAGTTGCTGCACTTAAAGATGAAGCATTTATTGAAAAATCACGCGTAGTGAACAAAGCGGGTATGGCTCAACTTGAGTCAGGCTTTGATGCTTTAGGTTTAGCGTATGTGCCTTCACGTGCGAACTTCATTTTAGTAAATGTAAAAGCAGATCCTGCACAGACGTTCAATGCTTTATTAAAAGAAGGTGTGATTGTTCGTCCAGTTGGTATCCCTGAGCATTTACGTGTATCAATTGGGACTGAAGCTGAAAATGCTAAGTTCTTAGCTGCATTGGCTAAAGTTTTGGGCTTAGAGGCTAAAGCTTAAGTCATGTCTGTGCCACTATTTGAAAAAGTTGCTTTTATTGGGCTTGGGCTGATTGGCTCAAGCCTAGCTCGCGTCATGATTGCTGAAGGTTTGGCTAAGGAAATTGTAGCGTCTACGCGTTCACAAAAAACTTTAGAAGATGCAAAAGCTTTAGGGCTTATTCAGCAGGGTTATAGCGATCCTGCCGAAGCGGTCAAAGGTGCAGATCTCGTTGTCTTGGCTTTGCCTGTACGTGCGACACAAAAAGTCCTTGAGGCGATCAAACCTTATCTAACCGAACAGACGATTATTACCGATGTTGGAAGTACTAAAGGCAATGTCGTTGATGCAGCGAAAGCGGTCTATGGTGAGCAATTACCTGCTGGTTTTGTACCGGGGCATCCGATTGCGGGGGCTGAACTGACAGGTGTGCATGCTGGTAAAGTGGATTTATTTGCCAATCACAAAGTGATTTTGACACCTTTACCTAGCAGTGCAGATTGGGCTGTAGAGAAACTGATTCAATTGTGGCAAGCTGCCAAAGCGGAAGTGATTTGCATGGATGTGGAAAAACACGATGAAGTGTTGGCCCATACCAGTCATCTTCCGCATTTGATGGCATTTAACTTGGTTGAGCAACTTGCGAACCGAGAAGATAATCTAGATATTTTCCGTTATGCCGCTGGCGGTTTTCGTGATTTCTCACGCATTGCTGCAAGCGACCCACATATGTGGCATGACATCTTTTTTGCCAATAAAAAGGCAATTTTAAATGCGGTAGATGGCTTTGAAAAACAATTGGCTATTCTTCGTAAACTGATTGAAGATGAAAACTCACAAGCGTTGATGGGACTGTTGGGGCATGCACAAGCGGCACGTCAACATTTCAATCACATGCTCGCAAAGAAACCACTGATGGAGAAAAATAAAGTGACGACACAGCAATTCAAAATTTTACCGGGTCCAAAGCAATTCCAAGGTAAATTTACTGTGCCAGGTGATAAATCTGTGTCACATCGCTCTATCATGTTTGGTGCTATTGCAGAAGGCACAACGCATGTCACGGGTTTCCTTGAAGGTGAAGATGCCTTGGCAACCCTCCAAGCATTCCGTGATATGGGAGTGAGTATTGAAGGCCCTAAAAATGGCGAAGTCACCATTCATGGTGTAGGCATGCATGGTTTAAAAGCACCTGCAGGCGCTTTGTATATGGGTAACTCAGGCACTTCAATGCGTTTGCTTTCAGGCATGTTGTCGGCACAGAAGTTTGATTCGGTGATGACGGGTGATGCGTCATTATCAAAACGTCCAATGGAACGTATTGCCAAACCATTACGTGAAATGGGTGCGCAAATTCAAACTACAGGTGAGCGTGGTACGCCGCCCGTGTCTATTTCCGGAAGTCAAAACCTGAAAGGTATTCATTACGACTTACCAATGGCATCTGCACAAGTAAAATCCGGTATTTTGTTGGCTGGTCTTTGGGCGGAAGGTGAAACTGTTGTCACTGAGCCGGAACCAACACGTGACCATTCAGAGCGTATGCTTCGTGCATTTGGTTATGACGTGAAAACAGAAGGCAACCGCATTTCACTTCAAGGTGGCGGCAAGTTAGTCGGTACAGACATTCAAGTACCCTCTGACATTTCATCTGCAGCATTCTTTATGGTGGGTGCAGCGATTACTGAAGGTTCAGATGTCACACTCGAAGCGGTTGGCATTAATCCAACACGTACAGGTGTGATCGAAATTTTAAAACAGATGGGTGCTGACCTGACTGTTGAAAATGAGCGTATCGCTGGTGGTGAGCCGATTGCAGATATTCGTATTCGTGGTTCACGCACGCTTAAAGGCATTCATATGCCAGAAGATCAAGTGCCATTGGCGATTGATGAATTTCCAGCACTGTTTATTGCAGCGGCATGTGCAGAAGGTCAAACCATTTTGACCGGTGCAGCTGAACTTCGAGTGAAAGAGTCGGATCGTATTCAAGTGATGGCAGATGGCCTAAAAATTATGGGTATTGACTGCACGCCTACTGATGACGGCATCATTATTGAAGGTCAAGGTAAAACGGGTGAGTGGGGTGCAATCTTCACAGGTGGTCAAATTGAGTCACATCATGACCACCGTATTGCAATGAGCTTCTCAATGGCAGGTTTACGTACTTCGGGTGAAATTAATATCGTGGGTACAGAAACCGTTGCGACCAGCTTCCCGACATTTACAGAGCTAGCGACTCAAGCCGGTTTAACGATTGTGGTAAGTGAATAAATAATTCACTAAATTTGTATATTTATTCAACAACAGCCAAGCAAATGCTTGGCTGTTTGGTTTTAATTGCTTATGCTAAAACCATACAACAAGAATGTCTTTGGATAGATACATGAGAAAACTACAATTCACCGCCCATAGCGATTCAAATCGAGTTGAAAGCAGTGCTGATACGCAAACTCAAGTGGCTGAGTTTTTAGCAAGTAAGCTTGAGAAATATGGCTTTCAAACGTTATCGCAAAGTGGTGATCAGATTGCAGTCAGTGTCGATCAGCATGAATTGCCACTTTCAGTGACATGTCAGGGGCAGGATGAATCCGGTCGTCTAGTCTGTGAAATTACCTCTTATCCAGATGAAGACCAAGATTGGTTAGATCGTATTACTGAGCAAAGTCTATTGAACCAATTGGCTCAAGCGGTCGAAAACAGTTTAAAAGAAGAAGAGTCATATAGTGAGTTTCAATGGAAACAAATGACGAAATGATCTGAAAATTTGAATTAAAAATCATCCATAAAAAAGCAGCATAGCGCTGCTTTTTTGTTTTTTAACAGAATGTATTGAACAAGGTTATAGACATTCAATATTGATTGGATTAATGGTTCGATTGCTCTTTTTCACATAGTCACACATTTTTTCTGACTCTTGTTCATTGAGTCCCCAAAACACAATCACACCACGTTGATCAGTCAATTTGCTATCGCTAAGATAAATATAATGGGTGTCATGATAGTTTTTATCGAGCATATCTTTATATTTTTGATCGGTAAAAGATGAACAAGACGAAATTTCAGCTTCTTTACACACCGAGTCACTCGAACAGCGTTGCTTAAAGGTTGAAATCATATTCATGGTGTCAGTGCTGTTGAGTTGGGCTTCACACACTTGGCTGTTGGGAAAGTCATAGACCATCTTTAAGCTAAAATCACGACCATCGACATTCATCTTGTATGACGCAGTCAAATAGGCTTTGGGACCATCGTTCGCAGCAACCGTAGATGCTGGCAAATTTGTCGTTGTGGATGGGGTTGAATTAAAATAATAGACCAAAGCTGCAATGCCTAGACTTAAAATCACAGCAACAATATATTTCATTTTTCCCTCTAAATTTTATCTTAATTTTTCTGGGTATTATTTCTGTAGTTGATTATTTAAACAAGTAAATTATTGGTTTTTAGATAAAAAATTGAGACGTAATCAAAATTAAACGAGCGTCGGATTAGGTCATTACATGTTGAACGAATTATGATCACTAATGCAAAAAAATGGATAAATCGAAAAGCGAGTAGTTCAGTTTATCTGGAATATTGGGGGAATAGAGCGTTCGCTAGGCAAAAAAAATGAGCCAGTTAAGCTGACTCATTTTTTTGTATTTTTTATACTAAAAAGCGTGAAATCGCGATACGAAGCTGTTTTAGATAACCTGTAAAGAAGTGGTTTGCACCTGGTAAAACCGTGATTAAATGGCGCTGTGGTTTGGCCCACTGAATCAAGTCAGATAACAGTGTGACATTATCTTCTTCACCATGAATAAATAAAATATCACCTTTAATATGCGGAGTCACATAGTGACGCACACCTGCAACTGTTGTGGTTGGTAGGCCACATAAAATAGTTTGTACAGGCTGCAATTCTACTGGCAATAGGGCATAGCATTTAGTCATGACATTTGCACCAAAACTAAAACCGCCTGCATAAAATGGCAGGTTCGGATGTTGGTTACGAGCAAATTCAATGACTTGCATAGTGTCTTTAGTTTCACCATTGCCTTCGTCATGTATTCCTGCACTTTGGCCAGAACCACGGAAACTTGGGCGATAAACAACATAGCCACGTTCTAAGAACATTTGCGCTAAAAGCACAGGGACTTTGTGCTGTGGTGTACCACCTTGCAATGGGTGAGGGTGTGTAACTACCGCGAATCCTTTCACTTCACCCTGTGGATAATCAACAAAAATTTCAAGTTGACCCATCGGCCCTTGAATGAACATTTGTTCTGACATAATTACTAAAATGTGAAAGCGGGAGAGTCTATAGTTTACAGATTAATATTATCTAAAACACAGATTGGATTTGAAAATACTCTACTGTTATAGTTTGTTTAATTAAAAATTAATCAGGATGTTTATGCTCGCTTTAATTTCTCCAGCAAAAACTTTAGATTACGAAACCGCTTTACCGACTGAAAAATTCACTCAACCACGGCTATTAGATCATTCTGAAGAATTGATCTCAGTCGCACGTAAATTGTCGGCAAGTGAAATTTCAAGCTTGATGAGTGTCAGTGAGAAAATTGCGACTTTAAATGTTGAGCGCTTCCGAGATTGGCAGCCTGATTTTGATTTTGCCAATGCACGCCAAGCAATCTTTGCCTTTAAAGGTGATGTATATACCGGTTTAGATGCTTATAAACTTACAAACTCAGACCTTGAATATGCACAAACCCATTTGCGTATGCTCTCGGGTCTCTATGGTTTATTGCGTCCGCTTGATTTAATGATGCCATATCGTTTAGAGATGGGGACCAAGTTGCAAAACCCGCGTGGACATAACCTATACGAGTTTTGGGACAATACCATCACCAATCTCATCAATGACGATTTGGAAAAAGCGGGCTCTGAACTTTTGGTCAACATCGCTTCAGATGAATATTATAAGTCGGTCAAAGAATCAAAAATTAAAGCCGAAATCATCAAGCCAGTTTTTCTGGATCAAAAGAACGGCAAATATAAAGTCATCAGTTTCTATGCCAAAAAGGCACGTGGCTTAATGGCGCGTTATTTGTTGGAAAATAAAATTGAACGTATTGAAGACATTAAGTCCTTCAATACCGATGGTTATTATTTCGATGCAGAGAGTAGCTTAAAGGGCGAATTGGTCTTTAAGCGAGACGAACAACAAGCCGCTTAATTTCGAAATTGAAAAACTTAGACCGAAAAGAATATGAATAGCCGCTGCTTAGAACTCAGCGGCTTTTTTATCTTCTTCATTCGAGATGTAATGGTGGGTCTGTGAAATTGATCGTGCTTTAAATTTCGCAGGTGAAATGATCTATGATTTGAGGTTTTTTGCGGAAAAGGCTTCGAAAAAACATTCAGTTATTATCTTGTCTATCAGTCTAAAATATATTACAAAGTTAACATTGATCGAACAAATAGCTTATTAAATGACTTAATAAGATATAAAATTGTGAAACACGTCACTTTTTTGTTTAAGTTTTTTGTTATTATAGCCAAATATTTAAACATGAATAAAATTTTGTTATGAAAAAAATACTGATACCAATTTTTATACTCAGCATTGTGTTCTTAGGGTTTAGTGTTTATAAAAATGCAGAGTTAAAGCGACAGCAAGAAATTAATCAGGTGTTCAATGATGATTTGAACGCATCACCTTATATGCGCTAAAAAAAGTCAATCTTGCAGCTTCTGCATTGAGCTCAAGCATGGTCTTGAAGTGTTCGTCTAAATCTTGATATTTTATTTTTATATATAATAATTTGAAACTTTATAAAGAAAACAATGTCTTAAATTTACTAAATTGAAAAGCGATGAAAATTTGGAAACATTAAAAAATCAATGTGTTATAATTTGCCGAAATTAATTTGATCAGTATTTATTGATATTAAATACGAATTAAATGACATAAATAGAGGAGCTGCATAGGTTTATGCAGCTTTTTTGTTTGCAAATTTCAACATTTGTACTGTGTTGTATGCTGTTGAAAATAGGATTTTTTAAAGCCTACAATCTGCCGAATTGGCATATTCGTTGCTTAGGCATACACAAAATTAATGATGAATACATCACATGATTAATTTTGTGGAATGCTTATATGCATAAAGTTTACTTCATAGGGGCTAGGTCATGACGACTCCTAATCCATCTTCCGAGAACATGCTTGAACGTCTGTTTAAACTGAGCGAAAACAAAACCAGTTTCAAAACAGAAGTCATTGCAGGTGTAACTACTTTCTTGACAATGTGTTACATCATTATTGTCAATCCAATGATTTTGTCCGAAACGGGTATGGATCATGGCGCTGTTTTTGTCGCAACCTGTCTAGCAGCAGCCATTGGCTGTTTGGTGATGGGGCTTGTTGCTAACTATCCAATTGCCTTAGCACCCGGTATGGGCTTAAACGCTTACTTTACCTATTCTGTATGTTTGGGTATGGGCGTGGAATGGCAAACTGCTTTAGCAGCTGTTTTTGTCTCTGGCCTTGTTTTTATCGCTATCAGCATGTTCAAAATCCGTGAAGCGATTGTCAATGCGATTCCAATGTCGCTTAAACTGGCGATCGGCGGCGGTATTGGTTTATTCCTTGCACTGGTTTCTTTGAAAAATGCCGGCATTATTGTTGATAACCCTGCAACATTGGTTAGTCTGGGTGATTTAAAACAGCCGTCTGTCTTGTTGGCTTTACTTGGCTTCTTGATGGTTGTGGTTATGCATCACTTCAAAGTACGTGGTGCAATCATCATCAGTATTTTGGTGATTACTGCAATTTCAACCCTACTGGGCTTCAACGAATTTAAAGGTGTTGTAGGTGCTATTCCTTCAATCGCTCCAACATTCATGCAAATGAACTTCGAAGGTCTATTCACAGCAAGTTTGATTGGCGTAATCTTTGTATTCTTCTTGGTTGATTTATTTGACTCTACAGGTACATTGGTCGGTGTATCACACCGTGCAGGCTTATTAAAAGACGGTAAATTACCACGTTTGAAGAAAGCATTATTTGCTGACTCATCTGCAATTGTTGCGGGTGCGGCATTGGGTACGTCTTCGACTACGCCTTATATTGAATCATCAGCAGGTGTTGCTGCCGGTGGTCGTACAGGTTTAACTGCAGTTGTAGTTGCTGTATTGTTTATTTTGGCATTGTTCTTAGCACCACTTGCTCAGTCTGTACCAGGTTTTGCAACTGCGCCAGCATTATTGTTTGTTGGTGTGTTGATGATTCAAGGTATCGTTCATATTGAGTGGGATGATATTACTGAAGCAGTCCCAGCATTCTTAACAATTGTATTTATGCCGTTTACGTATTCAATTGCAGACGGTATTGCAATGGGCTTCATTAGCTATGCATTGGTTAAATTGCTGACAGGTAAAGCGAAAACTGTACCGTATATGGTTTGGATTATTGCTGTACTTTGGGCATTGAAATTTGCTGCATTTGGCGGTTAATACTGTCAAATAGCGAAAGGGTGTAAACTCAGTTTGCACCCTTTTTTATTTTTATGAGGATAAGAGATGGATCAACTTGAGCTGATTCGCGCTTTGCCAAAAGCAGAGCTACATGTGCATATTGAAGGGACATTTGAGCCTGAACTCATGTTTGCAATTGCCCAACGCAACAATATTGCAATCCCTTATCAATCAGTCGAAGAATTAAAAGAAGCGTATAACTTTCATAATTTACAGTCTTTTTTAGACATTTATTATGCAGGTGCAAATGTACTGATTCATGAGCAAGATTTTTATGATTTAGCATGGGCATACTTTGAAAAATGTGCAGAAGATCATGTGGTTCATACCGAAATGTTCTTCGACCCACAAACTCATACAGACCGTGGGGTTGCTTTTGAAACGGTTTTGAATGGCTTACAACGCGCTTGTGATGATGCCAAAGCAAAACTGGGCATTAGCTCACATCTGATTATGTGCTTCTTGCGTCATTTATCTGAAGATGCAGCATTTGCAACATTAGAACAAGCTTTACCATATAAAGATCAAATTATTGGTGTCGGTTTAGATTCGAGTGAAGTGGGTCATCCACCATCAAAATTCGAACGTGTTTTTGCTAAAGCCCGTGAAGCAGGTTTTCTTATCGTTGCGCATGCAGGGGAAGAAGGTCCAGCAGAATACGTATGGGAAGCCTTGGATTTGCTGAAAGTAAATCGTGTTGACCATGGTGTACGTTCAGAAGAAGATCCTGCTTTGATGCAACGTTTAATTGCAGAAAAAATGCCATTAACCGTTTGCCCGCTAAGCAATTTAAAGCTCTGTGTGGTCAATAATATGGCTGAGCATAATATTCGCCGTCTATTGCAACAAGGTGTGCATGTGACCGTCAATTCAGATGATCCATCGTACTTTGGTGGTTATATGAATGATAACTTCATTGCGATCACCAAAGCACTTGATTTAAGCAATGCAGAGTTAAAGCAACTGGCAATCAACTCTTTTGAAGCATCATTTATTTCAGATGCTGAAAAACAAGCTTGGATTAAAAAGATTGAAGCGTTGAATTAATAATCAGCGTATAATCTCAGGCAGTGAATATTCACTGCCTTTTTTATGTTTAAATCATGCTTTTCTCTCATTCAAATCGCTCTATATTTGCCTCATCGATTACATTTTTAGCCTCAGTAATGATTTCATCGGCTGCGATTGCAGATAAATCAAGTTTAAGTCAGCGTATGCTAAAGCCTGTGATTGAATATCAATGCTCGCAAGAGTTAAATAGTTCTAAAATTTGGAAAGGTGCTGCGTTGTTTATGAGTGCTCAACAGAAAAAAGACAATCAAGCTGCGATTTGTCAGTGCGTGAGTGAGCATGCCATGGATGATATCGGTGCGAAAGATCTGATGACTGCTGCAGTTAATGAAACTGAAAAGAATAAACTGATATCTAAAGCGGTTTTGAATAGTATGCGCGGCTGTGCTCAGCAAGTGCTGAATTAAAAGATGATGCTCAAAATAAAAGCCACATGATGTGGCTTTTATTTTGTCTTTATTAGGGTTTTGGTTGTCGTGTCATGCTTTTGAGCACATGGTCTTTATCAATAAAATGATGTTTCAGTGCTGCCAAAATATGACCGACTAAGAGCAAGCCTGCTGCCCAAGAAATCCAAATATGTAGCGGTTTCACGATGGCAAGTAATTCAGGATTATCTTGGACCAAGCGTGGTATTTCAAACAAATACAGGACAGGGGCCGGGTGACCTGCGCTCCAACTAAATAAGCAACCTGTAATAGGTAAAGCCAGTAGTACAAAATAAAGTGCTAAATGACACAAATGTGCCAAGGTTTTCATGCCGGAGGACATGTTGTCAGGTAAATCTGGAGCGGGGTGGGTATAGCGCCAAAAGATTCGTATCACCACCAGAAAAATAATCGTAGTCGCAATATTTTTATGGAGGGTAATGACTTGCCCTTTAAAGCTGCCATCGACGTCATAACTCAGAAAATTACCACTATAAAAGCCAATTAACCATGCCACGATGAATATGATCGCCATCAGCCAATGTAAGACCTGAGCTGTTCGAGTGTAGTATTGTGTGTTATTGCTCATGTTGATTATTTAAGCGTCCAATCTTATGCAGATTCTAATACAGACCACAAAAATATGCGTCGTTTAAAATCGGGACACTGTGTTGTGAATATGCAACACAGGCTTTGATGATTAACTACACAACTACCGAATTTATTTTAAATAGTCATATCAGATGGTGTGTGATTTGGGGCACAATATGCGCGTTAATTAACAGAACAAAGGAAATATTCGTGAAAAAATTAGTTGCTGTTCTAGCGCCATTAGCGCTTGTACTTTCTGCATGTGCTGCGACTGGTACAACAGGTACAAGTACATCTACAGGTACAACTTCAGCAAACAGCTTGGCAATGATGGCTGTTAAAGTGGGTGTTCAAGCGAAATGCGTGACTGAGCTAAATAACAACAGCTACTGGAAAACAGGTTCAAAACTATTAACAGAAACTCAAAAATCTGAACTACAAACTGAAGTGTGTTCATGTGTAGGCGAGAAAGCGACAACTAGCGTGACTGCAACGGATTTGGTTGTAGCAGCAATGGATAAAACTTCACAAGCAAATCTTGCGGCTAAAATCGTGACAAATACTTTAAATGCTTGCGTGATTGAAACATTTAAAAACTAAGATTTAGAACATTTTATACGACCCTGACAATGGTTTTGCTGAGTATCAGTAAATCCAAATGAAGGGTCGTATTTTATTTTGAGTGAGAGATATATGAAAATTGCTGGTGCAGATGAAGCGGGTCGCGGTCCATTGGTGGGTTCGGTTGTTGCGGCAGCTGTCATTTTAGATCCAAATAACCCGATTGAAGGTTTAAACGATTCTAAAAAACTCACTGAAAAAAAACGTGAAAAGTTATTTATTGAGATTCAAGAAAAAGCCTTGGCTTGGGCGATTGCTGAAAGTTCTGCACAAGAAATTGATGAGATCAATATTTTGCAAGCATCATTACTTGCAATGCGTCGTGCAGTGGAAAAACTCAATGTACAGCCAGAACACGTGTTGGTCGATGGTAATAAAGTCCCAACCGGTTTAGCAATGAGCTGTGATGCAATCGTGGGCGGTGATGCGATTCATCCAGAGATTTCGGCTGCGAGTATTTTGGCAAAAGTGACTCGAGACCACGAAATGGTTGAACTGGATGCAAAATATCCACAGTATGGTTTTGCGAAACACAAGGGCTATCCAACCAAAGCGCACTTCGAAGCGATTGCACAGTATGGGGTGATTGATGAACATCGCCGCAGTTTTGGTCCCGTACGTAAAGTTCTAGAAGGGCAGTAATTAAGCTCAGTTGAACTTATATAGTAAACGCATGTTCTAGATAAATTTAAAGCGGCCTAATGAGCCGCTTTATCATTTAACAACTTAAATCTTAGCGATTATAGTTGTTTTGTGAATAATCAGTTTCTTCAAAAGATGGCTGATATTCTTGATCAATGTTTTGGAGATGTTCGTGCATTGCGCGTTCATGTTGAATTCGTTGGTAAATTTCTTCACGATGAACAGATACTTCTTTTGGAGCATTCACGCCAATACGAACCTGATTACCTTTAACACCAAGTACAGTCACGCTAACTTGGTCTCCAATCATTAATGTTTCTCCGACACGACGAGTCAGAATCAGCATGTTTCTCTCCTTGCAAAATGCAAAACCTGCAAATGATCTGTTATGTAAAATTCATAACTTGTAAAAGCAAAAAAATTTAGCAGTGCATCTGAAACAATCATTGTGACAGTCGCAAACTGAGTAAATTTTAAAATCCTCAGGTTTAATATAACAGAGCCACTATAAAAAAAACTATAGTGGCTCTGAATTTTTACGATGTTTTTCAAAATCTGTCTAACAATGACAAATTTTGACACACAGCAAGGTTAATTAAGCACGCGCGCTTGATTCACCTATTTCACGATCTAGACCGAATGCAGTGTGTAGAGCACGTACAGCAAGCTCTAAGTATTTCTCATCGATAATCACTGAAATTTTGATTTCAGAAGTCGAGATCATCAAAATGTTAATGCCTTCTTTTGCAAGAGCAGTAAACATTTTGCTTGCTACACCAGCGTGTGAACGCATACCAACACCAACAATCGATACTTTAACGATGTCTGCGCGAGTTGCAACTTCACGTGCACCAATTTCTTGTGCAGTCGCTTCAAGAATAGCTTTCGCTTTTGGTAATTCACCACGGTTAACTGTAAAAGTGAAATCAGTTGTACCGTCTTCTTCCACGTTTTGGATAATCATATCCACTTCAACATTGGCATCACCAATTGGTGAAAGGATGTTTGAAGCGATACCTGGTTTATCCGGTACACCAAGAATAGTTAATTTAGCTTCATCACGGTTGAACGCGATACCTGAGATGATTGGTTGTTCCATGTTGTCTTCCGCTTCAGTGGTGATTAGTGTCCCGACGTTTTGTTTAAAGTTTTCGTCGAATGCGCCATCATCGTCATTATCAAAACTTGATAATACGCGTAAAGGCACTTGGTATTTACCGGCAAATTCTACAGAGCGAATTTGAAGGACTTTAGAACCAAGTGATGCCATTTCAAGCATTTCTTCAAAAGAAATACGATCAACTTTTTTCGCTTTTGGAGCGACACGAGGGTCAGTGGTGTAAACACCATCAACGTCTGTGTAAATCTGACATTCGTCAGCTTTAAGTGCAGCAGCCAATGCAACACCTGAAGTGTCAGAACCACCACGACCTAGAGTCGTTGTGTTACCTTCAGCATCAAAGCCTTGGAAACCTGCCACAACAATGACACGTCCAGCGTCAAGGTTTGAAGTCAATACATCTGTATCAATCGCTTCAATACGCGCCTTGGTAAATGCGCTGTCGGTTTTAATACCAACTTGACGACCTGTAAGTGATTTAGCTTCAACACCAATAGAGTTAAGTGCCATTGCTAACATAGAAATCGTTACCTGTTCACCCGTAGACACCATTTGGTCTAATTCGCGTGGATCAGGTGTTTCGGTAATGGCTTTCGCTAAAGCAAGTAGACGATTGGTTTCGCCACTCATTGCAGATACAACAACCACAACTTTGTGACCGTGATCATGCCAACGCTTTACACGACGAGCAACATTTAAAATGCGCTCTGGAGTACCCATTGAGGTACCGCCATATTTTTGAACGATTAATGCCATAACTATCCTTACCAAGTAAATAAGTCTAAAGACTTAAAGCACTTACACATATTTTAAGACCGCACTTGAGCGCGATTTTAATATACCACGTAGCTCATGAACTCCAAGGTAGGAGGAGTTCAAATAGATACTTTGTGTCTGCAGGGGATTCACATGAACCCAGCCTTTTAGACTCCATTTTCATCATTTAGCCAGAGGTTGAATATTGGTTTCAACATGATGATTGAGTTTGCGCTTTCGCGCATCAACAGTGTTTAAGCAGGATCCAGCATTAAAAAACACACTGCTTAAACCTGTTGATTTGCTCAAAGGAGGTGAGTCACTTTGAGCTATAGGACTTTTGGTCTTATTTTGCAGTTAACCATGCAACGAGGTCAGTCATTACTGCTTCAAGTTTGTCGCTATAAGGCGCACCACCTTGAGCCATATCAGGTTTACCACCACCTTTACCACCAAGCTCTTGACCAAGGTGTTTGATGATGTCACCTGCTTTTACAGCAGCAGTGTATTCTTTAGCAACCGAAGCAATCAGGCTCACTTTGTCGGCATCAACCGCTGCGATCACGATCACAGCATTGTCTAACTTAGATTTCACACCATCGTGCAAGTTGCGAAGTGATTTCGCATCTACACCTTGAACGGTAGTGATTAATGTTTTGCGGCCAGCAATCTCTTGAACTTGACTTAATAACTCAGCTGCTTGGAAGCTTGCTAATTTTTGGTTCAATTGTTCAATTTGTTTTTGCAGGCTAGACGCAGTGTGAGATAAAGCTTCAACTTTTTCTAAAGTTTGATCTTTTTGCGCTTTCAGCAAGTCATTAATTGCATGAATGTCACGATCAGCTTTTTGCGCAGCTTCAACAGCTTTAGTGCCTGTAACGGCTTCAATACGGCGTACGCCTGCAGCAACACCGCCTTCAGAAGTGATCTTGAATAGGCCGATGTCGCCTGTGCGTTTTACGTGAATACCGCCACAAAGTTCGATAGAGAAGTTTTTCTCATCTTTGGTTGTACCCATAGACAATACACGTACTTCGTCACCGTATTTCTCACCGAACAACATCATCGCGCCTTTTTCTTTAGCCGCATCGATGTCTAAAAGTTCAGTTGAAACAGCAGTATTGGCAATCACTTCAGCATTGACAATGCGTTCAATTTCTTGAAGCTGTTCAAATGAAACAGGTTGATCATTGGCAAAGTCAAAACGTAAAAGTTCGCTGGCAACCAATGAGCCTTTTTGCTGTACGTGCGTACCCAAAACTTGGCGCAGCGCTGCATGCAACAGGTGAGTCGCAGAGTGGTTGCGCGATGTTGCTGCACGGATATCTGCTTTAACAATCGCTTCAACCGCTTGAGCCGCTTTTAAGTTACCCATGGTCACGATGCCTTGGTGTACAAATGCGCCGCCTGATTTTTTGGTGTCTTGAACTTCAAAAATACCAGTTTCGTTTTTGAAGATACCTGTATCGCCAACTTGACCGCCACTTTCTGCATAGAACGGAGTTTGGTTTAGAACGATTAGTGCTTCGTCACCTTCAAAAACTTCATCAACTTGTTCGCCGTCTTTGTAGATTGCAACAATTTGACCTTGGCCTTGAGTTGCGTCATAGCCGTCAAATTGAGTCTCGCCTTCAACTTTGACAATTGAGTTGTAGTCGACAGCAAATTTACCAGCATCACGCGCACGTTGACGTTGAGCCGCCATTTCGACTTCGAAACCAGCTTCATCAATCGTTAAATCACGTTCACGTGCAATGTCTGCTGTTAAGTCAGTCGGGAAGCCGTAAGTATCGTAAAGTTTAAATACAGTTTCGCCTGGAATCACTGAACCTTTAAGTTGAGCCAATTCGCCTTCAAGCAATTTCAAACCTTGCTCTAAAGTTTTTGCGAATTGTTCTTCTTCTTTCAAAAGCTGTGCTTCGATACGTGCTTGCTGTGCAGCAAGCTCAGGATAAGCAGCGCCCATCACGTCGATCAGCGGCTGCAACATTTTATGGAAGAATGAACCTGTTGCACCCAATTTGTTACCATGACGTACTGCACGACGGATAATACGGCGAAGTACATAGCCACGGCCTTCGTTAGACGGGTTAACACCGTCTGCAATCAAGAAGCAGCAAGAACGTGCATGGTCAGCCACAACTTTAAGTGAAGCAGGGTATTCAACTGGTTTGTTTTCTGCTTGTGCTTTTGCTTCAAGTTCAGTGGTATCTAAACCAATGATTTCAGCAGCAGCTTTAAGTAGGTTTTGGAATAGGTCAATTTCGTAGTTTGAGTTTACATGCTGTAAAACTGCAGAAATACGCTCAAGGCCCATACCTGTATCTACAGAAGGTGCAGGAAGGGCATGCAGAACACCATCAGCAGTACGGTTGAACTGCATGAATACGTTGTTCCAAATTTCGATGAAACGATCGCCATCTTCTTCAGGAGTGCCCGGTAAGCCGCCCCAAATGTGGTCACCATGGTCAAAGAAGATTTCAGAACATGGACCGCAAGGACCTGTATCGCCCATTGCCCAGAAGTTATCTGAAGCGTATTTTTCGCCTTTGTTGTCACCAATACGGATAATGCGTGAAGCGTCTAGACCAATTTCTTTGTTCCAGATATCAAATGCTTCGTCATCTGTATGGTAAACAGTGGCATAAAGTTTATCTTTTGGCAGACCTAACCATTTTTCGTTGGTTAAGAAATCCCAAGCAAATGTGATGGCATCACGTTTGAAGTAGTCACCAAATGAGAAGTTACCCAACATTTCAAAGAATGTGTGGTGACGTGCTGTATAACCAACGTTGTCTAAGTCGTTGTGTTTACCGCCAGCACGGACACATTTTTGTGAAGAAGTTGCACGAACGTAGTCACGTTTTTCAAGACCAAGGAAGCAGTCTTTAAACTGGTTCATACCAGCATTTGTGAACAATAGTGTTGGGTCGTTGGCAGGTACCAGAGAACTCGACGCGACACGTGTATGCCCTTGCGATTCAAAGTAGCTTAAAAAAGCTTCGCGAATTTCAGCTGATGTCATAAAACGAGTACTCACAACCAAGTCTCTCCTAATTTCGATTTGGTAATAGCCTATCAAGCAAGTCTTACAAAATTTTAAAGCTGGCTTGAGATGCTGACATAAAATTTAAAAACGCTAAATTATAACGGAAAAAGGTGTAGCGACCAATGATTTTCAATGAACTATATGACTTTTTATATAATTCATTTGAATTGATTCATTTTCATTATGGTTGTGAAAATTTTGGCAGTTTTTACTCAATGGTACTTTGGTTTATTTATAAATTTAAGATGAAATTTTACTTAAATCCTAAACGCATTTTCAAATTTTAAAGGCGTGAATTAATCAGCTTATAAGTCAGGATCTGTCTTTTTTATGTGTTGAATGGGGTATTCCTTGCCATTAAATTTGAGCTGATAACGACCTTGGTCATGTTCAGCGGACGCTTTGCAGTTTTTGTGATTGTAATGGCTGCTAATGCTCGACTCTTTGATTAAGAAAATAGGGAAGCCCTTATGGGTTTGATTGCTGATGTGTAAGGTGCGCTTCAATTCTTCAGTATTCCAGTCATCACAAGCACTTTGTGTACTGCTGTTGTAGTTGGTCATTAGTCCATTTAAGACAGCTAAAATTTTTGAATCAGTTTGAATGGCATAAAGGTAAAGCAATCGTCTTGATGAATGAATACCGCCTATGTGCGATTGTTTTAAAGCAATACCCACCAAGTCCTGATCTTTTGCATAGGGAGTGAGATCAAATTGAACATTATCTAAACGTGTCGTAGGCACAATGCCTTTAGGTGACTTAAATACTTTTAGTACTTGAAATGTGCCTTTATCTATAAGATAAAGCTTTAGATCATAATTGCCCGCATTGTCCTGAATCACGTCAGTCGCATTACTAGAAAGGGCTAATAATCGACGACTATGCTGAAGTTGAATGCAGTCCTGAAATACAGGTTCATTGGCATTGGAGGAATTATCGTCTGAGAATAGGCGTTGTAATTTTTGTATCTCCGCTGATGAACAGTGTTGATATATTTGCGCTGTAGTCTCGGTTGAACCTAATAAAAATATCAAAAATATTGAGATGGAAGCGTAAAAGAGCTTTGTAGGTTTAAGCTTTTGCCAGAACAAATAAAATGGTTGTAGTGTTTGCTTCATCATTGTGATTTATAGTCTATAGAATATTTTTCTTCATTATAAAGTCGAAAAGCTATTTTGAATATTTTCACTCAACACCCATTTTAATAAGTATTAAGAGAATTAATGATTACGAATTATTGTTGAAATCCTTTAATATATAAGCGCTTTATAACTGTTTCAAAATGAAGGGTAAGTCATGCAGCGAGTGGCAATTAATGGATTTGGTCGAATCGGACGCAATGTATTACGCGCTTGGTTTGAAAATCCAAAAGAATTTCATTATGAAATTGTTGCCATAAATGATGTCGCTGATGTGGAAACCATGGTGCATTTGTTTAAATATGACACCACGCATGGTCGTTTTGCAGGCCAAGTCGAAATTCTTGAACAAGATGGCGCTATTTTTCTAGATATCTCTTGTGCTCAAGCGCATCTCAAAGTGCAAGTTTTAAATGAAGCACAGCCGAGTCTTTTGCCTTGGCAGCAACTGAATGTCGATGTGGTACTCGAATGCACAGGTTTATTTAGATCGCGAGAGGCAGCCACACAACATATTGGTGCAGGTGCCAAACGTGTGATTATTGGTGCGGCGCCGTTTGACAGTGTTGATGCTGCGATTGTGTATGGTGTTAATCATCATGAAGTCAAAGCGACGGATCAAATTATTTCGAGTGTGTCGTGTACCACGCAGGCTTTGGTGCCTTTAGTCAAAATTATTGATGATGCCTTTGTTATAGACACAGCACTCATGACAGAAATTCATGCTGTGACTGCGGATCAGTCTGTATTGGATCATGCACATCGTGACTTACGTCGTGCGCGAGCTTCAGGTCAAAATATTATTCCAACGACCTCTTCAGCTCTGGGTGCGTTGAAACGGGTCATGCCGAAAATGGAAGATCGAATCGATGGCTATTCGATTCGTGTGCCGACTATCAATGTTGCTGCAATCGATTTAAGTTTTGTGTCTCAATCAGTTATCACCAAGCATGAGTTAAATGCAGTGTTAAGCAAAGCTGCACGTTTTGATTATCATGAAATTATGTCAGTAACCGATGAGCCCTTGGTCTCAAGTGATTTTAATCATTCACCTTATTCATTGATTGTCGATTTGAATCAAACCATGGTGGTAGGAAAGCAAGCAAAAGTTTTCGCATGGTATGACAATGAATGGGGCTATGCGAACCGCTTGCTCGATTTATGTGAAAGTTTTCACTCTTTATAAAAATTCAAACTTATCCAATATAGAAAACATCTACTAGCTTGTAGGTGTTTTTTTATTTTCTAAAATTAGATGAAAAATCATGCGTAATGTCGTTGATGTATCTCGAAAATATTGAAAAACTTTAAAAAATATTCAAGCACAGCCGATTTATTGTTTAAGATGAAAGTCAAAGAAATATATAAAGAGTATTGAGCATGATGTTGATGTTACTTTGGGGATTTATTTTATTATTGGCGCTGGCGGTTATATTTTTAATTTGGCTACAGTTTAATCGTGACGTATCGCAATCTACCGCGCATGAAACCTTGCCACTCGAGGAAAAAGTGGTGCATCTAGAAGCCAACCTGAAAAAGACCTTGGAAATTATGCAAGACCTTGCAAAGAAAATGCATATCCAGCAAGAAGTATTAGATCAAACCACTCACAAATTACAGCAAGTTGAATTGCAAAATGCAGAATTGGTGAACATTTTGGCAAAAGTGGTCAAAACCGATCAAAGCTAATCGAAAGATAAAGAAGACTGCCCATAGCTCGATATCTGCATGAAGCATGTGATCTCAAGGTATGGGTATTTTTTATCAAATAAGATGATTCCTAATATTCATCATCATTGGATTTAAATCGTAGTTCTTTCGTTATTCAAAACATGATCGTATGGGACTAAATCAAAATTTGTCTTAACACGGCTGCTGAAAGCATGCTAATCACAACGGTAGGCAATAATGAAAAACGTGATGCTGCAAATAGGGTAATGGCCATCACGATTAAATCAGCAGGATGATCTTTGACAAAATAGGGCGCGATCACTGAGATCAATACACAGCCGGGAACAACTTCCATGATTTGACGCTGTTTGTTGGTGAGGCTACGATTTTTCAGTAATACATAACCCAAGATGTGGGTCTGGTAAGTGGTTAAGGCTATAAATAGAATCGCGATCAGGGTGCTAGTGTGGATCATACATCATCTCCAATTAGGAAAAATGCAGAAGCAATGCCAGTAACTGCACCAATCGGAACATACCAGCCCGCAGGGAGATACAAGTAAGCCAAAGATGCGGCAATCAAACTGACCAGCCATGGACGCGCCGCTTTAAAGCCTTTCCACATGCCACGCAGTAAAAAAAGAAATACAGCAGGGAAAGCCATATCAAAACCAAGTCGACTAATATCGCCAAGTATCGGCCCGATCATTGCCCCTAGCGTGGTAAAGCCAACCCACATCAAATATAGAGCACAGCATAAGCCTGCATAGAACATCAAACTAAAGGCGCGCTGAATTCCCAAAACATTAGATTTTTTTTGCGCATCAGCCAAACCCACAGCCCAACTTTCATCGCACATAAAAAATAAAGCGGTATAAACCGTACGATTCGGTAAATGTCGTAAATACGGGACAAGGCTCGCCCCCATTAATAGGTGCCGACTATTCACTAAAAACGTAATAAACATCAGCATGAGAATATTAGGGGGATTGGTCCAAACTTCCAAAATGGCAAATTCAGAACCACCGGCAAAGTTAAGGCCAGTCAAAAGCGGAACTTCTAAACTAGAAAAGCCTTTATGTGTTGCCTGAGCACCCAAAACTAATGCAAAAGGAATAATGCCCAGCAGCATTGGAATAGATGTTTTTAGACCTCGTTTAAACTCAATAGAATGCTGTGAGTGGGTGTGATTGAGTGTACTTTGTCTAAACATCAACATGACGTTTTCCATGAAGCGAGATCGAAAGCAATATTTTATGGATATCTGAGCAGCATTTGGCAGCTATTTTATGGAAGATTGCTTTTATTGTGCAATAAAATTGCTAAAATAAAGATTATTGTGAAATTTAGTGCCTTTATTGATGGATCAGATAGATAAACGCATTTTGCAAGCATTACAGCAAAATGGAAAACTACAAAATAATGAATTGGCCCAACTAGTTGGTTTATCACCTTCGCCGTGTTTGAGACGGGTTAGGCAACTAGAAGATGAAGGCTATATTGAGAAATATGTGGCTTTACTGAATCAGTCAAAAATGAATTTAAGTTTAACGGTATTTGCGCGGATTTGGCTAAAAGGTCAAGATGCAAAAACCGTGAATGATTTTGTCGCAGCGATTCAAACGATGCCTGAGGTGGTTGAATGTCAACTCATGGCAGGGGATTGTGACTTTTTCTTACGTATCGTCGTGGCAGATTTAGAAGCCTATCGAAAGTTTCAGATTCATCATTTAACGCAGATTGCCAGTGTGCAAAATGTAAAAACAGAGATACCGTTACAGGCCGTTAAACAAACTACAGCGCTTCCATTGGATTGATGTTCGTGTCTTAAATTAAGTTATTGAGCCTGATCATATTTTATAACTTTGTTTAAAACTTCATCTATAGAAAGTAGGACGCTTATTATTTTTTATCAAATGGTTAAAAAATAACGTTCATAGGATTTTAAAATATAAGCATAAACATAGATTTAGTTGTAAGAGTTAAAGCTGTAGATGAAGTAATGAATGCTGAAGCATCTTTTATGAAAAAGTCGTGTGCAAGCGTAAAACTATCGTGCTAAACTAGGAGAAATCGGGTGTGCTCCCGATTTTTTTATGCGGATTTGTTCCGCGCTGACAAGAATTTAGGTTTACAACATGCCCATTTCAGAGACATGGTTATTACCTGATGGTGTAGCTGATGTACTGCCAGAACAGGCGCAAGTGATTGAATCTTTGCGTCGTGAAGCATTAGATTTCCTCGCATCTCGAGGTTATCAGTTGGTGTACACGCCATTCATTGAATACATCGAATCTCTATCTTCTCTTTCAGAATCGAATCAAGATTTAGACTTAGCCACTTTTAAAGTGATCGATCAACTTTCAGGTCGTTTGCTTGGTGTGCGTGCCGATATGACACCACAAGTGGCTCGTATTGATGCGCATGTACATCCTGTCGAAGGTGTAGCTCGTTATTGCTACGCTGGTACAGTACTACATACTAAACCACAGGGTTTTAATACCACACGTGCACCTTTACAGTTAGGTGCAGAATTATTTGGTTCAGACAGCATTGATGCTGACGTTGAACTGATTGATGTCATGATCAACTTGCTTGCTAAAGCAGGTCATGCAGATGGTATCCATCTTGATTTAGGGCATGTCGGTTTATTCCGCAGCATGGTGAAACAAGCTGGCTTGAGCAAAGCAGTTGAACGTCAGTTATCTGACTTGTATCAACGTAAAGCTCTACCTGAACTTGCTGAATTCACACAAAAGCTTCCATTCGGTCAAGATTTTTATACCTTAGGTCGTTTTGCAAGTGATTTAGATGCGTTACAAGCAAATTTAAGTGCTGAAGTTTTAAATAACGAAGCATTTAAACTTGCATTTGATGCAGTGAAATCGACTCAAGCGGCAATCCAAGCCCGTTGGCCAGACTTACACATTGGTATAGATGTGGTTGAACTTCGTTCATACCATTATCACACTGGTTTAATGTATGCCGTATATGCACCAAACCGTGCTGCGCCTTTGGCTCAAGGCGGTCGCTATGACGGTATTGGTGAACACTTCGGTCGTGCGCGTCCAGCAACAGGTTTCTCTTGTGACTTATATGCATTAACTGCTGGTCAAGTTCAGAAAAGCCAAGTTTTGGTTGCACCAAAAGGCATCGAAGCAGATTTATTAAAGGCAATTGAGGCAGCACGTACTGAAGGGTTCAGTGTGGTTCAATTGTTAGGTAATGATGATTTAAACTCAGCACCGTATGCAACGCACCAGTTGGTGAATGCAAATGGCGAGTGGACAATCAAACAAATTTAATCGCGGATGTGCCTGCGGGCACACACGTTTTTTCCAATTTTAACAGCATGATGCAATGAGGCTATTATGGGCAAGAATGTTGTGGTACTTGGTACCCAATGGGGCGACGAAGGTAAAGGTAAGATCGTCGACCTGCTCACAGATCAAGCGGCTGCGGTAGTTCGCTATCAAGGCGGACACAACGCAGGTCATACACTTGTGGTTGGTGGTAAGAAAACTGTATTACACCTCATTCCATCTGGTATTTTACGTGACAACGTATTGTGCTTAATTGGTAATGGTGTTGTTTTATCACCTGAAGCTTTAATCCATGAAATGGAAGTTTTAGAAAAAGAAGGCGTGCCTGTACGTGAACGTCTACGTATTTCTCCAAACTGTCCGTTGATCCTTCCACACCATATCGCACTTGACCAAGCACGTGAGAAAAAACGTGGCAATGCGAAAATTGGTACTACAGGTCGTGGTATCGGTCCTGCATACGAAGACAAAGTGGCTCGTCGTGCAATCCGTGTTGCTGACTTGGTGCGTGGTGGTGCTCATCTTAAAGCTCAACTTGAAGAGCTTCTTGAATACCATAACTTCCAATTGACTCAATTCTTCAGTGTTGAAGCCGTTAAAGTTGAAGATGTGATCGCTCTTTGTGACGAATGGCGTAAAGTTATCGAACCTATGGTGATGGACGTTACTGGCGAACTTCATGCTTACCGTAAAGCAGGTAAGAAAATCATGTTTGAAGGCGCGCAAGGTTCACTTCTTGACGTTGACCACGGTACATATCCGTATGTTACTTCTTCAAATACAACTGCTGGTGGCGTAAGCTCAGGTTCAGGTCTTGGTCCATTACACCTTGACTATGTATTGGGTATTACTAAAGCGTACACAACTCGTGTAGGTGCTGGTCCGTTCCCAACTGAACTTGTTTATGATGCTGCGAACGATGTTGGTGATGCAATCGGTAAACACTTAGGTACAGTTGGTTCAGAATTTGGTGCGTCTACTGGCCGTCAACGCCGTTGTGGTTGGTTTGATGCTGAAATTCTACGTCGTTCTGTAGAAGTGAACTCACTTTCAGGTATTTGCTTAACTAAACTAGACGTTCTAGATGGTTTAGAAGAAGTGAAAATCTGTGTAGGTTACGAAGCAGCTGATTCAGGTTGTGTAGGTTCTTCTGATGCGCTTGCATTTGAAACTTTAAAACCAATCTACGAAACTATGCCAGGTTGGTCTGAGTCTACTTTCGGTGCGAAATCACTAGATCAATTGCCACAAAATGCAATTAACTATGTGAAACGTTTAGAGCAATTGATTGAATGTCCAATCGATATCATTTCAACAGGTCCAGACCGTGATGAAACAATCGTATTACGTCATCCATTCGACGCATAATGTGCTGTTGAATTAAGATGTCAAAAGCCTCGCGAAAGCGGGGCTTTTTTTATAGGGCGAAGAATAAAAATTCAAAAACCGACAGGTATTATTAACTGATAAACGCAGTAACATCCGAAGTGCCATTTGATTCAAATAAAAGAATGATACGCGGTAAGGTCATCCGCAAGTGTTTGAGACAGGACAACTTTTAATTAAAAATGTTATTGCAATACTGTGAATAATTTGACACTAGTGAACGAGTTTTGTCGGTGAGGTGCATTGCACAGCAAGATGGTTTCCTTGCGAAGCACGCTTCTCATTTTGCCTAATGAGAAACATTGTTTCATGTGTGTACCTCCAGCCGAAGGTTAATCCCTGTATTTAAGCCCTAGATGTAAGACTCCGTCGAATATACTTAAAAGTATTTAAAAAATGTGAAATTATTTTTACGGGGTAACATCAGATATTAAATTTAAATAATGGAAAAATAAAGATTTTGAAAAAAATAAGCATAAAAATATTGAGTCAGTCAATTTTTTGTATATATTTGACACTCTTTATAAATAACTAGAGATCATGATGAATTATAAAAAATCTTTGGCATGCTTTGCCGTAGCAGCTTCTTTATCAGGTTGTACCACGATTGCTGATCTTGCAGGTGCTGATTCTGCATCATTGAACTTACAGGCAACTCAGTCTTATAATGCAATGCTGAAAGATGCACAAAGCAAACAAGTTCTTGATACCAAATCTGCGACATATCAAAAAGTAAACCGTGTTTTCTGGAAAATGAAACCATTTGCAGATCAGATGAATCAAACGGGTCAGGCTTTTGATTGGAAAGTTGCCGTGATCAAGTCTAAAGAAATCAATGCCTATGTTGCACCCGGCGGGAAAGTTGTTTTCTATACAGGAATCGTCGAAACACTCAAACTCACGGATGATGAAGTCGCGGCAATCATGGGCCACGAAATGGTGCATGCCTTAGAGGAACATGCAAAAAATAAAATTGGTGCTTCTGCACTGACTAATCTTGCAGTGAGTATAGGTTCACAATACGTAGGTAATGCAGCAGGTGGCTATGGTGCAACCTTGCTTGACTTGGGGAGTCAGTTCGGTGTGGGCTTGCCGTATTCACGTAATTTGGAAAGCCGCGCAGACAAAGGTGGCCTAGTGATGATGGCAAAGGCTGGATACAATCCAGAAGCGGCGATTTCATTGTGGAAAAAAATGAATGCGAATGATAACAGTGGCAACGACGCACTGAGCAAATTTATGTCTACACACCCAAGCAATAATGACCGTATTGCTGCTATGCAAAAAATGATGCCAGAAGCACAGCAATATTATAAAAATGCGACACCATCGAGTGTACGTCGTTAATATCGGCTGTTTTCAAGACTAAAGTTGCATTTTAGTTCGCTACACACTTTGTGTTGAGTTGCTAAAATGCAATTTAAATTAGGAAGAGAAGTGCAGGATGCAAAAGAATATTTCGACGACCATTTTTTATTCTTTATTATTTGCGATGGGGGGAGCACCTACCATTGCCATGATGATTATTCGTGCCCAAACTCAAGATCCTCAATTGATTTATCAAGCCCTAATTGGTTTGTCGGTGATTATTGCCTGTATTCTTGTACCTATAGTTTTGATACAAAATGCTGTCCTATTTTTTAAGCGAAAAAATGTGCAGTTAGAAGAAAAAATCAAGCCATTAATGCATGTTTATTTAGGCTTGAATGTGGTTTGTTTAATCTATTGGTTGGTTCTTCAATTTTCAGCTTAAAAAAATTACATAAATACTATTATAAGTCGCTATAACTTCGTTTTAAGCTCCAAACCATAAGAATATAATATCCATAAATTCACTTATATTTTAATGGTCTGGAGTATCCTTAATGAAAAAAATAATTTTAACGAGCCTGTGTATGGCCGGTGTAATGACGATTTCGGGCTGTGCGACAGTGGCAGATATGGCAGGAGCGGATACTGCTACATTGAACGCGCAAGCAACACAAAGTTATAACAAAATGGTGACAGATGCGCGTTCTAAAAATCAGCTCGATACCTCTTCGAGTACATATAAGCGCATTAATACTGTATTCCAAAAACTACGTCCTTATGCAGACCAAATGAACCAAACGGGTCAAGCGTTCCAATGGCAATTGGCGGTCATGAAATCTGATCAAGTCAATGCCTTTGTAGCTCCAGGCGGTAAAGTTGTATTTTATACAGGTATCGTCAATAAACTAAATTTAACTGATGCAGAAATTGCAGCGGTTATGGGACATGAAATGGTCCATGCTCTTGAAGAACATGCAAAAAGTAAATTGGGTGCTCAAGCTTTAACGGATCTTGCGCTGAATATTGGTTTAAGTGCCGCAGGCAATAATGTCGGTCAATTGGGCACTGCTGCTGCGCAGTTAGGTAGTCAAATCGGTATAGGGTTACCGTATTCACGTTCTCTAGAAAGCCGTGCTGACCAAGGTGGTTTAATGTTAATGGCACGTGCAGGTTATAACCCACAAGCGGCGATTACACTTTGGGAAAAAATGAACAAGCTTGAAGGTGCGGGAGGTTCATCATTCCTGTCTACGCATCCATCAAACTCACAACGTATTGAAGCGATGCGTAAAAATCTACCAGCAGCGCAGCAGGTTTATAACCAACGTCGTTAATTCATAAGAATTAATTATCCGTTTTAAAAAGCAGGCCGTGGCCTGCTTTTTTTCTATCACGAACAAAAATCATTGATAGATTTTGATGATATTTCATTTAGAGATTTAATTTCATTATCTTTTTTATCAAATTCTTTAAGGTTGTTTTGATAAGTTTTAAAGATTGTACAATTCCGTTGCTTTAGCTTTTGATCCGATTCTTTCCATTGATAAGGGTTCCATTTTTTTTCGTTACTTATTTTAATGGATGAATTTTCTAGGTCGGTTAAAAAATGTTTTGCAAATTTAGTTCCATACCAAACATTATCTTTAAATACCAGTGAACCATCAATATAAGTTCTCTTTAGAAGCTCATCGGGGACTAAGAATGCATCTTTTTGTTGTTTGAAAAACAAACGCCGCCACATGTGATTATAGTTTTTATTAAAGAATTGCTCATTAACTTGTAATGCATTTTGGGGTAATGCACGTAATTGAGTTGTTTGCGGTGTAATATCACGTCTAAGTGCACGTTCAGCCCAATTAGCCATACTTTCCAAGTACCATGCGTTTTTAAATTGTGCATAGCTATATTGGTATAAATGAAATAATTCGTGAGTGATCGTAGTCTAATAATTTCCAGGAAAGTCTTTTAATTGATTTGAAATAGAAATGCTGATAAAGCAAAGATTATTTTTAAGATTCGTGGCACTTGGCGCTCGAGATGAGTTTTCATAGGCGAGCCCATTTCCTTTTAGTTCGTGTACATATATGGCAATAGCCTTTACATTCTTATATCTTGGGCTTTTTAGAGGATGTCTAAATCCTGCTAGTTTAAAGATATCTCTTGATGCGACTGCTTGGATGGCAATATCTTCGATATAGTCAGGAATTGCATTATTGTTTGTATCGTTCAGATTTTGGATGCGGTCTCTACTTTTCTGTTTATCCGAATAAAAAATATAGAATTCATCTTTTTGATAGACGCGATTGAGTTGCTTTGCGCTTTTTAATTCGAAACTGCTACAAGTATCGCTAGATCCGTATGCTGGAAAAGACATATTTATGAGACATAGACTTAATAGAAGGGTATGAGTTTTCATTCTTATTCAATAAATTATTTGCTTTACATGAAATATAGCAAATAAAAAAAGGCAAAGTAAAAACTTTGCCTTCTTGCACTAGAGATTGGAAGATCTTAGTGGTGGTGACCGCCTGCACCGTGTACGTGACCGTGTTCAAGTTCTTCAGCAGAAGCTTCACGGATTTCAACGATTTCAACTTCGAAAGTTAAATCTTGACCAGCAAGTGGGAAGTTTGCATCAACAAGAACGTTGTCGCCTTCAACCGCTTTAACTGTCACGATTTGAACGCCGTCATCAGTTTGAGCTTGGAATTGCATACCAGGTTGGATGTTGTCCACGCCTTGGAACATTTGAGCAGGAACTTCTTGAACGAGATCAGGATTGTATTCGCCATAACCTTCAGCAGCAGGAACAGTTACAGTGAATTTTTCACCAACAGTTTTGCCTAAAAGTGCTTTTTCAAGACCTGGAATGATGTTACCAGCGCCGTGCAAATATGCTAGTGGCTCACCTTGAGATTGGTCGAGAGTTTCACCCTCTGCATTAGTCAATGTGTAGTGGAAAGAAACCACAGAGTTATTTGCAATAGCAGTCATGTTATTGATCCATTCAATTTTTTAAGGGTTACATCATAAAGTGAAATTGCACTTTTGTAGACTAAATTTATCAAAAAAATGCAATTTTTAAATGTTTATGATGCTTTTTTCATTAATTGGGGCAGATCTGTAAATTTCAATGCAATTTAATTTTAGGCGCGATTTTTCGTGTAACAAAATCTTTAGCCGTTAATAGTCCTGCATGTGCATAGCCGTAAATTGTGGCTTGATGCATTCGATACAATGAAACATACATTGATTTGGCAACAAAGCCTTGAACATTGACCTGACCTAAAAGTTCACCTACTGCTTTATGTTTACTTAATGAGACTAGGGAGCCTTTGTCTGAAAATACGAACATTGGGAGTTGCTGACCACGGATGCGTGCCTTTAAGCAATCCACGAGAAATGACGCTTGTTGGCTGGCAACTTGAGCGCGTGGGCCGAGGACGGGTTCATCTGCACGCGGTTGGCAATGAGCACAATCACCAAAAGCGAAAATGTCAGGGTAGGCTTTGGTTTGTAGTGTTGCATACACACTTAAACGCCCCATACGGTCTTTTTCAAAACCTTCAAGCTTCGAAATCACTTCTGGTGTTTTAATACCTGCAGCCCATACTTTCAGTTCAGCTTTAATTTTACTGCCATCATTAAAATAAACATGTTCAGCATCGACTTTTTCCACACGTTTAGAGGTTAAGACCTCAATTTTCATGCGTTGTAATTGCTGCTGTGCATGCTCGGCCATTTTTTCAGGGAGTGCAGGCAGAATCCGATCAGCACCTTCAATTAAATTGATCTGTACGCTTTGCGGATGAATTTTATTTAAACCATATTTATAAAAATTATGTTTGGCTTCGACCAATTCTGCGGAGAGTTCAACGCCAGTTGCACCTGCGCCAATAATGGCAATTTTCAACTCACGTGCTGTATTGCTATTTTGCGCATCCAAATATAACTGTAAGAGATCTTGTTGGAAGATTTCAGCTTGTTGTAGGCTGTCCAAATAGTGGCAATGTTCATACACGCCCGGCGTGTTGAAATCGTTAGAAACTGAGCCTAAAGCAAGAACAAGGGTGTCATAACTCAGTTGCAGTTGTTCTTGAGTAGATTCATATTTTCCTTGTTGGACTTTGCTGAGCTGAATGGTTTTTTCAGTAGGATGAACATTTTCAAACTTAGCCAAGACAAACTCATAATGATGCTTCGCAGCATGCGCATAGTAGTTGATTTCTTCTTCGCTGACTGACATCGTGCCTGCGGCAATTTCATGTAAAAGGGGTTTCCAGACATGCGTGAGTTTCATATCTACGAGGGTAATGCGCGCTTTCTTTTTTTTCCCGAGTAAATCAACGAGTTGCGTAACCAGTTCTAAACCACCAGCACCACCACCGACAATGACAATATGGTGTAACTTGGAGTCATCAGCGTTATTCATTGAATTACCTATTTTATTATTGTTGAAAAAAAGAAGATGGCACGAGTATGTCATCTTCTTTATTGCACAAATAACGAATTGTCTTACAAGTTACATAATCACATCATTGACCTAAAGGGTAGGTTTTAACTTCTGCTGCATCCGTATTAAAGATGCTAAAAAGGCCTTTGATCCACATCATGAAACGCTCAAAAATATTGGCTTCTTCAATTTGCACGTCATCTTCGATATCAAAGGTATTGATCAGCTGATTATTTTGATAAACAGTAACGGTGGCTAATTTCATTACTTCAGCCAAAGGCGCAGTGAGTTCTTTTTCATTTACTTCAACACTCAGTTTAGTCTGTGTTTCATGAAGTGGTTCAATGGCTTGAATTTGGCCATTGCCGGTATTTAAAAGAATACGTTGCTGTGTAGGATCAAAAGCTTTTAAATCGATGGCATAAGCTTGATCATAAAGTGAAGTTGTAATCAGTTTAGGTTGTTGAGTTTCCACCTTAAACATTTTCAAGGTTGATTTAACCACAGGTAATTCTGCAATTAATTGCTTATCTTTGATTGCAACTTCATTACGTGTATAGGTATAAGCCAAGTTCATGAGGTTGTGTGCTACTTCTGCACGTTTTAATCCACTTTTTGCCCCTAATACTACAACAATCAAACGACGTTCTGGCGCGTCAGGATTCGCGATCAAACGGTTGGCTGTTAAAGCTAAGTTATAACCTGCAGCTTTAGTAAAACCTGTTTTTAAGCCATCAACGGTGGGATCTTGTTTTAATAAGATATTGGTTGCACGGTGGAAGCGTTGGTTATAACTAAAACTTTGTTGTTTTGAATAATACAAATAGTCAGGTGTGTCAGTCACCAGTGCTTGCCCTAAACGTGCAAGGTCAGCCGCCGATGAATAATGTTCTGGCATGGTAATACCGGCTGGATTTTGAAAATTGGTGTCATTCATGCCCAAAGCTTTAGCTTCTTTGTTCATGCGTTCAATAAATTTTGGAATATCACCAGAAATGCGTTCAGCTAAAGTCACTGCGGCATCATTGGCTGACATGACCACAAGACCTGCTAAAAGCTGATCAACTGAAATTTGTTCACCAGCTTTGAGATACATTTGTGATTCATCCCATTGAACCACTTGTACGACTGGGGTTGCGGTTAAGATTTCATTTTTCTTTAAATGACCTGCTTTAATTTCCTTTAAAGCAATATAAGCCACCATCATTTTGGTAAGTGAAGCAGGGGCACGCTGAACATGGCTATTATGTTCTGCAATCACCTGACCCGACTGAGGGTCTAAAATGGTCCAAGCTTCAGCTTCAACGGTTTCAGGGACAATATTTAAAAGGGCAGCATTTGCTATCGTGGAGCATAGAAAACTAAGCAGCGCGATGAGGTAAATCATGTGTTTCAATGAGGTTCCTTAACCAACCATTCCGTTGGTGGTAAAACGAAAAAATTTTTAGGCATGCTATGCCTTTTTTTTTCTGCTGACTAGTCATTATTGTAGACAATTGCGACAGTTCCGCATTCAGTTGTAAAAAATGTTAATCTAATTGATAAGTTATCTTTTATTTATTTTATATCGCCCATTATGTTGCATTATCAAATCGAATTTGACGATTATCGTCAGCATCTAGTCCATGTCACTGCACGTTTCTTGGCAAATCCTACACAGGTGCTTTCGTTGCCTACTTGGATTCCCGGAAGTTACTTAATCCGTGAATTTTCGAAGCATATCGAAGCCGTTCGAGCATATGATGAAGATGGGCGTTTGTTACAAATTGAGAAATTTGAAAAAAATAAATGGCGCTTATTCAATACAGATCATGAGTTGATCACGGTTGAATATGATGTATATGCCTTCGATTTATCGGTCCGTGGGGCTTATGTCGATCAAAGCCGTTTATATGTCAATCCAGCTTGCGCATGTTTAGGTTTAGTTGACCAAGAAGATACAGCCATTGAGGTTGAAGTTTTCTTGCCACCCGAGTTAAAGCATTTCCAACTTGCGACTGGATTGAAGTCAAAAAGTTTAGTGAAAGGTCGTTATACCTTATATGCAGATAACTATGCCCAGTTAATTGATGCACCGTTTGAACTGGCGGAACAAACCCATTTTAGTTTTGAAGCCAACGGCATTCCACACGAGTTTGTGGTGTCGGGCAAACATGCCATGAACGCGCAGCGTATGCAGCAAGACATCGAAAAAATTTGTTCGACTGAAATTTCAATGTTTGGTTCGGCACCTTTTAAAGACTATACCTTTATGACCATGGCAACGGCCAATAGCTATGGTGGTTTAGAGCATCCAAACAGTACGAGTTTAATTAGCCCACGTGATGATTTACCAAAAGCCAATGAACCTGTAGAGCCATCGGCAGATTATCAACGTTTCTTAGGGTTATGCAGCCATGAATATTTCCACTCATGGTTGGTAAAATTTATCCGTCCAGAAAACTTTGTGAATTATGACCTCAACAAAGAAGGCTATACCTCTTTGCTTTGGGTTTTTGAAGGTTTCACATCGTATTATGATGATTTGATTTTGCTGCGTAGTGGTGTGATTAATCAGGATTCTTATATCAAGCTTTTAAAAGCACAAATTGATCGCTATTTGCAAAATCCGGGTCGTGAGATTCAAACCGTTGCTGAATCAAGCTTTGATGCATGGGTGAAATTCTACCGTCAGGATGAAAACTCAAATAACGCAGGTACAAGTTATTACAACAAAGGCTGCCTCGTGGCGCTGTGTTTAGACCTTGGCTTACGCCTACGTGGTTCAAGTCTTGATGCCTTAATGCGTAAGCTATATGAAAACGCACAAAACGGCATTCAAGTGAATGAACGGACTATTTTCAATTTATGCAATGAATTGACGGGTGATGATTGGTTAGAACAAATCAATCATTTGATTAATACTACGGATGAATTGCCGTTAGACCAATTATTCCCTGAGTTTGGCCTAAGCTACACGCTTAAAAATGACAAATCATTGCCATTTGGTTTAAAGCTGGTCGATAAGCCTGAAGGTGTGTTGGTTCAGTCTGCTCGTCGTGATGGTGCAGCGGCAAAAGCTGGCTTGTCTGCAAATGATGTGATTATTGCAATTGATGGTTTAAAAGCGACGGTTAAATTGGCAGAAAAATATGCCAAGCAAGACGGTACTTATACCGTACTGGCATTCCGCCGTGATGAGTTGATGAGCTTTGAAGTAGAAGCGGCAGGTTCAGAATTGACGGAAGTTGAACTTAAAGTTGAAGATCAGGCTAAAGCTGAGAAGTGGTTAAAAGCTTAATTTGATAAGTATTTAATTTTCATGTAAAACCCATACTTAGGTATGGGTTTTTTATTAGTAAAAGATGAATCAAAAAAGTTTAAATTGGGGTATTGCTATTACAGGCATTTGGTTGACTGTAATTATTATTGTTTGGTTTTTTGGAGGTTTAGAATCTCCATCATCTTTAAATGAATTAGGAGATGCTCTTGCAGGCATTTTTGCGCCAATTGCATTCTTTTGGCTGATTATGGGGTATATACAACAAGGTAAACAGTTGGATCAAAATACCAAAGCTTTGGAACAGCAAGAAAGAGCGCTTCAATTGCAAATTGATGAGATGAAGGAGAGCGTTAAACAGCAAGGGTATCTTGCTCAGCTACAGTCAGAACAATTGAGAATGAATCATAATTCATGCCAACCTTACTTAGAATTATGCACTCCAAAATTAGAAATTGTTGATATTAGAGATCTATTAACTAATAAGCCTGAAAAGTTATGCTCATTAATTTTTAGTGTTTATTCGAGAATTAATGAATCAAGAATTGTTTTATTAATGACTTTGGATGACACAATTTATCAGCGTGAAATGAAAATATTAGTTGATGAGTCTATTGAATTTAAATTAAGGCTAGATTGTTTGAATGACACTTATACTAATGATTTTTTATCAGCAAAAATCAATGATTTGGATTTTAAATTTAAGATGAGATTTCAGAATATTTACGGATTAGAAACTGAAAATATTTATTCATATAGAATATTAAGACATGAAACAGGTGAGGTTCAAGTATTAAAGCCATCACTGAGAGATTCGTTAGTAGCAAGTAAAGTTGTATAAATTATGCTTCAAAGATACATATTTATTGAAAAAAAAGCTCACTGGCGTAAGCTTTTTTTCAAACTGATTTTTAAGAAATAATATCAACGCCCATTACGACCGCGGCCACGTGGAGCTTTGGTATTCGGACGAGTTGTACCATTGGTACGGCGTTTAGGTTTTTCGCTCTCATCCATTTGCCAGATACGTTTTGTACCAGACTTTTTCACTGAGCCATCTTTATTCTTACGAACCATTGGCTTACCACCTGTACCGCCTGGTTTTTTCACATAAGAGCGTGAACGGTAAGGTTCTTCTGCAGGTACATTTTGAAAGTCAGGGTAAAGTAAAGGTTCAATTTCTTTGGTTTCACCTGGCTCTAAAGCCAATTGAACTAAATCAATTGCACCAATACGTGTACGAATTAAACGTAAAGTTGGGAAACCCACTGCTGAAGTCATACGACGAACTTGACGGTTACGGCCTTCGCAAATTTGGATTTCAACCCAAGAGGTTGGAATGTTTGCACGGAAACGTACAGGAGGATCACGATCCCATAACCATTCTGGCTGTTGCACTTTAATGGCTTTGGCTGGCAAAGTCATACCATCTTTTAGCTCAACGCCTTTACGTAATTGTTCAAGCGCTTCTTCTGTGATGTCGCCATCGACTTGCACTAAGTAGGTTTTGAACTTTTTATTTTCAGGATTGGTGATGTACTGATTTAAACCACCATGATCGGTTAAAAATACCAAACCTTCGGAGTCCATATCTAAACGACCTGCAATACGTAGACTAGGATCGTCCACGAAGTCAGATATGGTCATATGCGCTTCGTCTTTACGGAATTGGGAGAGCACGTCATATGGCTTGTTTAAGATGACAATTTTCATACTAAATATCTAAAATATAAAGAGTAAATAAAATAGGTTGTTAATATTACCCGTTTAATTACCCGTTTTAAGAGAGTTAGGCCCAATAATAAAAACAAAGCCCACGAATATGTGGGCTATTGTATCAGGTTTGCGACTTATATTCTTCGACCTTATTTTTTACATATGATGCATACCAAAAAACATCTCTATCAGTAACTCGGATCGGTTGTTGAATGTCTCCTGAATTTATAAGCGAGTAAAACTTTTCTCGACCAATCGACATAAGGTCCATAAATTCCTTTGCTCTGACTCGACGATCAATTTCCATCATTCACCTCCAATCTTTTGCTCGCTTCAATTTCAGCTTTCGCCATTTCATCAGCTTTCTCAATCATAGGGATGTATTCGCTATCACCAAGCCGATCTTTTACAAGTCGCTTAAACTTGGTATACACCTGTAATTCTTTTTCTTTCCACTCACCGTTATGGTTTGGATTGATTGTGCTCTTCTTTTCGCTACTGGCGAGCTTTTGCTTCAGGTCGTTTATTTCAACCTTAAGAGTATGAAACTCACTAGCTCTTGCACTACTTATAGCCACTTTTTCTTTAAGTTTTTCAAATTCTTTAAGGGTTGAAGCCGATTTATATGACTTCGCTGGGTACGGATAAAGATCAAGCGGTTGCTGCAATCAAACAAGCAGAGGTTGATGGATTTTTAACTGCACCTGATGCAACTGCACTGCTAGAGCATAAACAGACCAAATTGGAGCAACTGAGCGAATCTGAGCGATATAAAACGATAGCTCAAGAAGCGCTGGAAAAAATCAAAGATTTGATTAAGCCAAATGTAAACAAGATGACAGAGGAAGTGAAAGAGCCTCAGCCTTGGGAGTCTTTTGAGATGCCACATATCGACCCTTTTGATGATTTTGAAAAATACAAGGCGACTTTGCAGGCTGAGCAAAAGCAATTGCCGAATGCGGTGCGTTTTATGGATAAGCAAGTAGGAGGTGGGGTGTGAAGGATCAGCATGATAATAAGACCGTGGATTGGGTGGAAGTCATGGCTCTGCGTTCAGCCTATCGTCATGGAATCAGAACACCAGAGACTCGTGAAGCATGTCGAATTTACATGAGCGAGCGTAGAAAAAAGAAAGCAAAGCAGGTGGCAGCATGAGCATAAGCCAATCACACGGATACATGTTTGAAACAACGATGGATATTCTGCTGTTTATCACATTCAGAGGTAAGGCGACTTATGTGCAAGATGTGCTTGATAACGTTGTGACCAATACGAGTTATCGAACTGTGCAGCGATACGTAAATTCTTTAGAAAAACTCGGTTATGTGCTCGGAGATGGGAAAAGAAACTCCCCTCAAGGCTTCTTGCCAACGGATAAAGCAAAACAACTATTTGGGGTGAAGTCATGAATCTAACAATCGAACAAATGCGGGAAATTGTGGCGGGTGCGCCTGAGTGGGCTATGTTTTGGATTACACGAAATGAATACCACATTTCAATATTGAGCTTTCCGAATATGACAGGACAGCAAAGTTACTTAATTTCTGATCTTCGCACCGCCATCGCAGACCACGACCGCACGGACCATGTATCAGACATTCGCAATCATATTGCGCCGACGACGAGGGTGATTGAGGGATGAGTGAGATTAAGCAGGTTTGGGGAATTATTAAGGACTACCAGTGTGCTGATTTGAAGATGGTGCAAGACCCAGCTTTAGCTGTATTTCAGCACCAACAAGCCAAGATTGAGAAACTAGAAAATGAATTAAGCACCACAAAACAGGTTCTCGGCAATGTTATTGATATGGAAGTGGCCAAGGTTGACAACCTGAAAGCCCAGCTCAACAACATGGAGGCTTGTTATATCGAGAAGAAAAAACAGGTTGAGACTGTTGGGTATATGCTTGAAGGAGATTTGAAATATGTGGAGCAAGACAGGCGAGGAAATTTTGATTTTCTTCAAATGGCAATGATTCGTTGCTTGGGTGATGCACTTAAAGCCCTGCGAGGTGCTAATGACTAATCTCCGTATCACCGCAGCACAGGCACGAAAAGCCGGTATTGGCCCTCGATTTGGTGTAGCAGCCAAGTCGGGCAAAAAGAAATCCAATCCAGATCCAATGCCAAAGGTTTCGGCTCATCTGGTCGAAGGGAAAGGGTTTGGTGTGATGAATGATGAACTGCTCTGGTGTGAAGTTTTAATCACACCTCCTTCGGTGAATCACTATTGGATTCGTGGAGCGAACAAGACCAATCGATTAAGTAAGCGTGCAATCCACTTTATTGACGTTATGAAGCGTTTTATTGAGCCAGCAGGGTATCAGGGCAGAGTTCGAGTAAAGATCGAATACGCGCCACCTGATGCGAAAATACGTGACATCGATAACATCGTAAAACCATGCTTTGACGCTTTGTCGAAAGGTGGGTTGATTTTGGATGACTCTCAGGTGGATGAATTGCTCGTGAAGCGGTTGCCATCAGAAAAAGGCGGGAAGCTGATTATTCAAGTTGAAAAGTTAAGGGTTTGAGGGATTGGGATGAATGCAATGGTGAATTTAATGGATTGGTCGAAACGCTCAGCTCACCAGTGGCTTGAGCAGTATGGATTGTGGGTACGCTCAGTAAAGCCAAATCACATAAGCACTCCATTGGCGGTGCTAATTGACAAAAATGACAAATCTAAAACACGGTCAAGTAAGGTATCTGTAACGTGTGAAATTTCAGATTTTGAAGCGGTAGAGGTAAGTAAATTACTAGCGGCGATGCATCAAGATAGTCGTGAGTATTTAGCTGAAAGAGCTTGGTTTTTAATATTAAATTACGAAATGGATTGGTCATACGGAAGTATTGCAGGGGCACATAGTTGCAGCAAAGCAACAGTCAGATCAACAATAGATAAAGGCCTTGCTTATTTGGATGGAAAAATAGAAGCATTGGCAGACTTGACAGTGCAGCACACTTAGTTTAAATTTGTGTTATAAGTGGTCGAAGTGTTAGTTAAGCACTTGATCTGAAAGAAGCTCACCAAACGGTGGGCTTTTTTAATGCCCTGAGAAATGTTTTTGTGTAAGCAATATCAGGGCACCTATGGCGGTTCCTATTAATTTCTAGTGGTTTTTAAATTGATTACCGCCACCTAATTCAGGAGATCCACATGCTCCAACTTTTAAAATGCTTATTCGGCTTCCATGGTGTGACGGAGATTGACCACACGATTGATGGTGATGAGATAAAGGTTTGTCGAAGTTGTTTGAAAGAAGTTGAATAGCAAAAACCCCATTAAAAAATGGGGCCTGAATAAGAATATATCACCTGTGCTTTATTACAGATTAAAAGGATCATATTTCGTGTCCTTGATTTCTAAACCCACTAAAACTGCTGACAAGGCGAGAAGCCCTGAAATTTCTAAAAAGAATATGTCATGTGAAATTGTTGCTAATACCAAACAAGTCACAGATACACAAATAAAAATGCCTAATACGGAATAAAGAAAAGATATTTTCATGATGAGATATATATTCAAAAAATAAAGCGTGATCAAATTAACATAAAATTTAAGTTGTTATTAACGTAAATTATACACAAACAATACACTTTAATCGAAACCTTAAATAGCCGAACGTATTACGGCACATAAGGCCCTGCTCAATTCTGGAGATTTGAGTGGGGTTTTTCTTTTCTATTGAGGTTGGTCATGGTTGATCGAGTAGAGGCATTCAAAAATCTAGAGCTGCTTAAAGCAAACCAAGCTCGCTTGATGAACTATAACCATTTGTATTCAAGCTATGCATTTAAAGAGTCTTGCGGTGCTGAGTTGAGAAAGATTGGTAAGCAGATCGCAAGCATAGAAGAATTACTCCATGAGAAACCCAAAACGACTCGCAGCAATCAGAAGGCTGCCATGCATTCGATGCGGTAATCCAGACTCACAAGCGGCTCATTCAAATAGCGCGAAGCATGGTAAGGGTAGAGGGATAAAAGCAGATGATTCGTTTACAGTTCCTTTGTGTCATGTGTGCCATTCTGATTTTGATCAATACAAGTTGGGCAACCGAGAACAAAGTGAAGCCATGTTTGAAAAGTGGTTGGTGAGAGTGAATCGGATGTTGGTGATGGAAGATAGAGAGGTGTTTTGAGATGACTTTAGAGCAAGGTGTTATGTCATTGATAATCTTTCTTCTTGGTATATTTACTGGGTGGATTGTATCTAAATAGCATTAGGAGCAGGAAATGCAAAAAGCTGTGTTTCCTATCCAGAGTCATGCCGACATCACCAAAGCCATTAACTACATGCATACCAATTACACTCAGGCGATTAATGAGGGCAAGCCGTTAAGGGTGGCGATAGATCAAAAGCAGAATGACCGGTCGGCAGCTCAAAATAGATTGTATTGGAAATGGCTGGGTGAAATCGAAAAGAAGAACGGCACCCATAAAGACCAATTACATTTTGAGTTCAAGAAGAAGTTTCTGATTTATATCTATCGTCGAGATGACCAGCAGTTTGCTGAAATGTGTCATGCCATTGCCAAAGTAAAGCAGTCTGAACCAGATGAGTATAAGGCTATCGGTGAACAGGTCATCAGGCTTTGCAGTACAACCAAGGCGACAGTGAAACAGATGACTGAGTATTTGAATTATGTGCATGACTTTGCTGTGACTCAGTTGCATGTGTATTTGACTGTGCCGGATGATTTGAAGTGGTGTTATCAGGACCAATAAACCTGTTTTGCGAAACAATCCTATGAAAGAAAGTTTATGAGGCGTTTATGGCTATTTGCGGAGCAAAGAAACGCAATGGCGAAGCGTGTCAAAAACCGCCAATCAAAGGTAAAAAACGGTGTCGCCTGCATGGTGGGAATGCGGGAGCGCCAACAGGTAATAAAAACAGCGCAAAGCACAATATCTACTCTCAGTTTATGACTGAAGATGAAATAGAGTTTAGCCAGCAATCTGAATTGCACTCTATTGATTCAGAGTTGAAGCTTTGCAAAGTGCAATTGACTAGAGCATTAAAAGCCAAGCAAGCACAAGATGACGCAATTAAAGACCAAGACAAGGTTGCTATTGACTCGATGACGCTTGGGGATGCAAACCCTCAAGATCAGAGTGGTGGCGACAGGATTGTATATAAGCGCAAAGATTATGACACTTTAATTGACCGCTTGATTGGTCGTATCTCTATGTTGACCAAGCAAAGAAATGAGCTTGAGTATCAGGTTTTGAATAATCAAAAATTAGAGCTTGAAGTAGAGAAATTGAGACGAGAAGTTAAGCCACCTCAAGAACACGGCCCGGGAGAAGACTACAAGGTTGAGCTGCGGCCTGATGAGGAAATTCCAAATGAGCCAATTCTTTGAGCCACCAGAAGGTGCAGTCATTCTTACACCAAAGCAAGCCAATATCTACTTATGGGGCTGGCAGAAAGAAGCGCGTTTTCGTGATGCTGTATGTGGTCGACGCTTTGGCAAGACATTCTTAGCTAAAGCTGAAATGCGTCGAGCTGCAAGACTGGCAGCTAAATGGAATGTGTCGGTTGAAGATGAAATCTGGTATGCAGCGCCTACCTTCAAACAGGCCAAGCGTGTCTTCTGGAAGCGATTAAAACAAGCGATTCCGCCTTCATGGCGTGCAGGAAAACCAAACGAAACTGAATGCACGATCACTTTAAAAAGTGGTCATGTCATGCGTGTGGTTGGTCTGGATAACTATGATGACCTTCGTGGATCCGGCTTATTTTTCCTGATCATTGATGAATGGGCGGACTGTAAGTGGGCCGCATGGGAAGAAGTCCTACGCCCAATGCTGTCAACATGCAAATACATCGTGAGTGGCGAACAGCGTGTTGGTGGTCATGTTTTAAGGATTGGTACACCGAAAGGCTTTAACCATTGCTATGACACTTTCATGGATGGCCAGCCTGGACATGAACCGGATTGCCGCAGCTTCTCATATACATCGCTACAAGGCGGAAATATTCCTGAATCGGAAATCATTGTTGCCAAGCGCAAGATGGACCCGAAAACATTCAGTCAGGAATATGAAGCTAGTTTTGAAAGTTATCAGGGCGTTATTTATTACTGCTTTAACCGGGTACTCAATAGCTCAAATGAAACAGTTCAAGATGGCGACACGCTTCACATCGGCATGGACTTTAACGTTACCAAAATGGCCGCTGTGGTTTATGTGCGTCGTGGTGACACCATGCATGCAGTAGATGAGCTTGTGAATCTATTTGATACGCCTGCAATGATTGAAGCGATTAAGGAGCGGTACCCAAAACATGAAATCGGGATTTATCCTGATGCTTCTGGGGAAAATCGCAAATCAAATAATGCAAGTGAAACAGATTTAGCACTACTGCGAAAAGCAGGGTTTAAAGTATTTGTTAATTCAAGAAACCCGGCTGTAAAAGATCGCATTAACTCTATGAATGGAATGCTTTGCAATACGTTCAGTGAGCGCCGGTTATTTGTGAATGCTTCTAAGTGTCCACACTTTGCTAAATGCCAAGAGCGTCAAATCTATGATGAAAATGGACAGCCGGATAAAAAATCAGGCTTTGACCATATGAACGATGCAGGAACATACCCGATTGCATACTTGTTCCCAATCAATGAGCAAGTGAAGAGCATCGATATACCAATGTTTGGATTCTAATATGAGTATTACAGCAACACATGCCGACTATGATAAGCACATTGCGACTTGGAATAAGTTGGATGATGTTTGTGGTGGTCAGGAAGTTATTAAGGCAGCAAAAGAGAAGTACCTGCCTAAGCCCTCTCTGTTTAATTCAAAGAATGATCCAGATGGCTCAAATCGCTATAACGAATATTTGATGCGTGCAATTTTCCCCGGTGTGACAAGCCGTACTTTGGCGAGTCATATTGGCTTGGCTTATGGCAAATCACCAATATTCAATAAACCAGATGAATTGGAATATTTAGAGCGCAATGCTGATGGTGCGGGTCGATCTATTTATCAGAGTGCCCAACGTGCAACACGTTTAATTAACCGAAACTACCGCTGTGGTGTTTATGTTGATTTTCCAAATGTTGCGCCAAGTCGCAGTAAGGCAGAGGAAAAGTCTAAAGGTGCTTTTCCGATGATCCATATTCTTCAGGCTAGTTCAATTATTGATTGGGATTACATCATTGTTGGTAACCAGAAAAAGCTAAGTTTTGTGAAGCTGCTTGAGACGGTAAAAACCCGCAATGGATTTAAGGTTGAAACTAAAGATCAGTATCGAATTTTGGCGCTTGAAGAAGGTGGTAGCGGCTTTGTTTACACAGTTCAAATTTATACGAAGAACGATAAAGGCGAATGGGTAGAAGGAGAGAAGTACATTCCAACTGATTACCATGGTCAGCCTTGGGATTATATTCCTTTCACTTTCTGTGGCGCGGTAGATAACTCAGATGAAATTGGTACAGCACCACTGTATGAGTTGGCAACTATGGAGCTGTCTTATTACACCAGTACTGCTGATGTAGAAGAATCGGCATTTATTGTTGGTCAGCCTACGTTGTGTTTCCCAAGCATCACACCAGAGCAGTATGCCATGGTGAAAGAGTCAGGTGCCTCTGTCGGCAGTCGCTCAGGAATCCCAACAGATGCGAAGATGGTCCAAGCTGAAAAAAATGGACTGGCTTATGAGCGTATGAACGATAAGTGGAACCAAATGAAAGAGCTTGGCGCTCGACTCATTGAAGTCGGTTCAGCCAATAAGACAGCCACTCAGGCAGACAATGACAGCTCAGTCCAGCATTCAGTTTTGTCACTCGTTGTGGCCAATGTATCTGAAGCATTTACCAATGCGCTGCGCTGGTGTGCCAAGTTTGTGATGCCTGAACATGATTTAAGGGTGGATGAGCTTAGTTTCATGATTGCCCAAGACTTTAATAAACCTAAATATGATGCGACTCGCTCTAAATTGATTTACGAAGCTTGTCTTGCAGGTGAATTGCCGATGTATGTTTGGTACCACTACGAGCAGACCGGTACTTTCCCGGAAGATAAATGGGAAGACATCGTTAAGAAAATTGAAAAGCGTGAAGATGGTGGAATCGATTCACTAGATGATAAGGATTAAACATGAATATTTCAGCGCAGAAAGCCTTGGTTGATGCGCTGAGCCAACATTCAGCTTATCTCTACCGCGCATCATCTCAAGCAGTAAATGAACTTACAGCTCAGTTTAATAATCTTTCCAATAGCCAGTTAAACCGCTTAGTAGATATCTTAAACGAGCTGTCAGACTCAGAGCGAAATGCACTTAAAAGCCTAAACTTTTCGAGTAAGGCTAAATCAAGTAAAAACATTGAAGAGATTAAGACCATTCTGAATGAGTGGTTCAAATCAATTGATGTGGACTTGTTTGAGCAGTTCGATAAATCAGCATTACAGTTGGCGGTTTATGAGGCTTCATATTCTGCGAAGTTAGTTGCTGGTACTGCTGCAGTTGTTAATGCTGAAAAGATTTATAAAACCATTAAGAAAGCACCTTTTCAGGTGGTGCTTTGGTTGATTATCTATTTGCAGATATTGCAGCAACACTACGAAAGAAAGTTGAAAGTGCAATTCGTGATGGTATTTCACAAGGGCAGACCAATCAGCAGATTGTGCAACGAATCAAGGGGCGAAAGGCTTTAGATTATAAAGATGGCTTACTTAAGTCGTCACGTGAATCAATTGAACGTCAAGTAAGAACAGCCCGCAGTCACATTAGTACTGCAACTTATATCGATACGTACAAGGCGCTTGGGTATGAGTATGTAAAAGTTGTAGCCACATTGGATGGGCGCACTTGTAAGTACTGCGCATCAATCGACGGTGACGTATTTTCTATCGATGATCCATTGCGGCCAAGATTTCCAGTGCATCCAAATAACCGCACAACATATGTGCCTTGCAATAAGGATGGTGAGATTGGTGGATTACGGCCTTTCGTTATGGACGAGCGTAAAGTCAAAGATATTCCTAAGGATGAGCGTAAACATCTTATTGGTCAGCTTGATGCCAATACATCATTTAAAGAGTTTTTCGAGCAGTCGGATGAGTTCTTTCAGCGCACTTGGCTGGGTAAATCTAAGTATGAGCTTTATAAAAAAGGTGAGTACAGCATTGATAAGTTTGCTGATCCGCTGAATAAGCGTGGTTATACGTTGGATGAGTTGAAGGTTTTAGATAAAAAAACCTTTGAATTGTTAGGTGTTTAAATATAATAGTCATCACTATTTTAACTAGGCAGATAACAACAATGAAGCTTTTCGCATTTCTATTTTGTGTAATTGTATCAAGCACCTCTTTTGCTTCAACTCAAAAAGACTTTGAACTTAAATATTACAAGTTAATGGAGCGATACGTTCAAACACAATCGGACAGAAATCAAGTGATTTCTACGGAGGCAAAGAATGAGCAAGAGGATCTAGCTAGGTCCAATAAACTTAAAGCTCTAGATTGCAAAGGTTGGAAAGAGAATATTGAACTTTATGATTTTGTCTTAAGTAGATTTAAGGAGTATGAGGGAGCTTCAGAAGGTGTCCGAGCAATGGGATACACCAAAGAAAGCCTGCAAGATGAGTCTGAATGGTTGCGTGAGCAATTAAACCAACCAGAGAACAAATGCAAATAATCCAAATCATGACCCGAAAGGGCTTTCTTTAGGTCATAAGGATATCTCAAAAGCAGTAACAGAAGTTTAACTTGCAGAAAACAAACTTTAGAAATTCGAAGGTTATTGCTTTTTTGCAATTACCCCAAAAACTAAATTCAAATAGAGCACCTCCCGAGGTGCTTTTTTATTGCCTGCTGAAAGCGGATGCGGACAGCGTAACGAGCGGATGCTCATTCAACATGGTGGAAACCTATGAAACTTAAAACACAAGTCATTGACAATAAAACATATGCAGAAGTAGACACTCAAGGGCTTCCAGTCTATGTGCATGATGATGGGAAAGAGGTTGGCTTTGATGCTGGTTCAGCAATGCAAAAGATCAGCACTCTAAATGCGGAAGCAAAAACCCATCGTGAAGCAAAAGAAAAAGCCGAGTCCACACTAAAAGCATTTGAAGGCATTGAAGATCCAGTGGCAGCCAAAAAAGCTTTAGAAACCTTGAAAAACTTCGACGATAAAAAACTGGTGGATGCTGGCGAAGTCGAAAAAATCAAACTCGAAGCAATTAAAGCCGTTGAAGACAAATATGCACCAATTGTTCAAGAGCGTGATGCCTTCCAAACCCAACTGCATAACGAACTTATTGGTGGCGGTTTTGCTCGTTCTAAGTTCATTCAAGACAACATCGCTGTACCGGTAGACATGATTCAAGCCACGTTTGGTAAAAACTTCCAGATCGAAAATGGCAAGGTTGTAGCAGTGGGTACAGACGGTCAAAAAATCTATTCACGCACTCGCCCGGGTGAAATCGCAGACTTTGACGAAGCTTTAGAAACTTTGGTTGGCGGATACCAACATAAGGATTCAATTTTAAAAGGTTCTCAAGCTGGTGGTGCGGGTTTTCAGGGTGGTGATGGAAACAAATCGGGCCCTAAATCTTTGGCTGAATGCAAAACCAAAGAAGAAAAGATTGCTTACATGAAGCAAGTGGGCGAAAAAGCATAAATTAATTTAAGGAGAGGCATATGCCTTTTGATTTACAGGTATTTAACAAGCAAACCTATGCCGCAATGACAGAAACAGTGGCACAGGACATTGATAAATTCAACGAAGCATCACAGGGCGCAATCCAATTGATCAATGAGCCTTTCGGTGGTGATTTCAACATTGAAGCATCGTTCAAGGCAATTGCTGGAATTGTGCGTCGTCGTAATGCATATGGTACAGGTACAGTTACCGCAAAACGTTTAGAACAATTACTTGATGTGGCTGTAAAGGTTGCTGCAGGCACTCCGCCGATTGAGTATGAAAAACAGCAGTATTCTTGGATTCTTCAAAACCCTGAACTTGCTGCCTTAACAATTGGTGAGCAGTTGGCCAAAGCGCGTTTAGCTGACATGCTGAATGCGGGAATTTTGGGTGCATCTACAGCAATTTCAGGAAATACCAATGCCGTGCATGGTGACGGTACTGATGCTGCATCATTCCGCTTGCTTAACAAAGGTGCTGCGAAACTTGGTGATCGTTCAAGCGCAATTCGTGCTTGGATTGTTCACTCTACAACAATGCACAACCTGTTTGACAATGCTCTGGCCAACTCAGAAAACCTGTTCCGTTATGATGGTGTGAATGTGGTTCGTGATCCGTTTGGTCGTGTGTTTGTGGTGACCGATGCGCCTGCCTTGGTAGGTGATAATGCTGGCACTGCATTCTACAACTCGCTAGGCCTCGTAGAAGGTGCTGTTGTCGTGAATGATAACAATGACTTCAATGCTGAATTGGTGCCGGGCACCGGTGGTGAGAATATCAAGTACACCTACCAAGCTGAGTGGACATTCGGTGCAGGTGTGAAAGGTTACGCATGGGATACCGCTACTGGTGGCAAATCTCCAACTGATGCAGCAATTGGCACTCCAACTAACTGGGATCTGATCGCATCAAGCGTGAAAGATACAGCTGGCGTCCTAATTAAGTCTGCTTAAATGAAGTGCCCCGAAAGGGGCTTTTCTTTGCCTGATTGGAAATAGAAAACATGAAAAAAGAATCTAATAAACGCCTATATTTCACGGATGACTTCTCTCCCGAAAATGTGGCAAAACTTCAAGGTGAAGGTTATATCCTCCGCAAAGCTAGTGCTTATCACGAAGCTGACACTTTGGAACCATGCTCAGAAGTGGCTGGTGATGTTCCTAAGGCTTATCTAGATCTGATTAAGCGCAATAATTCCAATATTGTCACCATTGAAGCAAAAGTTGGCATCACACCAGAACTTCAAGCCGCGATTGATGATGCAAAAGCCGAATGTGCAAAAGTTATTGCTGAAAATGTGGAGTTGAAAGAACAACTAGCCACAGCCCAAGGTGAATTCATTGCATTCAAAAATGATGTTGCTGCTATGCAGGCGCGTATTGATGAATTGCAGCCACCCACCAAAAAGCCAACTGCTGCGGAATTGAAAGCAGCTAAAGCCGCAGAAGAAGCCTCAAAAGTAGAACAATCTAAGGAATAACCCATGAGCTTTATTACCCAAGAACAGGCTGAGCAAATTATGGGGGCAGACTTTGCACCAGCTGGTGATAAAGCTCGCCTCATTAAATTAGCCAATACATGGATGCGAAACGAAGTCGGATCTATTCCTGATCCAATTGATCCAATCCTGATTGATGCCGCATGTGAAATTATTAAAGGCATTCAAGCTGGTGTGATTTACGCGGGCATTGCTCGCCAAACTACCAGTGAAAGCGTAAAAGCAGACACGGTGCAGGTCACTGAAAGTTTTGCTGAAGGTAGTGTTGAGGTATCTGAGTTCGAGCAAATTGCACGGGCTTACATTGCGTCATTGGATTTAAAGCCTAAAGGCTTCGGGTTTGAGGTGTTTCGAGCATGATTAACACCGACTATGTGCCTGAATGGTATATCACGCCTTTTGAGCATTCGAAGTACACGCTTGCTCGTAATCAGATGCATATGGATCTTCTGTTTGATGACATGAATGATTCGGATGAATTTCTATCTCTTGGCTGTCCTGCGCAAGTCGATTATTACGATGGCGGCAGGCACTGCATTGTTCAGCTCGGGGAAACGCAAGATAAATCACTGATTATTGTTCATGGTTTACTGTTGCATGAAGCTGTGCATATTTGGCAGCGTACAAAACACCTAATGGGTGAAAAAGAGCCAAGCATTGAATTTGAAGCATATTCAATCCAGCGAATAGCTCAAGACTTGTTTGCTATGTATGAAGAGAGCGAAAGTCATGATCAAGAACAAAATTCAATCAAAGGTTGCTGCGGCATTTAATAAAAAGCTGGCGGATGCTGTGGATTCATTCACGTGTGAAAAGATAATTTACTCTGGTGAAATGGATTTCGAGACGCAGACTTACCCAGTCATTGGTGACGAATCTTATTTTGGTCGTGGCGTGCTGTTTGGTTCTTATTTGAAAGATATGGTCAAGCCTATTGATTATCAGGTGACAGACTGTAAGGCAACTGTGCTGCAAAATGAAGTGACTCAGGTGCCTCAGATTGGTGATGTCTGGGCTACATCAAAGGGTCGGTTCAAGATTGTGAATATTGGTGCAGATCCGACAGGGTCTATTTGGGTTTGCCAGTTGCGGAAAGTTGGTTCTTAGCTATTGATTAGTATATTAATTCTGTTTTAATGTAGTAATTCTCTGATCACTTCAAAATAAGTTCATCAAAAATGCATACAGTTAAATATGATTCTCTAAATAGCACCTATCTTGACTCAATGATTACTAACAAAAAGTCTTTTGAGGTTTTAGGTGTTGGTGGAAATATTAAGGAATGTGTTTCCTTGCTTGAAAAAACCATTGAGAGTAATGGATTGACTTGTCGAATTTATACTGAGGGTCGTTCTGCTGGAATTGCCTCAGGACTACTTGTTGTTGGGTTGGGAGTGGTAACTGCTGCGGGAATAGCAGCTCATAATTTAGCGACGTACAACCCTGATTATGAAATTGGAAAAAATTTGGTTAAGAATAAAATTACGGTAAAGTTTAAAAAAGAACCTAAAGCCAAGTAATTTTAAAAACGCGATAAGGACCCACCTCGGTGGGTTTTTTAATGGGTGAAATATGGCATGGAAAAACAAACCAAGTGATTTTGCTGCACACATGCTCAAGGATGCTGACCAACATGTAAAAAATATCGTGGGTGAAACACTTCAGCAAGTCATTGTGCGTTCCCCTGTAATGGATGGCGAATTTAGAGCATCACACAAGGTTACGCTTGATTCACCAGATAATGCATACCAAAAAAATTATGACGAATCAGGCTCAGAAACATTAAATCATGGTCTTAAAGTAGCAGCTTCAGCTAAGTTTGGCGGCCTGGTCTATATCCAAAGTAATAGTCCGTATGGCATTCGTTTAGAAAATGGTCACTCTCAACAAGCGCCAAATGGTGTTTATGCACTTTCATTTCAGTATGTTTGTGAGAAATATAAATGATGACAAATACTCAAGCCTTGCGGGCTATTTTGGCACGTGTGGGTACATTCACTGGAATGCCTAAACCAAACATCCAATTAGCAAATAATCCGCTTGTTGATGGTAAACCTTTTGAGCCGCCAGCAAATGAGATATGGGCCAAAGTTACAGTTAAAAATGCGGGCAGTTATATTGCAGAGATCGGATCTAAACCAAGTACACGCATTACTGGTATTGTTTATATCCAATTGTTTGCACCTTTAAATACTGGCACAGATTCAATATCACAGATGGCCGATAAGTGGGCTGAGCATATGCAGTTCCATAAAAAAGATGATTTGGAATTGCGTGAGGCTTCTATTATTGATGTAAGTACCCATGGTGAACTCTATTACCAATACAACGTGAATATTTCATACGTAGTGAACTAAACCCAAATTCTTATTTAGCCGTCCTTTTAGGGCGGTTTTTTTATGCCTATATTCAGGAGACAACTATGTCAAAGGGCACTGATGTGGTAATCCACATTGCGAAAGAAGAAACACCTAATACTTTGCCTGCGGTGCCAGTGTGGCATACGTTGCGTCGAAACTCAGACTCACTGAAAAAAACGGTATCGATGACACAATCGGATGAGATTGTTGATTCACGTTTTGAGCAAGGTTCTGTGGCAAGTTCAGCTGAAGCAACTGGTAGCATTGAATTTGAATTATCCGCTTTAAGCCAAGATATGTTTTTTGAAGGTGTTGCTGGTAATTTATTTGTTGATTCAGGCACACCGAGTGTTTTTACTTTGGAGATTGGTGGTGACACACTACCAACATACACAATTGTTAAGCACGACAAAAAAGTCGGGTTTATTCAAGTTTTCACGGGTTGTCGAATTGGTGAGCTGACCATTCAAGGCGACACAGAAGGGAAAATCACAGGCACAGCTTCAATTAGCGCAACCGGCTATAGCAATCCAACTGCAACACCAGTAGTAAATCCTGTTGCAGCTACAGATACTCCATTCATGTCATCAATCAACGTGAATGAGTTTAAAATTAGTGGTGTGTCTACTGTGGGAACAGCATGTGCCGAGTCCTTCACAATTACTATCAATAACAATCTGACTGCTAAGCCATGTTTGGGTAACGGTAGTTTGATTCCAAACCGTTACACAGAAGGCAATGTCACTATTACTTTGAATGTGACATTAGCTCTTACAACAACATCAAAAGAATGGATTCCATTTGTTGAATCTCGTGAAACTATGACAGCTGAAATTGGCATGGAAGATTCAAAAGGTAATGCTTACGGGTTCAATTTTACGAAGCTGGAGCTTGATAACGAAGGGCTTTCAGATACCAATAAAAATGATGATCACACTATGGCGATGGAATTCCGCCATGTGAAAGAAGCACCAACAATTACACGCACAACAGCATAATTAAGGCCCCGAAAGGGGCTATATTTTTCGAAAAAGAAAATGACCTTAGTTGTAGAAATTGAAAAAAGCAAAGAAACATCTCTTTGGAAAGAATACAAAGATGCTGAAGGTAACGTATTGGCTCGCTTCAAGATTCGTGGTGAGGCATATAAACCATATCGTGTTGCATTAGAGCGTGCACAAAATCAAGTTGCATCAAAAGGCTACGTCGTATCAACAGCCAGTGGTGAAGATAAGCTTTATCATGAATTATTACTTGAAGCTGCTGCCTGCCACCTTATTGAAGACTGGGATGGTGTATCTTTCCGTGAAAATGGCAAAGAAACTGAACAGCCTTATACACCTGAAAATGCCACTAAATTATTAAACATGGGTGATATAGGTGTGGCAATTTGGGTCTTTGTAAAAGCGCATGCTGAAAAGATCCAATTGGAAGCGGATGCGGTTAAAGCTGATACTTTGGGAAAGTCACAAAGCTCTACGAATGGCATGCAGGAGACGGTGGACTAACGGAGTTTCAAAAGAAGATCCGTGAAAAGCAAGGGCGCAAGCTAGATGATGCGCCTGAGTTTAGTTATACAGCCCACGCTATTTTGAGTGCATTCAATGTGATTGCACGAGGGCGTTCATATCATCCTGTGACTATGCCGCTAGATGGTAGCCATATCAATGCGTATCTTGAGTTGTATGAAGCACCTTGTGAGCTGCATATCTTTGTTGAGTGTGTCTTTGCTTTGGATAATTTGTTTTTAGATGAAGTGAGGGGGAAATCAGCGTGAGTTGGTTTCTTGTTCTACGACATTTTATGACGTTTATTTTTTTTAAGCCATTGAACAAAAATGCAAAGATGTTAAATTACAGCGAATGCTAATATAGCATTAGTGATAATTTTTATAGGCAACTTAAAAGGGAGGTGGTTATGTCAGATAAGCTTGTCATCGCACTCCGCTTGCCGGATAAAAAACCGACCGATTTAAAGTTTGGCGAAATGGCTGAGCTATTTAAGCAGTTCGCTAATTTGCTAAAAGGATCTAAGGATAATTTCGGTTATCTACAGGAAGGATCTATTTATGTTGGTAGTCCACCACTAGATGCTGAAGAATATAAAGTCGCTATAGATCAAGTTTTGCAATCAGATGGTGGTGATTTAGATCAATATTTGAGTAAGCATCTGGATTGGGGTAATGCTCAAATCGGGGTACATCGTGAGGGTGAGAGCCCGAAGCAGATGAAAATTTTAAGAAGTATCGAAACGGTTATCACCCCAAACAAGTTTAAGCAAAATGAAAGCTTAAGAGGCAGGATTTATAAGATTTCTTCTGGTAAGGATTCTTATTATCTTGGGATTAATTTTCTTAATGGATTTAAGGTTAATACCAAGGTTACGCAAAACATGGTTGAGGTTTTAAGAAACTATCTTGCCTCGGAGAGAATAATTGAATTTAACGGAGTTGCCACATACTCTGATTCTGGGGATTTCCAGCTATATCTAGAAGATTTTAAAGTTGAGAGCTTTGAAATATTAGAAAATGATACTGTAGATAGTTGGGTAGATGATTTTGTTGGTTATGGAAGAAGTGGGTGGCAAGACTTGGATGACCCATATAAAGTTTTGGAAGATGAACGCTTGTCATGATAATAACGATTGATGCCAATATACTTGTAGCTCTTTTAAATGATAAGGCTTTTGCTTATGGTTTTAAGCAGTTCTGTCACTTAAATAAGGTTGAGGAAACTCTTATTCCTGCACCAGCTATGTGTGAATTTTTGGCTCATGATTATGCAGAACGCTTTTCTTTTTTCCAGAAGTTTAAAAGGCAGGCTAGAGTAATTAGCTTTGACGAGAAGGCCGCATATTTAACAGCTCAACTAGGTGAGCGCTATAATAAAAATAAATTAGATATAGGTAAGCAAAAGGTAAAGGTTGATTTGCAGATATTGGGTATAGCCTTGGCCAATCACTCTTTATTTATTTTGACTAAAGATGGTGACTTTAATAAATATATTGAAAGATTAAAGTTAAAAATAGGGATTAAGACAGTTGCAGACCTATATATCAAAGATGATTTGTTTGGTGAAAGCTAACCAGCCTTGGCCGGTTTTTATGCCAAAAGAAAAGCACCCTAGGGTGCTTTTTTATGCTTAATTCTTTAATGGCTCTTTAGGGGTAAACTCAAGGTTTTTAACCTCCTCAAATGTTACCTTTTTATTCTCTATATCCATAACCGCACAGAGAGCTGATCCGCAAAGAATTTCATAGTAGGTATTCTTTTTTTCAGCTGATTTTATCGAAACCATATCAAATGATTTTTTTCCATGTAATTAAAAGCATTTGCTTGAGCTGTCTTTTCTGTATGTGAGAGCAAGAAAAGTGTTCCAACTAAAGTAATAAATACTACAACACCTAAGGTAGAGTTTTTAGAATATGAGCTTTGTAATTCTTCATGAAATTTTGAGTTATGAATAATTGGAGAATGTTTTCTAGGGGCAGTGTTAAGTTTTTTATCCAAATAATTATTAAAATATCTAGAGCCATCAAAGGAAAGCCAAATCTGCCAGGCAGCCATACTTATAAAAAGAACTAATAATGCATAAATTAAGTAGTTAAATCCTTTTAAATAACCAATATAAATTTTATCTTGAACTGAATAATTGAGAATTATCGGATCTACATTGAATGCACCAAGGTATCCCCCGATATAGGCATTACCATTGGCAAATAGAAAGACTGAACCGTACCGGGTTTGTCGGAGACTCAGTATTCTGAGAGAATGTTCCGATGACCAAATTAAAATATACCCCTGAAATCAGAGAAAGAGCGGTTCAATTATTGATTGAATCTGAAAAAGACTATCCATCTAATTAGGCTGCGATCACAGCTATTGCGCCTAAGATTGGTTGTACTCCTGAAACACTTCGTGCTTGGCATCAAAAGCATTTAGATGAGCAAAATCCTATCAAAGTACAACAGATCTCTGATCAAGAAAAAATGAAGCAAATGGAACGTGAAATCAAAGAATTAAAGCGTGCCAATGAAATTCTGCGTAAAGCAGCCGCTTTTTTCGCCCAGGCGGAGCTCGACCGCCCACACAAATAATGGTGGATTTCATCCATAACAATAAGGCGTTATATGGTGTTGAGGCGATTTGTAGGATTTTACCGATCTCAGC